>CAYNUI010000023.1:0-17691 GCA_964400185.1 uncultured Hyphomonas sp.
AGGGCGTCGACCGACACAACAGCAGGAATGTCTGAAGCTTGGCTCAGCGCGCCAATCGTAACCGCCGATGGGTCGGACGATTTATAGATGGTCAGCAAATCGCGCTTGCGTATCCGATGGGCCACGGCGCCCAGATGCGGGTATTGCGAAATACCGCCTGAAAAGACGGGTCCACGCTTCTCGTCGATGCGTACTTCACCCGACAGTTCGACATGCAAGATGATGGTCTTGTCGCGCGATCCACTCCAATCCAATGTCTCGCTATCGACCTTGTAGAGGAGACCAACAACGCGGTTCTTTCCCACTTGGATTGAGATCAGCTGGCCGACAGCCCAATAGTCATCGGATTCTGCGCCAGATCCGGCTTGCGCGGCAATGCGCGCTTCTGTGCCATTACACTCAATAACATAGCCTTCGGCACGGTTGCGATCGTCTGCGATTTCAAGGTCTTGAGACGCAGTTTGCGGCGATTGATTCGTCATATGAGCAACTTGGCGTACAGGCCTGAAAAACAAGTTAATCCAACCTGAAACGAGAACGGGTGCGCGCAGGCCTTGACTTTCAGGCCTGACCAACGCCTAAAGCCGCCTTTATTTCTCCTCCCAAACGGAGCGCATTATGCACGCCTATCGCAGCCATACCTGCGGCGAACTTCGCAAGTCCCATGTCGGGGAAACCGTTAAACTCTCAGGCTGGCTCCACCGCCGCCGAGACCATGGCGGGGTGATGTTTATCGACCTGCGCGACCATTATGGTCTGACGCAATGTGTATTCGATCCAGACTTCCCTGCATTCGCAGTCGTTGAGCGCCTTCGCACCGAGAGCGTTATTACGATTGAAGGCGAAGTGCTCGCCCGTGACGCGGAGCTAGTGAACCCGAACCTCGGCACAGGCGAGATCGAAATTCGCGTCAAAGAAGCCTCCGTGCAATCCGAAGCAGCTGAACTGCCGCTGCCGGTCTTTGGCGAGCCAGATTATCCAGAAGATATCCGTCTGAAGCACCGTTATCTGGACCTGCGTCGCGAGACGCTCCATTCAAACATGATCTTGCGGGCTGACGTCATCGCCTCCATTCGCCGCCGGATGGTGGAGCAGGGTTTTACGGAGTATCAGACACCCATCCTGACCGCGTCGTCTCCTGAAGGGGCGCGTGACTTCCTGGTGCCGTCTCGTTTGCACCCAGGCCAGTTCTACGCGCTGCCGCAGGCGCCGCAGCAATTCAAACAGTTGCTTATGGTCTCTGGCTTTGACCGCTATTTCCAGATCGCAGCCTGTTTCCGAGACGAGGATGCGCGCGCAGATCGCTCACCCGGCGAGTTCTACCAACTTGATGTTGAGATGAGCTTCGTGACGCAAGAAGACGTCTTCCAAGCGATCGAACCCGTAATGCGCGGCGTGTTTGAAGAATTCGCCGATTGGAAAGGCAAAGGCCGCACCGTGCCGGATGGCCCGTTCCCGCGCATTCCTTATGCGGAAGCCATCGCGAAGTATGGCTCGGACAAGCCAGATCTGCGCAACCCAATCGAACTCGTCGACGTCACCGACTTCTTCGCCGATGACAGCAAGACCGGTTTCTCCATCTTTGCCAAAATCATCAAAGGCGGCGGACGTGTCATTGCAGTGCCTGCACCGAAAGCGACCGAGACCCAGTCACGCAAATTCTTCGATGATATGGACAAGTGGGCGAAGAAAGAAATGCAGGCCCCAGGCCTCGGCTATGCGCGGCTGAGAGCGGGCGATGACGGCGTCGTTGTCAGCCAAGACCCGGTCCTTAAGAATTTCGACGCAGATCACCTGAAAGCCTTCCTAGAAGAAACAGGCCTCGGAGATGGCGACGGCATCTTCTTCTCTGCTGGCAAAAAAGGCGACGCTTACAAGCTCGCTGGCGCCGCGCGCACCAAAGTCGGCCAAGAACTCGACCTCATCGAGCAGGGCATCTTCCGCCTATGCTGGATTGTCGATTTCCCGATGTATGAGTGGGACGAAGACAACAAGAAAGTCGACTTCTCTCACAACCCGTTTTCTATGCCACAAGGCGGACTGGAAGCGCTCGAGAACGCCAAGACGGACGACGACCTTCTGGCGCTCACCGCCTACCAGTACGACATTGTCTGTAACGGGTATGAGCTGTCCTCCGGTGCCATCCGGAACCACCGCGCTGACATCATGCTCAAAGCCTTCGATAAGGCCGGTTATGGCCCAGATGTGGTCGAAGCTGAGTTTGGCGGCATGCTGAACGCGTTCCGCTATGGCGCGCCGCCGCATGGCGGGATCGCTCCCGGCGTCGACCGCATCGTGATGCTGCTCGCGGATGCCGACAATATTCGCGACGTGACTCTGTTCCCGATGAACCAGCAAGCGCGTGACCTGATGATGCAGGCCCCGAGCCCAGTTCGCGACGAACAGCTGCGCGAGCTACACATCCGCTTAGCGCCGCAGGTGAAAGAGAGTTAGTCGATAAAGGGCGCTAGACGCCCTTATCGCATCACCCTAAACGCTAGCCGATCAGAAATGAGGCGAGCCCATGTTCGATATCCGCGCCATTCGCGACAATCCTGACGCCTTCCGCGCTGGCTTTGAGCGCAAGCAAAAGGGCTTAGGTGACGTCGTTTCGCATATGCTGGATCACGACGCTGCTGTTCGGAAAGCCGTGTCTCATAAACAGGATGCGGAATCAGCGCGCAATGCCAAATCCAAGGAGATTGGCAAAGCCAAAGCCTCTGGCGACGAGGCATTGTTTGAAAAACTACGCGCCGAAGTCGCTGAAGCAAAAGACGTGATCGAAGCGGCAGGCGAACAAGAAGCCGCCGCGCGCGAAGAACTTGATAAGCTGCTCCTCGGCACGCCCAATCTGCCCATGCCTGACGTTCCCGAAGGCGAGGACGAAGAGAGCAATGTCGAGCAGCACAAATGGGGTGAGCCGAACGCGCATATTGGCGGTCGCAATCACGTGTCAGATCACGCCGACCTCGGCGCTGGGCTGAAGAACGCAATTGGCCAACCTCTCATGGATTTTGAGGCCGCAGCTGCCATGAGCGGCGCGCGCTTTGTGGCGCTTCGCGGTCAACTGGCGCGTTTGGAGCGGGCTTTGGCGACTTTCATGTTGGATAAGCAGACGCTGGAAAATGGGTATGAGGAAGTAAGCCCGCCGCTTTTGGTCAGTGACGACGCTCTCGAAGGAACTAGTCAGCTTCCAAAATTCGAGGATGATTTATACTCAATCAAGAACGATTTCCACGAGGTTTTTCACGCGCTCGAGTTAATTGACGGACAGATTGGACAGCAGGCAAAAGTAGTTAAGAAAATCAATGAGCTGTCCATTACCGTACCGGTTGAGTTTAAAAGTGCGCTCACTGATTCATTGAATGAGCTTAAGGAAGAAATTGAGGAAGAGCGCAGATCATTTCAATCCCTGCTTGATCGCAAAGCGCAGGCTTTGTACCTGATCCCCACCTCAGAAGTGCCACTCACCAATCTCGTCCGCGAACAGATCCTCGGCGCGGATCAACTCCCCATCCGTATGACCGGTCATACACCTTGTTTCCGCTCTGAAGCGGGCAGTGCGGGCCGCGATACAAAAGGCATGATCCGCCTTCACCAGTTCAACAAAGTCGAGATGGTTTCCATCGTTCGTGATGAGGAAGAGGGTCTCGCTGAGCTGGAGCGTATGACCAAATGCGCCGAAGGCATTCTGGAGGCGCTGAACCTTCCATATCGGCGCATGCTGCTGTGCACAGGCGATATGGGGTTTGGCGCGCGCAAGACCTACGACCTTGAGGTCTGGTTGCCGAGCCAGGACACCTATCGCGAGATCAGCTCGTGTTCTTATTGCGGTGACTTCCAATCGCGGCGCATGAGTGCGCGCTGGCGTCCGGCACCGAGCGAAGACAATCCAAAGCCGAAGCCGGAATTCGTGCACACGCTGAACGGCTCCGGCCTGGCCGTCGGGCGCACACTGGTGGCTGTGCTTGAGAATTATCAGAACGAAGACGGCTCGATCACCGTGCCAGAGGTCCTCCGGTCATACATGGGCGGCCTTGAGGTGATTACGTGAAGACCTGGCTCAATCTGAGCCTTATCTTGGCCGTGGCGCTCCTGGCCGTGCATGAAATGGATGCGATGACCCATGCAGAATGGCGTCTGTTGCCCGTCCTCAGTGGCATGGAAGAAACCGCTGCTCGCGACGCATTCGTTCTCTTACACGTCCCGCTCTATGTCGGACTGTTTTGGGCCTTGTTTCTTGCGTCCTGGCGCGAACTCGCCGGACGGGTGTTTTCTGTTGCCGCCATTGCGCATGGGGCAGCGCATTTTTTACTTTCAGGTCATGATCTCTACACATTCGCCCCGCCTATAGAGACCCTTACTGTCTACGGCGCTGCGCTTGCAGGGATCGCGTTTCTTGGCCTTTCTTTTATGGGACGTTCAGAATGAAAATCCTTTTGACCAATGATGACGGGATCAACGCGCCCGGCTTGGAAGTCTTAGAACATATCGCACGCGAGATCACGGACGACATCTGGGTGGTCGCGCCTGAACTTGAGCAATCGGGGAAGGGGAGGGCGATCTCGCTGACCGAGTTTGTCCGCGTGCGCGAAACCGGGCCTCAGCGCTATGCCGTCAACGGCACGCCGAGCGATTGCGTTCTGTTGGCGCTCGACGAATTAATGCCCGAACGCCCTGATTTGATCCTGTCAGGGGTCAATGCCGGCCAGAACATCGCCGAGGACACCACCTTCTCAGGCACAATTGCTGCCGCGCTTTTCGGTATGCAACATGGCGTTCCGAGCATCGCGCTCAGCCAGTCGCGAGGCTTTCAAAATCCGCATTCTTGTCCATGGGAAACTCCGACCGAATGGGGGGCAAAAGTGCTAAAGCCACTGATCGAGAAGGGGTGGCCTAACGACCTGGTTATTAACGTTAATTTCCCAGATAAGGCCCCAAATGAGGTCAAAGGCGTACGGTTTACGCGCCAAGGCTTTAGAGATGAACGAATCATTCGTACAGAAGCACGAGAAGACCTTCGCGGGAATGCGTATTACTGGATCGGCTATCGCGGCAAGCTCTCCAACCCGGATGAAGGCACGGATTTGCGAGCAATCTACGATGGTTACATCTCTGTATCTCCGCTACATGTGGATTTGACGCATGAAGCGTTTCTCGCTGAGATGCGAGACACATGGCCGACCTGATTCCCGATCCTCTGCGCGCAGCGCGCCTTGTCTTATCCCTACGTCGCCAGGGAATAACCGATGATGGCGTGCTCACCGCTCTAGAAACCGTGGATCGAGGGGTATTCGTAGGCGAAAACCTCAAATCTATGGTCGGCGAAGATTGTGCTCTGCCTATCCCATGCGGTCAGAGCATTCCACGCCCGATCGTAACGGCGAAACTGTTGCGGGCGTTACAGGTTTCGCCTGGAAAGGAAGAGCGCGTCCTCTTGATCGGATCAGGCAGTGGCTACACCGCGGCACTGCTCAGCCAGATCAGCCGACACGTTTACGGTATTGAGCGCTATGAACGCTTGGTCGAGCAATCTCGCAAACGCTTAACCGAGCTGAATGTCGATAATGTCACCATCAAACACGGCAACGGTCTGCTCGGTCTTCAGGAACACGGGCCTTACGACCGGATCTTATTGACCGGCGCAATTAAGACGATCCCAGCTGTACTGATCGAGCAGCTGTCAAAATCCGGGCTGCTCGTCACAGCGATTGAGTCGAATTCTGGCGATCAAATCCTGCGCACAGTCAGCAAAGACAAAGACGTCATTGATGAGCCGATGCCGGATCGCTTAGCGCTGTTGTCTGAAGGGATCTCGCAGACCCTCTAATTTACTGCAGGTCCGGGCTAGCGCACTCGCCTTCAATCGCAACACTTGCACCAGCAGCAGCCGCTTCGCAGGCATTTGAATAGGTTTGGCCGTCACAGCCACAAACTGGCATGTATTCGCGGGTACAGATCTCGGGTTTGACCTGGCACGTGCCTGCGCCATCCATGATTTCCAGGCACTGGCCGGCTTCTTGCTGACAGAAATAGCCTTCCGGGCATTGGACGCCGGCAATTCCACCGCAAGCTTCACCTGTGACGTCGATGACGGGAACGGGCTCTTCAATGGTCGGGGTCTCTACCGCTTCCGGCTCCGTCACGTCTGAGGCGGGTTCGCCATCGCCGCCACCACAGGCGGCGAGCAAACCGACACTCAGTGATATAATCAAAGCACGCATGGAGCACTCCCCGTTAGGCCCTCACTTCCCTACAGTTTAGAAAGAAAAAACCGGCGAGGCCATAGGGCGTCGCCGGTTTCATGGAATTAATTCCGCTTTGCTTGCAGATTAAGCCTTCTCTGCGGCTTCCTGCAGGCGAGCAAAGATGTTTGCGCCGTGGCCAGAGCCAGAATCGAAGTGGGTTTGAACACTCGTGTCGGTGATTTCGTCCCATTTGGCCGCAACAGCTTCAGCGGTGAGCGCCTCGCCTTGACCAACAAATGCACCATTGGTTTCCACAATTTGCGCCATAGAGAAGGCACCAGCTCCTGCGGAGAGGATCATGCCGGTTGGAGCATCTTCCTTGACGAGGTTCATCACGCCGGGCGTCACATACTCTGGCTTAAGGTTGTCCAGCATCGCTTGAGGCATCAGACCTTCGGTCATACGCGTCGCTGCGATAGGGCATACAGCGTTGATTTTGATATCGTTTTTAGCACCTTCAATTTTCAACGTATTCATCATACCGACCACACCAAGCTTGCCTGCGCCGTAATTGGCTTGACCAAAATTGCCGTAAAGACCGGTGGACGATGTAGTCACCACGATACGCCCGTAATTTTGCTCTTTCATAATGTTCCAAGCGGCATGAACCGGCTTGAAGGTCCCGCGCAAATGAACGTCTAGAACGAGATTGATGTCTTCGGTGGTCATCTTGGAGAAGGATTTATCCCGCAAGATCCCAGCGTTTGCGATGATGATGTCGATGCGGCCGAAAGCGGACATCGTGTCATCGATCATCTTTTGAACGCCAGCATCGTCTGAAACGGAAGAACCATTGGCGATCGCTTCACCGCCCATGGCTTTGATTTCAGCAACAACCGCTTCAGCGGCTTCAGAGTTGCCACCGGATCCATCCATAGAGCCACCGAGGTCATTGATAACGACTTTTGCGCCGCGGCGAGCAAGCTCGAGCGCGTGCTGTTTACCAAGGCCGCCACCGGCGCCTGTAACAATTGCGACGCGATCATCGAAACGAATGGACATGAGTGTGTCTCCTAAAACTAATACGCATTGTGCGAGTGCGAACGCCTTGCACCATCCGCTGACGTAAACGTCAAGCGCCGACGCTGCGTGAAGTCTTGCCAGAGGGGCTTCCCCATGATGCCTAGACCTCGGTCATTATTACAGGAGAACGCCATGCTCGCTTATGTCACCTTGGGATCCAACAATTCCGAAAAAGCGGTTGAGTTTTACGATGCAGTGCTCGCAGAAATGGGCGCAAAGCGCTTTTTCGACAATGGTCGGCTCTATTTCTATGGGACTGAACCAGGACAGCCAATGCTGGCGATTGGCGGCCCTTATGACGAAGCCTCAGCGACCTGTGGCAACGGCGTCATGCCTGCAATTGGCGTCGCCGACAATGAGACGGTCGACCGCGTCTACGCAAAGGCCATGGAGCTTGGCGCTCCCAGCGAAGGTGAGCCGGGTCAGCGCATGCCAACTTTTTATGGCGCTTATTTCCGCGATCCGGACGGACACAAAATCTGCGTCTGCAAACTCGGATAGTTTCAACGGCTGATAAGGAGGCTAGCCCGCATCCACAGTGCGGGTTAGGTCTCTAATCTGTGTACACTGGAGCGAGGGTTTGCCGATGGAATGGGGTTGGGACAATGCGCGGGCGTTTCTCGGCATTTTGCTGATATTCGCGATCGCCTGGGGGCTATCAGACAATAAGAAAGCTTTCCCCTGGAAGATCGTCATTGGTGCGGTCATCATCCAGTTTGCCTTTGCCCTTATTCTGTTTGGCATCCCGATCATTCGCGAAGCCCTGTTTGCGGCGAATATCGTCGTCGACAGCCTGATCGCAGCAACCGCATACGGAACGCAATTCGTCTTTGGACCGACCTTCGGAACACAGGCGGGATGGGAAGAATTTACCGGACAACCAGGCCCCATATTTGCGGTTCATCTCTTGCCACTCATCATCGTTGTGGCAGCGCTTTCAGCGATTTTGTGGCATTGGCATGTCCTGCGTTGGGTGACCAAGGGCTTTGCTAGCATTTTCCGTCGTTTCATGGGGCTAGGAGGCGCGACATCGCTCGCAGTCTCAGCCAATATTTTCATGGGCATGACCGAAGCGCCCGTGCTGGTGAAACCTTACCTCAAAGGGATGACGCGGTCTGAGATTTTCATTCTTATGGTCACCGGATTCGCGACCGTCGCGGGAAGCGTGCTCGTGCTCTACGGCGTGTTCCTTCAAGACGTTCTGCCAAATGCACTCGGCCAGCTATTGGCTGCGTCGCTCATTGCCGCGCCCGCCGCCGTCGCATTGGCGCTCGTCATGATCCCGGAAACCGTCGATTCCAAGCTCCGCGCTCACGAGCCAGACTTTGAGTATGAATCGACCATGGACGCGTTTGCGACTGGAGCGTCGGACGGCCTGAAAATCCTCGCCAATATCGTGACCATGCTGATCGCCGCGTTTGCGCTACTCTATCTGGTCAATGCCGGCTTGGCTTCGGCGCCAGATTTCCGAGGCGCGCCGCTCTCAATTGAGCGCGTCCTCGGCTGGATCTTTGCACCGCTCATGTACATGGTTGGTGTGCCCATGTCTGAAGCCGCTCAATCAGGGTCATTGATCGGCATCAAGACCGTCCTGACCGAGTTTGTCGCCTTCCTACAGCTTGCAGGTGAGGGCGGTGAAGGCCTCTCACCCCGCACAAGCATGATCACAGCGCACGCCATTTGCGGGTTCGCCAATTTCGGCTCGATCGGCATTCTGATTGGTGGGCTGTCCATCATCGAGCCTGCTCGGCGAACCACTTTCCTCGAACTCGCATGGAAGACCTTGATTGCCGGTACGCTGGCTACATGTCTTTCGGGCGCGGTGGTCGGAGCACTACCGGCGGCCTTATTCTTCGGGAGCTAGAACAGCTTAATGATCCGCACTGTATTGCTTACAACGGCAGCGATGGGCTTTGCCGCCAGCGCTGCCGCCCAGTTCGCCTATGAAGACGCTCAGAATGAGGTCGAAGCGAATGTTGCAGCCTGCCTGGCGGAGAGAGGCTTGCCGGCAGATGGTAGCTCTCCCTTCTGCCGAGAGCGCGCCAATCGCGTTCTCGTGACCATCACGACTTTTGGTGACCGCGTGCCGCAAAGCGCCGGTTCGGTCTCAATCATTGATGCGGATACCATTGCAACCATCTCCGCCGATCATCCGGCGGAAGTTCTGAACACGCTGCCGGGCGTGAATATTCATACCAATTCGGGCCAAGAGCATCTCATCGCCATTCGCTCGCCTGTTCTTACCGGTGGCGCAGGGCAGGGGAGCTTTTTGATCCTCGAGAACGGTGTTCCGACGCGCTCGCCCGCTTTTGGCAACGTCAACAGCCTCCTAGAGCCGCACCACGAGACCGCAGAGCTCATCGAAGTCGTCAGAGGACCTGGATCAGCCAAATACGGCTCAAACGCCGTCCACGGGCTTGTAAACGTCATTCTGGCGGACCCAAGCGGCGAAGCCTTGAAGCAATTGAACGCCTCCTATGGGAGTTTGGGACGCTATAAGGGCGATTTGATCTACGATCAGGGCAATTTGGGCCGCGCGTCTCTGTCGGTTCAGAAAGATGTCGGCTGGCGCGATGCGACCGACGTCTTTCAACTAAAGGGATCAGGTGTGGCTGAGACCGTTTTCGCCGGTTGGGACATTACCGCCTGGGCCTCGGCGTCATATCTCGAGCAAGAGACGGCTGACTTCATCCAAGGCCCAGATGCGTTCAAAGACCGAGATATCGCCAAAGCGAATGATGACCCATTGGCTTACCGGGATGCTTGGTCAGCGCGTGGCGCCATCCGCCTTGAGCGAGAATTTGCCGGCGGAACGCTTTCGCTAACGCCTTTTGCACGCACGCAACAGATGGATTTTCGCCAGCATTTTCTGCCATATCGCGGCTTTGAGAAGAACGGTCATACGGGCATTGGGGTGATGTCGCGCTTCGATAAGGAAGCTTCTGAACAGGTGACATGGCGGGTTGGTGCCGATGTTGATCTCGCGACAGGGTACTTACGCGAAACTCAACCCGAGCCCTTCGGCTTTTTCCCAGGTGATATGCGGTTTCCCGTCGGAATTCACTACGATTACGACGTAGACACCCTTGTCGGCGCGCTATGGGGCGAAGTGGATTGGGCCATCAGCGATCGTTTAACGCTTCTGGGTGGCCTTCGTGGGGAGGTGCACGCCTATGATTACACCACGGACGCACCGGTCGGGATAAATGGGCGATTCAATGTCCCTGCAGACCGCACCGATGACTTCGATTTCGTCACGCCAAAACTCGGATTGGTCTTCGAAGCCGCCGAGAACCTCGATCTATACGCCAATTATGCTCGCGGAAGCCGCGCTCCTCAGGCCAGCGACCTATATCGGCTGCAATCACAACAGGGCGTCGCTGAAGCGGAGGTTGAAACCCTAGATAGCATCGAAATCGGTGCTCGAGGCGACCTGTTAGACGGTGACCTCGTATTCGATATTGCCGCTTACACCGCCGATAAGGACAATTTCTTCTTCCGAGACGCAAATGGTTTAAACGTCACGGATGGATCGACCCGCCATCAAGGCGTTGAACTCGCCGCAAACTGGATTTTGAACGATAACTTCGTGCTCGGCGGGACACTCAGCTGGTCCGACCAAACATACACGTTCGATCGAATTGTCGGAAACGGCTCGGAGGTGATCACGAACGGAAATCAGGTTGATACCGCCCCAGAGTGGCTGGGAAACGTATCGTTCACTTGGTTTCCGAACGATGCGTTCACTCTGCAAATTTCATCCAATTATGTTGGGGAATACTTTACCAATCCGGCCAACACGCAAAGCTATGATGGGCACTTCGTGACGAACGTGAGAGCCAACTATGATGTGTCGGAAACCATAGAAACGTTTGTAATCGTTCGGAATATTACAGATGAGCCATACGCAGACCGCGCCGATTTCGCATTCGGAAATCAACGCTTTTTCCCAGGCGAACCATTAAATGTAACTTTCGGCCTCAAGAAGAAGCTCAATTAACCATACCCGACCTCAGGAGACCTCTCGTGCAGCTCTATCACGCCCCTCAAGCCGTTAACCCTGAACGTACTTTCAACTTCCTCAAGGCCAAAGGCAGGCTCGATGCCGTCGAAATCGTCGAGATTTCGATCATGAAGGGCGAGCATAAGTCGCCGGAATACCGAAAACTGTCGCCTTTTGCGCAAGTGCCCGTTCTTGTACTGGATGACGGCACCACAATCACCGAAAGCCGGGCCATCTGCACCTTTTTCGAAACGCTATATCCAGAGCCCAACCTCATGGGGAATGATGCGCAAGAGAAGGCGCTGATCGAGATGTGGGATCGGCGTGTCGAGTTTATGTATATGGCGCAATTTGCGACCTGGTTCCGCAATGCGCACCCCGTCATGGCGCCTTTGGAGAATCCGCAGCTGCCAGAGGCCGCGGAAAAGGCCGAAAAGAGTGTGAAAAAGTTCGTCTCAAGGCTCAACGACCACATGGAAGGCAAAGATTGGGTCGCCGCAGATCGCTTCTCGATCGCCGATATCACGCTTTTCCTGTGTTACGGTTTTTCGGGCGTTATGCGATGGAAACCGCACAAAGAACTCGCAAATCTCGGCGCGCATTTTGAGAAAGTCGCGGAAAAACTAGCCTAAAAGCTCACGCAGAAGCGGCCCAATCTCAACAAACAGGTCCTGTGGCACGAGGCCGGGCCCGATACGCTGAGCTGCAGCCCCATGCAACCATACGCCCGTGCAGGCCGCTTCGAACATTGCCATGCCTTGGGCGGCCAAACCCGCGATTAAACCGGCGAGCACGTCGCCAGTGCCGGCTTTGGCAAGGAAAGGAGAGGCTGTCTTATTGATCACGCACCGCCCGTCCGGCGCTGCGATCACCGTTTCGGCGCGCTTCAGCACGACGGTCAAATCGCTTTTTATGGCTGCTTCGCAGGCGCGCTCGATGGCTGGTCCCTCTATGCCTTGGAAATAGCGCACAAACTCGCCCTCGTGAGGGGTAAGGATCGCAGATCGTCCCATCAGCTCTGGCCAAAGACGTATGGCGTCCGCATCAAGGATCATGTTGAGCTCTGGATCGGATTGCATGACGGCAAGCGCTTGCGCTTCAGAACAACCGCCTGGGCCAGCAAGCAGTGTGGTCAATCGGTTTAGGTCCGCAAGGCCACCTTCTGAGACCATAATGTCTGGCGGCAATGTGGTGCGATAGATCTGAGCTTGCGGTCCACTCAATACGGAGACGAGACCTGATCCGACGCGCGAACACGCTTCCGCAGCTAAGCGGGTCGCTCCTGTGAACCGGTCTGACCCGAAAATGGCGGTGTGGCCGCGATCATACTTGTGGCCGTCGAGTTTAGGGCGTGGAAGAGCAGCTCTCCAGAGGTCGGGGGAATTCTCTACGACCTCTGTCATGTCTATTCCGCCGCAACGGCGTCTGCAGATTGCGCCTCTAGCCAGGCGGATATGTCCCGCAAAGCGCGCGCCGCTTGGGCGCGTTTCTTGGCGCGACCTTTATCTTTACCCCGCAGGCGCTTGCCCGTCTCTGGATCCTTGGTTTGCACTTCATCAGGATCAGCAGGCGGGAACAGGCCGAAATTGACGTTCATGGGCTGGAAGGTCGCTTTGCCCTCCAAATGCCCGCCCGTGATATGCTTCACCAGCGCGCCCAGCGCCGTTGTTTCTGGCGGATTGGGCAGATCTACCCCTAAACGCTCAGCCGCTGCGAACCGCCCAGCGAGCAAACCCATGGCGGCGCTCTCAACATAACCTTCCACACCCGTCACTTGGCCCGCAAAACGGATCCGCGGCATGGATTTCAGCCGCAGGCGCACATCTAAGAGCTTCGGAGAGTTTAAGAACGTATTGCGGTGAATGCCGCCCAAGCGCGCAAACTGCGCATTCTCTAGGCCCGGGATCATTCGGAAGATATCGCTCTGGGCGCCATATTTCAGTTTGGTTTGAAACCCGACCATATTCCACAAAGTCCCCAGCGCATTGTCTTGGCGCAGCTGGACGATCGCGTGGGCTTTCACATCAGGATTGTGTGGATTGGTCAGGCCAACAGGTTTCATCGGACCGAAGCGGAGCGTTTCGCGTCCCCGTTCGGCCATCACCTCGATGGGCAAACAACCTTCGAAATAGGGTGTGTCCTTTTCCCAGTCTTTGAATTCGGTTTTCTCGCCGCCAATCAGAGCGTCGATGAAAGCGTTGTACTGCGCTTCATCCATCGCGCAGTTGATATAAGCCGCCGTGTCGCCATGTGGCCCTGGCTTATCATAGCGTGATTGCCGCCAGGCTTTGCTCATATCGATACTGTCGAGATAGATGATCGGTGCAATCGCGTCGAAGAAAGCGAGATCCTCTTCGCCAGTATGCGCCCGTATCGCCTCGGCGAGTGCTAGAGAGGTGAGGGGACCCGTCGCAATGATCACACTGTCCCAGTCCTCCGGCGGAATGCCATCAATCTCTTCGCGGACAATGGTCACCAGCGGATGCGCTTCGAGCTTGGCGGTTACGGCTTCAGCAAACCCTTCGCGATCAACCGCAAGCGCACTGCCGGCAGGCACCTGGTGATTATCTGCGGTGGGAATAATGATCCCATTCGCACGCCGCATCTCTTCGTGGAGCACACCGACCGCATTCAAGACATGGTCGTCTGAACGGAATGAGTTTGAGCAAACAAGCTCAGCCAGTTTATCAGTCTGGTGCGCATCTGTGCCTTTAACGCCGCGCATTTCATGCAGAATGACGGGCACACCCATATTGGCTGCTTGCCATGCCGCCTCTGAGCCCGCCATGCCGCCGCCAATCACGTGAATAGGTTTAATCTCGGTCATGCGCGCGAATACAAACCGATCTCGCCAAAGGTCAAGCAATATGCGGCAGACAGGGACTAGGCATTTTGAAGCGCGCTCCCTAAATGAGCGCATGACTGAAACTCCACTTTCCCCAGAATCGATCCTGTCAAAACTTCTCGACACCTGCACCGCTGCGGGTGCGACCGGCGCCGACGCCTCCTATGGCCGCTCAGATGGCGTCAGCGTCGAAGTGCGCGATGGCAAGCTGGAGGGTATCGAGCGCTCCGAAGCGCAAGGTGTGGCGCTGCGGTGTTTTTTCGGACAACGCCAAGCCGCCGTGTCTGGATCGGATGTCTCGGAAGAGGGGCTGCAAACGCTCGCTGAACGCTGCGTTGCCATGGCGAAAGTCGTACCGGAAGATCCGTATTGTGGACTCGCACCTGCCGAGGACCTTGCAAAGGACCTTCCGACCATCGACGTCTCAGGCGATGGCGAAATCGCGTCCGACATTTTGGAGCGCGATGCGCTGGAAGCCGAGGCAGCAGCGCTGGCTGTCCCAGGCGTCAAACAAGTCTCAAGCTGCGGCAATGGATGGAGTACGAGCGCGCGCTGGGTCGCGGCGACGAATGGGTTCTCCGCCCATCGCGAAAGCGGCACAACCGGTCTGGGCCTAGCGGCAGTTGCCGAAAAAGACGGGGCGATGGAGCGCGATTATGAAAGCCGCTCCGTACGCCGTTTGTCAGATCGCCCGGACGCCCAATCGATCGGTCAGATCGCCGGTGAGCGCGCAGCACGAAGGTTGGGCCCAAAAAAGATCAAAACGCAGACCGGCGCGGTTATCTATGATCGGCGCGTTGCAGGAAGTCTGATCGGGGCCTTCCTGTCGGCTATTTCCGGCCCAAGCGTCGCCCGCGGTGTGTCCTTCCTAAAGGACCGTCTTGGTGAGAAAGTGTTCGCAGACGGGATCCATCTGATCGACGATCCATTTCGCGAACGGGGCATGGGCAGCAAAGCCCATGATGGCGAAGGCCGGGCCGTCGCACCAACCCATTTGATCGAAGACGGTGTCCTAACACGCTGGCTCTTAAATGGCGCGTCCGCCAAACAATTGGGGTTGGACCCAAATGGCCATGCGAGCGGTGGCTTTGGATCGCCGCCCGGGGTGGGCGTGTCGAATGCCTATATCCAAGCCGGCGAGAAAAGCCCGGCAGAACTGATGGCTGGCGTGGGCAAAGGCCTCCTCGTCGCTGATATGTTTGGCCCTTCTATCAACCCGAACACGGGCGACTATTCGGTTGGGGTGGCTGGCTTCTGGTTCGAAAATGGCGAGATCCAGCACCCTGTCTCAGAAGTAACCATCGCAGGTGATTTGCCGAGCATGTTTGCCCGCTTAATCCCAGCTTCTGATCTCGAGTTTCGCGGGACGCGGGACGCGCCGTCTATCTTAATAGAGGACATGTCGATTGCCGGGGAGTGATCAAGACCGCGAAGATCTTCAACTGCTTCGCTCTGTCGCCCACGAGGCTGGACAGCTTGCCCTCGACTATTTTGAACGCGCCAGCGTACGGGTCTGGGATAAGTCCAAGAACAATCCCGTGACCGAAGCCGATATCGCAGTGAACGATTTGGTTCGCGACCGCCTGATGACGGCGCGGCCTGATTACGGATGGTTGTCTGAGGAAACCTCGCTCGACAATCGCACGCGCACTGCCAGCCGGGTTTGGGTCGTTGACCCGATCGATGGCACGCGCGCCTTTGTAAAGAACGAGCCTTATTGGTGCGTTGGCCTTGGCGTTTTGGAAAAGGGCGCGCCGCGCGCAGCCGTCGTGGCGGCTCCGGTTCTTGGTGAAACCTATATCGCGCATCGCGGCGGTGGAGCGTTTCTCAATGGCGAGAAAATCAAAGTCACTGACTTTAGTTCGATTGAAGGCTGCCGGATGATTGCCAGCCAGGGCATGATCAACCATCCGTCCTGGAAAGACCCATGGCCGGACCTGGAACTCTCAATTCCACAGCCAAACGCCACGCTTATTCGCATGTGCTGGGTGGCGGCAGGCAAGTACGACGCAGCCCTGACGCTTTGGCGAAAATCTGATTGGGATCTGGCGGCCGGAACGCTCATGGTGGAAGAGGCGGGTGGCGTCGCGACAACCCATCTCGGAGAACGCTACTCGTTTAATCGCGGAGAACCTGCACAAAGAAGTCTGCTTGCGGCTGGAAAGCCCTTGCATTCCCTGTTATCAGCCCGAGTCAAAGGCGTAAGGCTTCCAGATCCGAACTGGACCGTGCGTCCCTACGAAGCGACACAGACGACGGAGCGTCAGAGCATGAGCGAGACGACAGGAACCAAACAACTCCTTCACATCGTGATTGGAGGCGAACTGAAAGACGTCACAGACGTCCAATTCGAAGATCTTTCAAAAATCGACTTTGTCGGGGCCTTCCCAGACTACAAAGCGGCTTATGACGCCTGGAAGGGCGCGGCCCACCGTACAGTCGACAATGCAGAGATGCGGTACTTCATTCTGCACGCTCACAAACTGCTCGACCCAGAGACGGGTGACCACCATCACGTCTAACCCCAAGAAAGAACCCACCCGGCGTTCGCTTGCCCGGCTTCTCGGAGCCCATTTTTGGCCGCACCGGAACTGGTTCATTGCGGGAACTGTATTTGCGGTCCTTACGGCGCTGAGCGGTGTTGGGTATGGCGCAGTGCTCGCTTATGTGGGCAACACGCTCCAATGCCAGATCCAAGACGGTGCAGGCTCAGCCTGCGAGACGGTGAAAGCGGTCACCGAAAGCACGGGCTTTAACTCCGCCAATGGTTGGATTTGGTTCGGCATTATCGTCATCATCGCCCTCACAGCCGTTCGCGCACTTTCTATGTATGCGATGAACTTGTTGAACAATACGGGCGTCCAAAGGGGCTTGGTGTCGATCCAGAGCATTCAATTCGATGCCTTGACCGATGGTGACTATGCCCGCGTTGCCGGTGACAGTTCAGGCGGCTTCGTCTCTCGGTTCATCAATGATGTAAACGCGATCCGCGATGCAGCGCTTCGCTTTGCGAACAACTTCACCAAAAGCTTGGTCACCGTCATCGGTGTCCTGGTCTTCTTATTCATCCTAGACTGGCAACTCGCACTGATCATTCTCGTAGTTTACCCGCTGGCTCTCGGCCCGGTGATCGCGCTTGGCAACTCCATCCGCGCGCGTTCCAAAAAGGCGCAGCAGCAGATCGGAGAGGTAACCGCTTTGGTTTCCGAGGGCCTGCAATCGGCAAGAGTGGTGAAAGCGTATGGGCTCGAAACATACCAAAAGGACCGCGCTAAGCTCGGCTTCGCGGAGCGTTCGCGCTTATTCTTGCGGGTCCTGACGCAACGCGCCGCCGTTGATCCGGTCTTGGAAATTGTCGGTGGCATCGCCATCGCGGCTTTGCTTGGGTTTGTGGCCTTTCGGATTGCGGATGGCACGAACACGCTGGGCGATCTTCTGGGGATTATCGGCTTGATCGGGGTCGCATCTCCGGAAGTGCGAGCGCTCGGATCAATCACCGCAGTCGCACAAGAAGGAGCCGCAGCCGCAGACCGCGTTTATGACATTGTAGACGCGCCAACGACGGTGTCCGA
>CAYNUI010000024.1:0-1966 GCA_964400185.1 uncultured Hyphomonas sp.
GCTCGGTCAGCGACATTCTTTTTTCCAACAAAACCCGATCAAGGGTCACACGAATAGACATGTCATGGCCCTCCTAAATTGTCATTTTCTCTTCTTCGCGAAGGCGAGTGCCCTCTTTGAAGACTTGCGCCAGAATGAGCAGCACGATCACAGCTCCCCAAACAGCCAGGTTGATATTGATGTTCGCCACGTAGCCATCGCCGAGATCCACCGTCGCGGCGAGAATAAGAACCGACGCCATACGGATCAGCTCAATCAGGCCGATGGCAATCGCGATCTGTGTCAGGCGCGGCGCGTTCTCGGGCACGAAGGGATCACCGTCCGCCAGCGTGGATAGTATTTTTCGCAGCTGGGCGCAGATATAGGCGATGCCCGGTGCGAACACGGCGAGCCCAACAAGAGCCGCAACGATCCGTCCGGCGGGCACGCCGTCGGCGCGGGCCTCAACCAGCGGCAGGTCCAACTCGCCGCCGTTCAAACTGCCCAAAAGGCCAATGCTCAAAACCACGAAAAGGAAGAGCCCGAAGACGATGGCGAGCCAGAAAATCACCGTAACCACGGTTGACAGAAACGCCGCCATTGAATTTTTGCGGGGTTCAGACATGCGTGTGCGTCATCCTTTTGTTTATTTCGCTACATTTGTCACATAGCACAAAGTCACGAACTTACCGTTAAACGATAAGGTAATTCGTTCAGAAAGCAAGAACGGAGCCACAGGGCATGACACGTAAGCTGGAACCCGGGAAACTGATCGCGGCGACGCACAACAAGGGTAAAGTGTCTGAACTAAAAGACCTTTTTGAGCCGCTCGGGTTTGAAGTTACCTCCGCCGCTGACCTGGATTTAGACGAACCAGAAGAAACAGAGCTGACCTTTGAGGGCAATGCGCTGATCAAGGCGCGATTCGCGGCCCAAGCGACCGGCGCCCCGGCGCTTTCAGACGATAGCGGGCTCGAAGTCACGGCCCTTGGCGGCATGCCAGGGGTCCACACAGCGCTTTGGGCGGGCGAGCCTCGCGATTTCTATGTCGCGATGGAAAAAGTGGAGCGCGAACTTCAAGCCATTGAGGCCACAGATCGCAGTGCAAAATTTGTCAGCTGCCTCGCCGTGGCTTGGCCGGATGGCCATGAAATGACGTTTCGGGGCGAATCTCATGGGACTTTGACCTGGCCGCCGCGAGGAGAGATGGGATTTGGTTATGACCCGGTTTTTGTCCCGGTCGGATTTGACGTGACTTATGCCGAGCTTGAACCGGCGCAAAAGCACGCCATGAGCCACCGCGCTGCGGCATTTGAGAAGCTGAAAGCGGCGCTGCTCTAATGCCTGGCGTTGGGCCCGAATACGGCTTTGGGCTTTATATTCATTGGCCTTTTTGCACGCGCATCTGCCCCTATTGCGATTTCAATGTCTACGCCGCGAAGGACCGTGACAGCGAGGATTTGGTCGAGGCGATCCTCAAGGATTTAGAGTCGCATAGGAAAATTCTTCCCACCCACCCGGAGCTCGATTCTATCTTCTTTGGCGGCGGCACTCCCTCGCTTTTGGGGGGACAAGAGGTGGACAAAATCATAGCAAAAGCTGTGCAATTGTGGGGACTCAAACGGGGCGCTGAGGTGACTTTGGAGGCCAATCCGAACGACGTTTTGCGACAAAATCCGCAAGATTGGGCGCAGGCGGGAATTAACCGGGTGTCTCTCGGTGTTCAGTCCTTAGACGATGAAGCCCTCCACTTTTTGGGACGCGATCATGATGCCGGCGCTGCGCTCAAAGCACTCGAACGCATTCAACCCATTTTCGACAATCACTCGGTCGACCTCATCTATGCGCGGCCCGGTCAAAGCGCGGACGCTTGGGCACAGGAGCTGACCGACACGCTGCAGCTCGGCGCGTCGCATCTGTCGCTCTACGAGTTAACCATCGAAGAGCGCACCGCCTTTGGGAAACGCGCCGCGCGGGGCGAGCTGCA
>CAYNUI010000024.1:2066-10689 GCA_964400185.1 uncultured Hyphomonas sp.
GCAGAGCTGTCCCAATCTGATACAGCGCGCGAGTTTCTGGCCATGGCTTTGCGCCCGCGTTCGGGATTGGACCTGACGCGGTTTGAGCATCTGTTTGGCCGCACTCCTGACGCAAACCAGGTGAGCGACTTGGAAGAGAATGGACATGTCGAGGTCAGCGGAACGATGCTGAAACTCACGCAGAGCGGGCGTTTAATGGCGGACTATATTGCGAGCCTTCTTGCGCCCTATTGATAGCGTGCGAGCGCTTCATCCAGGATTCGCTCTAGATCTTTGACCGTGGTGACTTGCTTCATCGTGTTGCAATAGGGCCGGTAGCGCGGCAGTTCGCTATCGCCGCTCCCCCACAGGCTTTCGCCTTCAGGCGTGAGCCAGATCACCCGTTTCACCCGTGCGGCGGCCTCTCGGAAGAGATCCAGTCTCGGGTCACCATAATTCGAACGCCCATCGCCGAGAATGATGAGCGTGGTGCGACGGTCCAGCACGTCCCAATGGTTCATTTTCAGATCCGACAGCGACTGGCCGTAATCCGTGGAGCTCATACCAATCGAATTGATGATCTGATCCATGGCAACGGTGAAGTCTTCGCGCTCCAAAGTCTCGCCGACCTTCTCCAGACGCCCTGAAAAGGCAAAGGACTCAATATCCGGCACCGCCTCATTCAAACTGTAGAGCAGCATCAAAAAGAAGCGGACGACCCGCGATACCGATCCCGAGACGTCGCATACGGCGACAATTTTCGCGCGGTCGCGTTTGGTTTGCTTCCAAGCAAGATCAAACGGCACGCCGTCAAAACCAGCATTGGCGCGCAAGGTTTTGCGGACATCAAGCTGGCCACGATTTTTCTTGCGGCGCCGCCGCGAATGCTTGGTCGCGAGGCGTTTGGCGATCTTTTGAACCAAGACCTGCATACGCCCCAAATCTCGGACATCCAGCGCGGTCAGCGCGGTCTCTGCGAGCACGTCTTCGCGAAACGCTAAAGTGGCCCCTGCGCCATAGGTTTCGAAGGCCTGCTTGGCGTGTTCGCGGGCGCGCGCGAACATCTCTTTGCGGCCCTCAATTAGCTCTTCGGCATAGGCCTGGCCGTCCTCGGTGCGTTCGCGAAAGGCCTGCATCATTTCGCCTTCCAGACGCTCGACACCAAGCGAGCGCATCATTTGCTGCGCATAGTAAGAGATCTGCGTGGAAAACCGGATCTCTTGCAGACCCGCCTCTTGGCCCGCGCGCTCCATAGCAATGGCAATTGCGGTCTCGTCGCCGGTTTCCAGCAAGTCGAGCATATCGCCAGGGCCATCCGACTCCGCCTGATCCTGGCTATCCTGTTCAGGCTGTGGCTCGCTTTGCGGCAAAGCTTGGCGCGAAAAATAGAGATCGAACAGCCGGTCATGCGCGAGCTTTTCCGCTGGCGATTTAGCGAGCACGCACCGCAATGTGTCAGACAGTCTTTGCCGATCTGCATAGCCAATCAGTTTGACCGCTTCAGCCGCATCAATCGCTTCACCGGTCGACACGCGCACGTCTGCCGAGCGCAGCGCGCGAATAAAATCGGTGAGGACCTGCTCGGCCATTACCCGGCCGACGCCGCCGCCCGCGCCAGCGTTCGCACGTCCTTATCAACGGCTTGAATATCGCTCTCATGCTTGAGCAGCACGTTGAGCGTCGAGCGGACCATCTCTTCATCCAACTCGGTCGCATGCATCAGGAGCAGCGTACGGGCCCAGTCGACCGTCTCAGAAATGGAGGGGCGCTTGCGAATATCCAGATCCCGCAAACCCTGAACGAAATCGACCAATTGCTTGAGCAATGCATCGGAGACGTCCGGCACGCGGGCGCGGACAATGGCTTGTTCGCGTTCCGCTTCTGGGAAGTCGATGTGCAGATGCAGACAACGACGTTTCAGCGCGTCACCCAGCTCGCGAATATTGTTGGACGTCAGGATCACGAGCGGTGGAACTTGCGCGCGGATGGTCCCAATTTCAGGAACCGTCACCTGATAATCTGACAGGACTTCGAGCAAATAGGCCTCAAACTCCTCGTCCGACTTATCAATCTCGTCGATCAGCAAGACCGAGCCCTTGTCTTGCTTCATCGCGGTCAACAAAGGACGCGGCTCAAGGAAGGTTTCCGAATAGAAGAGGTCTTCAAATGAGGTCAGCTTCTCAAAGGCCGTATTGAGCGTGCTCGCTCCGTCCATCACCTCGCCGAGCTTTTCTTTCAGAAGCTGCGTATAGAGGAGCTGTTTGCCATACTTCCACTCATACAGCGCTTTGCCTTCATCGAGGCCTTCATAGCACTGCAAGCGGTTTAGAGAGACGTCCAAATAGCGCGCCATGGAGGCTGCGAGATCGGTCTTGCCGACGCCCGCCGGACCTTCAATCAGGATCGGCTTACGCAGATTGTGGGCGAGATAGATCGCCGTCGAAATCTCCCGCGTCGAAATATAGCCAACCGATTCCAGACCGGACGTGATGGCATCGATCGATGTGAGCGGCTCATAACCTGTTTTCGTCATGGCCTCGTCCTACTGGTCGCTTCTGGGGTCGGCAAGAATGACCTTGAGGTAAGCGAACTGTCATTGCCTGGCCAAACGGCATGGCTGCGCCTAGGGTTCGAGCACTGTGTGATCTTGGAGAGTGATCGATGCGACCTGTTTTACTAAGTGCCCTTGCCGCGTGCGTAGCGACCGCGTGCCAAGCCCAGGAGGCCGCGCAGCCCGCGCCCACCGAGGAAGCGGTCGCCGCCTGGCGCAATGTGTTGCCGGAAAATCTGCTTTTAGTGGAGACCGTGCATGGTCCCATTGCGATTGAGTTCAATTCGAGCTTCGCGCCCAATCATGTCGCGCAATTTCGCTCTCTCGTTCGGCAAAACGTCTATGATGGGGCTCGGTTTTACCGCGTGATTGATGCGTTTGTGGCGCAAGGCGGCTTGCAGGATGAGGAATTGATCGAGCCGCACCCTGTCCTAGAAAATGAGAATGATCGGCCTTTATCTGACGCGCCCTTCGTGCCGCTCGGCAATGCCGACCTGTTTGCGCCAGAAGTGGGCCATATTGACGGCTTTGCGGTCGGTCGCAGTGAAAGTCTTGGCCAAGAATGGCTGCTGCATTGCCCGGGCGCGTTTGCCATGGCGCGGGATACTGATCCAGATACAGGTGGAACCGAGTTCTACATCGTCCTCGATGCGCAGCGTTATCTCGATCGCAACCTGACTGTCTTTGGCCGCGTGATTGATGGCATGGAACATGTCCAAAAGCTCAAGCGAGGTGATCGCGCGATTGAAAGCGGCGTGATCCAGGCCCCGGAGGTCGGCGATGAAATTCTGTCGATGACAATCGCGGCTGACTTGGATGCGGAGACCCGCCCCAATTATCAGGTCCAAGCGATGCCCGGCGCGGCGTTTGAAGCCGCAAAGACCGCCAAACGCGTGCGCGAAGAGGACTTCTTCTATCGCAAACCGCCTGAGATCTTGGACGTATGTGGGTTCGAAGTGCCGGTGCGGTTTGCGCCGGAAGTCGACTAGCCGCGTGTCTTAACTCGCGAGACGTCCGCGCAGCTCAACCGGAGACGGCGCGCTAGAGGCTCGTGACATCAACACATCTGCAATGGTCGCCACCAGTTCAGGGCCGGCGATTGGCTTCTTCAGCGCACGGTCGGCACCGCTGGCGAGGCAAGACTGCAAACGTCCTGGCGAAATGTCTGCGGTGAGCGCGATGATCGGCACATCGGCATTCGGACCCCCGCGGCGACGCACCCCATCAATGAACGCAAGCGCGTTGCCGTCAGGAAGATGAAGGTCGGTCAACACGGCCTGAAAGGCCGTCAGCGTCGTGTAAGACTCGGCTGCGTGCAGCGTACCGGCATGATGAACGGTCCAGCCCGCCTGCTCGAGCGCGTTGATCACCACCATGGCGGAGGCCTCGTGATCCTCAACCAAGAGGATATCGCCAAGCTGGAACTTACCACGGCGCGGCATGCTTGTGTGTTTGAGCGCAGGATGTCCGGTCGTCACGCGGGCCACCGGGATGCTGAGCGTGAAAATGCTGCCGCCACCTGGATTGTCGCTATGAACGAGCTGTCCGCCAAGGGCTTTGGCCAAAGCGCGAGAAATCGTCAGACCGAGCCCCCACCCTTTGGCGCCATCCATGGCTGGGCCTTTTTCGAACACTTCCATGAAGCGCTCGCGTTGGTCTGCGGTGAGGCCGCGGCCGGTATCGGCGACGGCGACTTTGAGCATCAGCGCTTGGCCCACCGGCTGAGTGGAAAGCGTCACAGATACCTCGCCATCGCGGGTAAATTTCAGCGCATTCGAGATGAGATTGTTGGCGATCTGGCGCACGCGCCCGAGATCTGTCTCTACGCAATCAGGACCATCGGGCACAAATCCGATGCGGAAAGAGAGCGAGCGGCGCGAAGCTTCTTGCGACCAAAGACGGCGCAGATCCTCAGACAGTTCCGTCAGGTCAGCCGCTTCAGAGCGAATATTTAGCTTGCCGGCTTCCAGGCTCGCATAGTCCAAAGTGTCGGTCAGAATTCGATCGAGCGTTTGGCTGGAGCGCACAATGGTCTGTGCCAGGTCTTTTCCATGGTCGTCGCGAAGACGCGAGGCGAGCATGTCAGAAAGGCCCATAATCGCCGTCAGCGGCGTGCGGATCTCATGCGCGAGAGAGCCAAGCAACGGCGCGGTCGAGGCTGGTTCAACTTGCGGCGCTTCAAGCGGGGCATCATCGGACGCGGGCGCTGGATCGCCGAAGCCCTCGATTAGCGCTTCTTGCAATTTGGTTGGGCTGAGCACGCCTTTGAAGCGCTTGTCTTCAACAATGATACAGCCGCGCTTGATCAGCGCATTAAGCTGATTGCCCGCTTTGGCGACGAAATCATGGACGGTGGTGGAGGCCTTGAGGATCAGGGCCCGCGCCGTGATCAGATCGCCAATCGGCATCGCTTGCTGCGCGTCGCTTGCAGCGCTGACGGCAAACTCAAACGCATTGTTCCGGCTGATCAATCCGGCGGGACGTTTGTCGCGCACGAGGATAAAATACTGCGCAGACCCATCATTTTGGAACATCTCTACGACGTGCGACAGCGGGGCCGCAGCGGAGATTGGTCGTGCTTTTTCAACAAAATCGCCAAGAAACACAGGCATATTTTGTCCCCATACTCTACTCGTGAGAATGAGAAATTGCCCGCAATTCCTTTACGGCTTGCAAACCGCGAAGAAAAAACTGCGATTTATATTTCGCTGTGATGGGTCACAATCTTGCTGACCAGACCGTATTTCACCGCTTCTTCTGCGCTCATCCAATGATCGCGATCGGTGTCTTCAACGATCTTTTTCAGAGGCTGACCGGTGGCTTCGGCGAAGATTTTGTTCAGCCGCTCGCGCATCCGCACGATCTCGCGGACTTGGATCTCTACGTCTGAAGCCTGACCGCCAACGCCGCCACGGGGCTCGTGAAGCAGGAAGCGGGTGTTCGGCAGAGCATAGCGGTTTTGTTTCTGCGCGGCAGAATAGATCAGCGCGCCCGCACTCGCGACCCAACCGGAGCCCAGCACTTTCACAGGCGCCCCGACAAACTTGATCATGTCATGGATCATGTCGCCTGACTCCACGTGGCCGCCTGGCGAAGAGATGACCAGCAGGATCGGGTCAGAACTGTCAGACGCCAGCGCCAGAAGCCGTTCGCAAACGCGGCGCGCCAGCTTATCATCGACCCCGCCGGTGAGCATGATCGTGCGAGCGTTAAACAGCGCTTCTTCCAGAAACGCATTTGGTTCGCTCATTGGGTTGGCGTCGGTTTCGTCATCGAGGCGTGCCATGAATACTCCGAATAAATCCTAAGACTGCGATTTGAGGTGCGTGGGGCCTCGGGTCAAGCAGAGAGATGCCTATTTTGTGTGGGTAACCGTTAATCCTAAGAATTCAACGATCTCCTCCGGCTCTGGATCTGTGTCCGCCTCATCCATGGCTTCGATCAAAGCGAAGGTGATCGGTTCTGGCGGGCTCATCGCGACCCGCAAGCTGCCACCGTCCTCTAAGAAATTCGCCAAAGCCGTCATCCACGGGTCGGCGGGCTCAAACTCTTGGCGCACAATCGGCTTCATGCCGACAATCCCATTGACCGCCAACATGCGCAGCTGCGCGGCATCATTATAAGTCAGCATGGCCATGCCATCCTTGTCCGGGAAGGCCTGACCAATCGCGTGCAACATGTCGAAGAGATTGGTCAGTCCGCCAATATCGTTCAGTTCGATGGTCAGATCGCGAAACGCGAAGTCTGATTTAAAGGCGGCTTCAAAGCCTTCTTCAGGGTCAACGAAGTCAAACAAGGAGGCCATTTTAGCAGGCGTTGAGAAGCCAAGATCGACGCTGGTTGAGCCAGAGAAAGCCTCAGCGAACTGGCTGTTCTCACGATAGGTAATGTCGCCCGTTGTTTCATCCCATGTCAGATTGAGAGAAATGTCTCCGCAAAAGCAGTCAAACCCATGCTCTTTGGCCGTCGCAAGCAGGGTCTGGAACTCCTCAGCCGTGAACTCGCCGTCCATGTCCGCCGCGAGTTCATCCGCCATCACTTCGAAGAGATTAGCGAGGTTATAGCCCGTATCGGTCAGGTTAAACTCGAACTTCGTTGGCAACAGCCAATGGAAATCGGTATCGAGGCCAAACTCAGCCACTTTGAAGAGCGTTTTGCCGTCCAGATCGATCGTATAGTCGGACATCTTCATCCGCCCGAAATCCATGAAGTCGGCCTCATCCTTTGCCGGCATTTCCCAATTCGCCAAAGCTTCCATAGCGCGCGACAGCCGCACGCCTGAATGCTCCGTAAGCGCAACACCGCCGGTCATGGGCAAGCTTTTCATGGCGGACTCATCAAATGGATCCGCTGGGAAAGGCAGGCTTCCCGTAAACGTTGCGTTCCACCCGCCTGAATAGTCCAAGTCCCCGCGATCATAGCTTTTCAGGCCTGCCAAAGGCATGGACATGTTCATGCTCATGGAGATGCCATCCATTTGCATTTCATAATCCGCCTGGAGATTTTCATAGACGATCGCGTCGAAGCTGAAGGCCCGCGCAAAGGCACCGATATATTGGAAGCCCATGCGGACCTCGTCATCCATATCCTCGTCCGCGAATGGCACTTCACCGTCAATGTCTGGATTGGGCTCCGTGGTCGCTTCAGGTTTGGCGTAAACAAAGGGCTCAAACGTGAATCCATCGATCAAGAGCGCCTCGAGCTCAAAATTGTAGCTCAAGGCATTGAGAACATCGCTATCGTAGACCTCAGACCCATCAATCGGGGTCAGCTCATCCAAGGCCTCGATATAGCCCTCCATGAACAGACGGCTCACCGCGTCCATTCCGACCGATTTCACACCGCGCAATTCGATGCGGTCAGCAACTTTGGCCGTCGCCTCCAGATTGCTGCCCTCAATGCGCTGCACGATCGCGTCCGGATCAAAGTCGTAAAACAAGACCTCGTCCGCTTGCAGGCCAACCCCTTCGCCTTCTAGATCATAGACAATCGCAAAATCCTCAACGCGCGTCGCGCCCGTCTCGGGAACAAGCGAGACCGCACCGGTTTGGAGACTGACCCCATCCGGAAGACTGGCAAAAGCCGCCGCGAAATCAACCGGCTCGGTCGCGAGCGCGGCGGGCGCTGGGAACGGCTCTGAAAGGAGCGATTGAAAATAAGCCTGCTCATCGGAACTATCGGTGGCACGCGCCACATCATTGGCTGGATCGCTTGTATTTTGCCCGCAGGCCGCGAGGGATAAAACCAGCCCTGAGGCCAATCCAAACTTTCTTGCTGTATCGAACATCTTAGGCCTCCTAATGTCCCTCAAAGGCCATGAGGGAGATGACATCGACGCCATGGGCTTTGAGGCGATCGGCGCCCCCAAGGTCTGGCAAATCGACCATAAAAGTTGCAGCGACCACCTCAGCTTCAGCGCGGCGCAGGAGCTTTAACCCTGCTTCCGCGGTTCCACCTGTGGCGATCAAATCATCGACCAGAAGCACTCTATCCCCGCTTTTCAGGGCGTCGGTATGCATGTGCAGCTCATCGGTGCCGTATTCGAGTTCATAGGTCTCGCTAAAGGTCTGCCAGGGAAGTTTCCCGGGCTTGCGGAGCGCTGTAAAGCCTGCACCGAGTTCAATCGCGAGCGCGCCGCCAAGAATAAACCCGCGCGCATCAATGCCAGCGACTTGATCGATCCGTTGACCATGAAACGGCTTTGCCATCGCCGCGACCGCCGCTTTGAGCGCCTCTGGATGCGCCATCAAAGTCGTGACATCTCGAAATAGGATCCCCGGTTTGGGATGATCGGGGATGGTGCGAATATATTGTTTGAAATCCATAGACCTAATGCACGGAACCTGAGCTGGGTGGCTTTTGATCGGGGCCGAGTTCGGGCTCTGGGTCAATGGTTTCGGGCTCAGCGACGGGTGCGTCGGTTGTCACTGCCTCAGGTTCAGGCGCAGGCGATGCTGCTGCCTCAGGCTCAGGCGGGGTTTCCACAACGGTTTCTGGAGCGGTCTCAGGCGCAGCTTCGACCATTTCTGGCTCTGCTTCGACCTCGATCGCGGGCTCTGGTTCAGCTTCCACGACAGGCTCTAGTTCTGGTTC
>CAYNUI010000024.1:10789-15918 GCA_964400185.1 uncultured Hyphomonas sp.
GCAGGCTTAGGCTTGCGCTTCCAGAACGGGGCGTTCGGATCGGCTTTCCGATCATACTTCATCGCATAGAACTCGCTCGCCGTGTGGGTGAGCGGGCGTGGCGTCAGCGTCATGCCGAGTTCGCGAAGACGCTCGACCACGGCATCGCGCAAGTGCAGCCCGGGTAGCAGATCTGAACGGAACTTATTGGCTTTCATCCAATCGCGCACATGCCAGCTCCGGGTCGAAGCCGCTTGATCCGGCATTTGACCTTTGTGCTCGCTCCACAAATACAGCGTCGCGATCGAGCTGATAACCGCGTCCGCTGCGACATTTGCTGGGATTGAAATGTCGCCGCCTTGTCGGAACGCTTCCCGCATAGAGTTCTTATGCGCCCCCAATGCGTTGTAATTGTCGCGCATCATGGTCAGGCTTTTGCGATCGACCTCGGTAGGGCGCGCCAAAAAGGAATCGAGCTGCGAGTGAACGACAGGAACGAGCTGTACATCGCTGTGCACAGTGCCATCCGCGACGCCCGCCAGCTCTTTCATCATACGCTTGAGATTGGCCTCGAGCTCATGGCCAATGCCCGCCAGGGCCATTTTTTCCGTATCGCGGAGCCGATCCATCCATCGCCAGGCGGTCCAGGCGAGATAGCCAATGGCTGCGGTGAGCACCAACAAGCCTGACGTTAGGAAGGTTTGAAACGTCGCGTCCGACATGATCTTTTCCCCTTTTGAACGCTTGTAGCAAAGCTAATCGCGCTCTGCCACTCGCAAATCGCTAAGCCGGAATTCGCGCAAAAATGTGTCAGACCAATTCGGCGAACTTAAACCGCAACGGGCGCCTTAATGTGCGGGTGCGATTGATAGTCGACCAGCGTAAAATCCTCATATTCCCAATCGAATAGATCGGTTTTGTCCGGGTTGAGGATCATTTTCGGGCCTTCATAAGGCTCGCGGGTCAATTGCAAGCGCGCCTGCTCGATATGATTGGCGTAAAGATGCGTATCTCCGAACGTGTGAACGAAGTCGCCGGGCTCCAGGCCGGTGGCGCGGGCCATCATCATCGTCAACAAGGCATAAGACGCGATGTTAAACGGAACCCCTAAAAAGACATCCGCAGAGCGCTGATAAAGCTGGCAATTCAAGCGTCCATTCATGACATTGAACTGGAACAAGCAGTGGCATGGCGGCAGCGCCATATCTGGAACATCGGCTGGGTTCCATGCCGAAACAACCATGCGGCGTGAGTTTGGATTGGTGCGAATTTCATCCAAGACCCACTGGATTTGGTCGATCACACGGCCATCTGGCGCTGCCCAGCTGCGCCATTGTTTGCCGTAGACGGGCCCCAGATCGCCATTCTCGTCGGCCCATTCATCCCAAATCGAGACTTTGCGATCCTGCAGCCATTTCACATTCGTGTCGCCGCGCAAGAACCATAAAAGCTCGACGATAATGGAGCGCAGATGCAGCTTCTTGGTGGTCAAAAGCGGGAAGCTCTCCGACAGGTCAAAGCGCATTTGGCGCCCGAAAACACCAATCGTTCCAGTGC
Organism: uncultured Hyphomonas sp.; assembly: GCA_964400185.1. Taxonomy (GTDB): domain Bacteria; phylum Pseudomonadota; class Alphaproteobacteria; order Caulobacterales; family Hyphomonadaceae; genus Henriciella. The sequence goes on from CAYNUI010000024.1 coordinate 12,326, forward strand.
CGGTGCGGTCGCCCCGTTCGACGCCATTGTCGAGAATGTCCTGAAGCAAATCGAGATATTGTTGCATGCGGGCTAGTTTCCATGACTCGCCCCACAAGGCCAGTCCTGACGGGCAGGTATGGTAAACAAAACCCTGATTTTCTGGGGACAAACTTCGGGTCAAACCTAACGAGCAGTCAAACACAGTCTTGTATGACGTTTCATAGGGAACGTTAGGGCGCTTCGGCGTTTAAGAGATGAAACTGCTTAATAGACTCAACCGTGACATTGGCGGACAAGTTGCAATCCTTTTCGCGCTATCGATCATTCCGATCGTGGCTGTGGCGGGATTCGCGATTGATTTTCAGCAAACCGTGAAGCGTAAAGCCAAAGTGCAGCTGGTCATGGACTCAGCCCTGCTTGCGGCCGCGCGCGTCAAACAGACCGGCGCCTCGGATACACAGGTGAAGCTTGCCGTTCAGCAATATATGGACGCTCAAATCGACAGCTTGGTCGGTTTGGTTTGCGATGCAGCGGTTGTGACCGTATCGAGCAATAGCGAAGAAATCGAGGCGACCATGCGCTGTAAGCAGGACACGGCTCTGATGAAAGTGGTTGGCCAAGACCACATGCCATTCAGGGTCACGTCTGGATCTGATTACGGCATCGACAAGGTCGACGTGGCCTTCATGTTCGACGTTTCCGGCTCGATGAATTCAAGCAGCCGTCTGACCAACCTTAAAGCGGCTGCGAAAGAAGCGGTGGACGTTCTGTTGCCCTCTGGCGCCTCACCGGACCTCATCGAAAATACGCGCCTCGCGATGATGTCGTACAATGCGATGGTCAATGCAGGCGACCATTTTGAACTGGTGACAGGGGCCACCCCGACCCGGACCTATACCGCCACGATTCCAGCTCAATACACAGCTTCCGACCTGACGGTTGGTTCGACCTATAGCGATATGCATATCGGGCTCTATGACACCGATACGGATGATCTGATCTCCGAAATTGGCGATGGCGCAATCATCAAGATCAAGGATTGGCAAGACGACGACTTGACGATCGCGGTGACGCTTGAGCCAGAGCATGACCTCTATGGTGACATTGAAAGTATGCGCCTGGAATTGCGCGGCACCGAGTATCGCAACCAAAACGAAAACGCCGAACCATATGCCCTATACGGTGACAGTGGTCTGTCCAATATGAACGGCGAATCTTGGGATATGGGGGAGTTCAGCATCCGCCTGCGCGCCTATGAAGAGAACAATCGCAATGGCGCCAAGCTGTTCGACGAAACCCTCGACTTCACGCTGGTCCTTGAAGACAATATGGAAGACCGTGAAACGTCTTATACGCTCACCTCAAAGTGCGTGTGGGGGCGTGATGGCACCGAAGCCTTTACCGATGCCGCCCCTGGACCGGGCGCCTATTTGGCGCACCAACAGGCCTGGTTTGAGATCGACTATAGCGAATCTGATGGCGGTGACTGGGTTGTTGGACACCCTAATCAAGCCGGACACAGCTGGTATCGCGGGAATGAGTGTCGCGATCTTGAACCGGTTGAACTGACCAATAATCGCACGACCCTGAACAATTATATCGACTCGCTAACAGCTGGCGGTCGTACCGCGGGACACTTGGGGGTCTCCTGGACCTGGTATCTGGTCGCCCAAGACTGGAAGGTCGTGTTTGACGGCGACGCAGCCCCACTGGACTATACAGAGCCAGATTCAGCAAAAGTCGTGATCCTGATGACGGACGGGGCGTTCAACAACCAAGTCTTCCCAGAGCAAGGGAGCTCAGACCAACAAGCCCGCGACATGTGCGATAATATGAAGCTCAAGGATGTTCAGGTCTATGCCGTCGCCTTGAACGCACCCACCGCCGGTCAGCAGGTCCTGTCTTACTGCGCCACCGGGCCCGACTATTACTTCGAGCCAGAAACAGCCGCCGAATTGACCGATGCGTATCGCAAGATCGCAACCTCAATCGCAGACCTGCGGATCTCGAAATAGGGACAAAAGTCCTGAAGCCCAATTCACAAAGGCCCCGTTGATAACGGGGCCTTTTTTAGTGAGTTTCCGGTCAAGTATGCTTAAACTAACGCGCATGAGCGAGATCACATCTCTTTATGTGCATAAGGTTCTGGATCATGTCGCGCCGGGCGTCGATACGGCGGATTTGCTCCAGCGATTGGGCATTCGCCCGGACGCGCCCGTGGATCCGAAACTGATGGTCGCGTCGGACGCTTACTATGAGTTTTTCGCCGACCTCTCGCTTCGCGATCCACATGGCCTAACACTGCCGCTTCGGATTGGGGCGACGATGCGAACGGATGAATATGGCGCGTTTGGACTGGCCTGGAAGTCCGCGCCAAGCCTTCGCGGCTCTTACGCAAGATCAGAGCGCTATGGACGTGTGCTCGGCCGCGCTGAGGCGTATACGCTGGAACAGGCGAACGAGGGCTGGTTTTTCAGTCTTGAGAAAGCCGGACCAGACGGGCTCGGCATGGAGCTTTCAAATGAAGCGAGCATGGCGGCCGTTGATGTGCTCAGCAAAGAAGTCAGCGCCGCGCCGTTCATGCCGATCGCGGTCTATTTCAAGCACGCGCCTCGCGGCGAGGTATCGGTCTATGAAGACCACTTTGACTGCCCCGTCCATTTTCAGTCCGGCCGCGACGCCTTGCTGATCAGCGATGCCAGCATGGACGCGCCTAATCGTCTCGGTGATGAAACCATTGCCAAATTCTTTGATCAGCACTTGGAACAAGAGCTCGCATCTTTTGATGATGAGGCGACGCTCGAACACGAGATTCGGCGCGTCGTGACAAATGTGCTGAGTGAAGGGGTTCCCGCTTTGTCGCTGATCGCGTCAGAGCTCGGCATGGGAACCCGAACGCTGCAAAGGCGGCTCGCGGAAAGTGGGCAAACGTTTCAGAGCCTGGTCGATCTTGCCCGCAAGGAATTGGCGCAAAACTTATTGCGAGAAACCCAATACTCGCTTGCGGAGATCGCTTTCCTGACCGGGTTTTCAGAGCAAAGCGGCTTTACGCGCGCCTTCAAACGCTGGGCCGGTCAAACGCCGCGCTCTTATCGGCTGAGCGCGATGCCCCCGAAAACCGGAGTTTGACGCGATCTGTCAAAAGACTGGCGCGCCGAGGCAAGAGACCAAGGCCCGGTCCGAATATTCATTGACGTGCAGAAACCAAAAAAGGAGCACGCAATGAATTTCCTGCGAAGACAAAAAGACCTCACCCTCGTTCTCGGCGGCACAGGCAAAACCGGACGGCGGGTTGCCGAGCGCCTCATCGCCAAAGGCCAAAACGTGCGCATTGGCTCGCGTTCCGCCGTCCCCTCTTTTGACTGGGACAATGAGCAGGGCTGGGACGCCGCCTTAAAAGGCGTCACGCAAGCCTACATCACCTACACGCCGGATCTCGCCATGCCGGGCGCAACCGATGCGATCCAAAGCTTCGTCAACAAGGCCAAACAGGCCCGCGTAAAGCGTCTCGTCTTGTTGTCTGGTCGCGGCGAGCCAGAAGCCCAAGCGTGCGAAAAGATCGTGCAAGAGAGCGGGCTCGAATGGACGATTGTCCGCGCCAGCTGGTTCAA
>CAYNUI010000024.1:16018-17169 GCA_964400185.1 uncultured Hyphomonas sp.
CGCGAAATCGCATACGTGAATGTGCCTCATGAAGGCTTCATCGCCGAGGTTGCTAATTCCGGCGCGCCTAAGGAAGTGGTCTGGATGCTCGACTATCTCTTCGCCACGGTTCTCGACGGTCGCAATGCGCACCTGACCGATGGCGTTCAACGCGCGCTCGGACGCCCGCCCAAGGATTTTGCCGACTATGCACGCGAAGTGGCAGCCACTGGAGTTTGGAGTGTGGCCGCATGAGACAGGTTATTACGAGACTTACTCTAGCCGGATCGGGCGCGCTCTTAGGTGTCATTGGCGGCGCGCTAATGGTGGATCCGCAAGCCTTCCTGCAAATGAGCCATGTCAGCGTCGAGCGTGATCCTGGCTTGATGTCAGAGCTGACCGCGCCCAGCGGACTCCTCCTGATCAGCGGAGCACTGATGATCTTTGGCGCGTTCAAGATGCGCTATAGCCAACTGGCGCTCCTCATCGGAGCCGTGGTCTATGGCACCTATGGCGTCGGGCGCGGGATCAGCATGCTCGTTCACGGGCTTCCGTCAGAGTCGCTGATCTCCGCCACCGTGATCGAGCTCGCGATTGCGATCTGTTTAAGCGCGCTTGGGCTCACCCAGCGCGCATCACACGATGCCATGCGGATCGATACGCCGGTCTTTGATTTGAATCTCTAACGCAGGTCGAACGAGGGCGCGCCTGTCCTCGTTCGATCTCTCCTTCATCCCACTAGCTTAGGACCTGACCCCCATGACCTATGAATGGACCCTCTATCTTTGCCTCTTCCTCGCCCTCTGGAGCGCGGTGGTTGGCGGCGTCTTCTCGGCCTTCTCGGAATTTGTAATGGCCGGATTGCTGAGAGCCGCGCCCGCGGGCGGAATCGAAGCCATGCAACAGATCAACCGAACCGTGATCCGGACCCAGTTTGTCGCCGGCATCCTGCTGATCCCGCCTTTGTCGATTGCCTTTGCCATTTATGGCTGGAAGACCCTCGACGGGCTCGCCCAGGCCGCGCTGATGCTCGCGCCGATGATCTATGTCCCTTGCGTTTTCTTGATGACCATCTTTGGCAATGTCCCGATGAACAACAAGCTCGATCGCCTGGACGCGACCGCGCCTGATGCGGAGACCTATTGGCGTCACTACGGCCGGGTCTGGACGCG
>CAYNUI010000025.1:0-9024 GCA_964400185.1 uncultured Hyphomonas sp.
GTATCGTTTGAATACCAAGGCGTCGCTGCGGACAGCACGACTGGGCTCGAATCCACTTTGTGGCCCAGCACCGTCATCGCGGGATAGCCGCCCACCAGCAATAGGACGAGCCCGAATTTTGCCAGTCCAATAATACGACGCCAAAAGCGTCCAATCGCGGCGGCCATTGGGCTCGGTTCGGCATCATCCAAATAAGCCTCGGAAATATCCGCGCCAAGGAGCGTGACGACGGGTTTGCCATCGTCATTGTCGGCCTCGATATATTCTACCGGGAGCTTATCGGCTTTCATGGGTACTAAACTCGCAATGTGTGTGTTTCGCCAGTAAGGCGCAATAATTGCGCCATTTACAAGTCATTAAGACTTAAACTTTGTCAACACTGAGTCCGTGCCCTGATTTTTAGCAGGAAACTGTGGAAAAAATTACAGTTGGCGTCCTATTCGACGAAGTCGTCTATGTTCACGCCTTCCGGAATGGTGGGAAAGCTTGCGACAGCAAATGTATCATCTTCGACCACCGCGCCCACGCCACCTTCTCGGCGCTCATAAGCGGCGACGAGCGACATGTATGGTGGGACGTGAACAATGCCTTCGCCTTCGATCGGCGCTTTGATTTCAAAATGCAGATGGAATGTCGTCGGCGTGGACCCGAAATCATTGGAGACAAATCCGAGCGTGTCGCCCGCGCTCACGACATCCATCGTCGACACCCGAAGGCGCCGCATATTGAGGTGCAGGTAAGAATAGATGTTACCCGTCTGCGTGCCCTTCAGCTGAACCGAATAGGTGCCAATATGCTGGATGATGCCATCCTCAACCGCGATCACTTCGTGAATGCCGCGATCGGCTTTCGCTTGGGCTCTCAATGCATTGCAGTCCGCAGCAGAACCAACACGAATATCCTGGCCTTGGTGGACCTTATTGGTCGGGCACATCGGCGTGTTACGCGTTGAACTGCGTTTTTCGCAGAAATTGTCCCGCCACGGAATATCATAATTGGCGGGGTCGCATTGATCACCTCCGACGGCCCCGCCGAGGCGATAAACCATCGATTGCGGCCACGTCGGCGCGGTCTTGATCGGGAACAACATGTCCGGCGCATAGACCGTGTCGTCGAAGCGGCCCGTGCCCGTGCCGGGGATCAAATCGCCTGGGGCATAATACTCAAACTTCACTGGCAAAGGCTCAGGATCTGGCTCCGGAAGCGGATCGGGGGTCACCGGCTCTTCTGTCGGGGTTTCGTCGGCCGGCGTTTCCGTGGTCGGATCATCGACTGGTGGGTCCACCGGCTCTTCGATTGGATCGTCCGTTGGATCCTCGGTCGGGTCTTCAACCGGATCTTCTGTGGGTTCGGGGGTCTCTGTTTCTGGGTCGGTATTGCTCACCGGCACTTCGGTGACATCGTCGCCCTCACCCCATGGATCATCAACTGGAACAGTCGGCGGCGGCGGTCCTGGCGCGCCTTCTGGAATAGGTGCAGGCGGCTCACGGCCATCTCCGGGTACGCGCACCACATCGCACGCAGCTAAGACCAAAGCTGAGACCGCTATCAGTCCCCACCGTTTTGTCATCATCGCGTCCCCGCAATCAGTAGTTTCTCTACTTCGGCCAGAGCATCGGCCTCACTTACGCAGCTGCCTTTTGCAGCCGTTGCTGGATCCTTGCACATGAACTCTACCAAATATGAGGCGCCATATCGGCTGAAGGAAACCTGTGCGCCGGTCATCGTCTCTTCGAAATCAAGCTCGGTATCAATCGCCGTCCCTTCACTGCCGGGGCGAACGATGAGCCGGTCGGTCCCATTGATGATTAAGTCATAAATCTCGCCTTGCTGGACGGCGAAATAGCCATCTGCCGTAGGGCGAAATTGCAAAGCATCCTCCCCGGTTGAGGCGACACCGACACTTTGCTCCGGAAGCAAAATCGGGACGACGGGCGAGCTTCCACTTGCGACTTCGACCATGCCTGTATCGTTGGTTTCACGATTAGCGAAATCCATCCGCGCTTGGTTCCAATCGATTGTCGCAGTCTTGCGTTCCGCGACCGTGCCCGGTGTCGTCGGCTCGGCCGTTTGGACAACCTCTTCTTCGACTGTCTCGACAGCTGGCGGGGTCTCCGCTTCAGGCTCTGGTGCACCCGGCAATTGATCGCAGGCGCTGAGCGCAAAACCACAAAGAACAGGAAGGATCAGTGTTCGCATGTCTATTTCCCCTCGCTGGCACGCGCGATCGAGTCGATCTCGACATAGGCCACATTATCCATGGTCTCGAGCGACGCGATGACATCCCGTGGTGACCGACCAATGGGATCATTCTGTGGCAAGCCTAAGACCAATTCGCCTGAATAACTGGCTCTGATCAGCATCAGGCCCTCCAATTGGCGATACTTCGACGCCCAGTTTTTATACGCGATCCGCGTTGCGGCCTCATCGCGGCGGAAGTTGCGATACACAGTGTTGAGTTCAGGCTCGTCATTGAACCGGACAATGAAAGTTGCAGCAGGCGCACTCACGGGGATCGCTTGTGACGTCACCACCGCGGGACGTTCAACGCTGTTTTGTGACCAGCTCGGCAAAAACCCCAATGATCCGGAGGAATCTGTAAACGCAACGCAGCCCGTCGCACATAGCATGCACAGCAAGGCGACCAAACCAATCTGGCCACCATAATGCGGTGTCTCTTTGCTCACTGCCATATCCATTCCCCCTCTTTCTCCCATCAATTAGGCAAATCGATGTCCGCCAAATTGAGCAATCCTGATCCGCACGGACGAAGACACATATCTTCGTCATCTTCTAAAGAGATCGCCCCCGGATAGACCGTACATGGGCCCGTGCAATGATTGTCTGGAACAGAGCTTATGCCGGACATAAGGGTCGAGACAAGCTCAGTAGATGTAAGTTCTGGTCGTTTCGCCTTGATCAAGGCAAGCGCCGCAGCGACGTGCGGGGTCGCCATACTCGTCCCTTGTTCATAGGCATAATAGCAGGTCGAGACAGTCGCTCCGGTCAGTGGATCTGAACAGTTTTCGGCTGTTTTTGTCGACAAAACGCCATCTGGATTGCCGTCGCCATCATCGTCCCGGCTCATGTCTCCGCCCGGCGCGATCAGATCGACGGCGGTGCCATAGTTTGAATATGGGGCGAGAAACCCACGCGCATCACCGCTCGCCACGGTCACCACATTTTCACACCCGGCAGGCGCATAGAAATCCGTGGGGACACCGCGATTGCCTGCAGCGGCGACAACGATGACGCCATGATCTGCCACCGCATTGATCGCGTCCTGCATGGACTGCGGGCAAATCTTAAACAGGCCGAGCGAGAGATTGATGATGTCCGCCGGATTGTCGTTCCAAACTTCTTCGCCGAGCTCATTGAATTCTGGGATGGTCCCGGCGGCCCAACGGATCGCGTCATTAATGTCTGAAAGCTTACCGCCGCATTTGCCAAGCGCACGCACGGGCACAACTTTGACATCCCAGGCGCCGCCAGCGACGCCGCTTTCATTATTTGTGGAGGCTGCTCCAACAATGCCCGCGACATGCGTGCCATGATAGGTGTTTTCGAGCACATTGCTTTGTGGACAGACATCGCCTGGATCGTTCGGATCATTGTCGCGGCCATTGCCATCATTCGCGACGTCAAGATCGCTCACCATGTCCCAACCCGCGACGACGTTCACAGAGTCACGAATATCTGGGTGATCCATTTGCAGGCCTGTATCGATCACCGCGACCACCACTTCGGAGGAGCCTTGGCTGTCTTGATCAGTCCAGAAATCGACAAAGCCCGCGCCGCCCTGCGATTGCCCGTCATCTGATCCTTGCGACTTATAATGCCACTGCAGATCGAAGAGCGGATCATTTGGCGTCAGCAGCGCTGGCGCAGTTGTCTGACCAGGGTGGCGGATCATTTCGTGCTCATAGAGCCAGTCTTTCTCGACATATTCGAACTCGCCGGAAGCTTTGAGGTCTTCAATAACGCATTCCATCGCGACCAATGGATTAACCTCAGCATTTTGTGCTGCGACTTCGTCACACTGGACGCCTTGCTCAAGCGCAATTCGGCCTTGCTGCAGGACCGCCTCGTTGAAGCTTGTCGGGTTCAGAGCATCCGAGCCAATCTCAATCACCATTTGGCCCGAGCGAGAGCGTTGAATACTGGCCGCCACTTTGAACTTGGTCGCCGCTTCGATCATCCGGTCTTCGGCGACCAATTGGCGCTCGAGTGCAGCGGTTGGCTGAATCAAAGCGCGGCGCGCCACTTTGGGGTTGAGCTTTGGCAATTGCAGCATTTGCTCTTCAGGGGTCGGCGGGCGAACGATCGCAAAGCTGCGCGTCTTCACCACCGGCTCCTGAATAACACCGCGATCATACCGTTTCTGATCGACCGTATCTTTCAGCGGAGTTCTCGAAACAATCGGCTCCTCTTGCGTCGTGCGTGGCTGCATTTGGACTTGCTTTTGAGCTTCCGGGTCGATCACTGTGATCTGGCGCGTCTTGGCGGCGGGCAGTTCGATGCGGCGGATAACGTCCGGATCGAGCACAGCGCGATCGACCGTGCGCTGGTCAGGAATAATGATTTTGGCTTCCGACTGTTCGTCAACGACAACATCAAGCGACTTTTCAGGCTCGGCCATGACAGCCGCCATTTCCATCCGCGCTGGGAGCGCCGCAGGCTTCGCAACAATCGATCCGATCACGAAGCGCGGGGCGATTTCGTCATCCGATTCCGGCATCGACCGCTCGCGGATCGTCCCGGCAAAGGCGCGCGCGTCCTGCGAGACATCTGCATAGTTTGGACCGCGCGGCGTGGTGACGTCCTCACCGCCCAGCTGACCGATGACGGCGTCTCCAAGCTCTCCGATCCGTTCCAATCGCTCGCCTTGGCGGTCGCACGCGACGAGCCCAATTAAGGCTGCGAGACTTGTTGCGAGGGCTGTGCGCTTAACCCAATTTGCTCTTCTAGCCATTGAATATCGTCCCCTAATCTACTGGATCGGTCTTGCGTATCTTAACCATATGTCAATCTCGTGGCGAGGGGAATTAGTCGAGCGCCCCAAGCGCCGTTCCGACCACTTTCCCGGCCTCTTCAATCGCTTTTCGGGCGGGCGTTGAGACCGCCGTCATGTTCATGAAACCGTGCACCATTCCCGGATACTCTTTGGTTGTGACCGGCACACCATGCGCGGCGAGCTTCGAGGCATAGGCCTTACCCTCGTCTTTTAGAGGGTCCCATCCACATAGCACCATGTGCGCCGGTGGGAGTCCGGCGAAATCTTCGTCTGGCGCGAACAGAGGCGAGACGCGCTTATCCATTCGATCCGTCTCTTTGCCGACATAAGAGTCGCGAAAATAGTCGAACAGATTGGGCGAGATAAAGAAGCCGCCTTCTTGGAAGGTCATGCGCTTGGCGCGGATATCGACGAACTGAACCAATGGGTACAGGAGTAATTGAAACGCTGGCATAACCGCACCACTACGCCCCGTCTCCTGCGCGATGAAAGCCGAGAGATTGCCGCCAGCGCTGTCGCCCGCCACAGCCATTCGATCGGGATCGAAGCCAAGGATATTGTTGCGATCCGCAGCCCAATGCCAGGCCGCCAAAGCGTCGTTATGCGCGGTCGGGAAACGATGCTCAGGCGCCAATCGATAATCGACCGACAAAACGCGGCACCGTGAACTGGCGGCCAGGCGCCGACAGATAACATCATGGGTATCCAAGTCGCCGAGCACGAATCCGCCGCCATGGAAAAAGATAATTGCGGGCGCAGGGGCGATCCCTGCGGCCAGCGGCACATAGAGACGCGCCTTTAGCGGCCCATCGGCGCCATCAACCACCAGGTTCGACATTTCAGCCAGATCGGGCAGGTCACGTTCAACCGATCGGCTCGCGCGATAAAAACTGTTCCGGAGCCCGTCCGTCGACCCTTTCCAATCCATATTGGAAAAATCCGGAACCTTGAGTTTGTCCATGAAGGACTTCAGCGTATCGTCCATAGCCATGCCCGGACCCTAAGCGCGAATGGCGGGCGAGACAAAGGCAAAATTCTGATGATTTGGCTCAGCCAATGAAGAAGTAATCGGTCACGCGGTACATCACATAGGGCGTGTTACCGATCATGATTTCGGGCATCAGGTCTGACCAAATCCGTCCACGCACTTCATCCGGAATTCGATCGGACACGGTCTCGACCGCGATGCCCAAGGCACACACGTCCATGCCTTCGATCACCTCCTGCATGCGAGCATAGGACACCCCTTCAGAGTTCGCGAAAGCTGCAACTTGCAGAGCCAATGTCCACTGCTCTGAGCCAAGCGCTAAACCTTGTTCTTGTAATATCGCTTCGTCCCGCAAATTGGGACTTGGCCAACGTTCTGGCCGGGCGCGCGCTGACTCTGCAATGTTCAGAACGATCGCCATCCAGTCCATCGCCCACTGATACTGTGGGCTACCGTATGGAAACTCCGCCAAAAGACTTGGTACGAGATCCTCTTCATTTTGGCTGAGATACGCGGCAACATGCGTGCCTTCGCACCACTGGCTTTCGGACGCCTCGAGCGCACGCAAGCCTGTCGCGAGCCCCGCCATAATCCTTTGATAGTCATTGCTATTGGCCACTTTGATGGCGCTGGCTTGGCTGCTGAACTGCGAGAACAGAGCCTCAAGCAAAAGTTGCGAAAGTTCGGCCTCATCGGCGCCATCAATGATGGCGCGTTTGGCGGCGAGATCGAGCCGCGCGAATGCGCCCGGCGCGGCAACTTGCAACGCGTTTGCGGCCTTGGCTGTAGCGGCATCGGGAAGACGATCCAACAAACCCGGGGCGGCGGCAATTCTGTCTTGCTCAGACCGCGCTTCATCGCCGCTCGGTCCAAATAGGAACAAAGCCAGGAATCCAGCCGCAACCACGCCTAAAATGATCAGGCCCAGCCGGAGATCCAGTTCGCGAAGCTGGGCCTTACCCATATATAGTTCCTATAATTGCACCACGTTTGGTGGTGGTTCATCGACAAAGAGACTAGCGACAAGATCGGCGCGGCAGTCCTGCGTCATGCGCTGGTTCACATAGCCCTTATCGGTGATCTCGCCTTTATCAATGCTTGGCGGTTCGGTCATCACCAAAAAGCGTTTAATCCGCCGCGAGGATCCAGGTTCCGCCGCATTGAACGCCGCGACTTTTGCCGCGAGATCTTTGTTGAGCGTCATGAAGGCCGCGACCTGATCACCGCCCGCCTGTTTGACATAGTCTTCAAACGCCGCCGGCGAGGGCCAGAACATAGCACCGATGAAGTTCTTGTCCTGTCCACAGATCACCGCATCAAAGACGAGCGGCGAACAAGCGGCGACTAAGTCGGGGCGCAAAACCCCAACACTGACCCAAGTCCCAGATGAAAGCTTAAAGTCTTCGCCGACGCGGCCATCGAAAATGATGCCTAGGTTTGGGTCGTCTTCATCGACGAATTTCGCGGCATCTCCGAGGCAATAATATCCCTCTTCGTCAAATACTTCAGCGTTCTTCTCAGGGAGGTTGAGATAGCCGGGCATCACGGTCTCGCCTTTCACCCGCACTTCCAGCTTGCCCATGGTTGGCACTAGTTTCAGCGTCAGACCTGGCAGCGGGAGCCCTATCAATCCAACGCGCTCAACTTCCCAATGCACCACGGTGATGCCTTGCGTTTCTGTCGCGCCATACATGGTGATGATCGGAATTCGGCGACCGGTCGCTTTGATGGCGAGGTTTTGGATCCGGTCGTAGAGATCATCGGATAGGGTTGCGCCGCCATAGCCGATCGAACGCATATTTTCGAAGAAGGCCTGCAATAGGGCTTCATTCTCTTCCATCGCCTCTGCCAACATGGCGAGCGCGATCGGGGCCGTGCCGAAGGTTGAGGGCTTGCAATCTAAAACATTGCGAATGGTCTCCCCGAACAAAGCCGGGGTCGGCTTGCCACCATCGATCCAGAAGGTTGCCCCATTCCAAAGCGCGCCATTGAAGTTCACGTTCGAGCCTGAAATGTGATTCCAAGGCAACCAATCGAGGACATTGTCGACCTGCTCAGGATCATAGTCTGGGTCCCGCGCGTCATCTCGCAACCCTTCCACTCCGGCAATCATCGAGCACATCGCGCCTTGGGTCGTCGGCACGGGTTTTGGCATTCCAGTGGAGCCCGAGGTGAAGAGATATTTCCCGATCGTATCGTCAGTAAGCGAGTCGAGGGCCTCATCCACCGCTGGGGTGACTGCGGTATCGAGCAAGCCTTGCAGCGAAATGGCTCCATTGGCGCCATCGGCGCTGATCACGCTGCAGCCATGATCTCCAAGCGCGTTTAGCGCCGGCTCAAACGGTGCCAATTGCGCAGCGAAGAGGACCTTCGGACTGACCGCGCCGAAGCAGTGTTTCAATTTGGCGAAATCAGTCGACATCAAAGAGTATGGGACAGAAATCGGCGCAGCTGGCGCGCCGATCGTCATCGCGGCGACCATGACAAGTGCGGACTCAATCGAATTGCCAGACAAAATCATGACCGGAGCATCGGGGCCAGCCCCTATATCAAGGAAGGCCTGTGCCAGGGCGCGCGTGCGCCGCAACCCGTCTCCATAGGTGATGGCTTCCCACTCATCTGTTTCCGGATTGCGTTGTTTCAACCAATCCCGGTCAGGGTGCATTCCGGCCCGCAAGGCCAAGGCATGCGGCACCGAGCGAGGACGATCACCAGGCGCATGACGCTGCTTCAGATAGACCGTACCATCCGGTTTGCGGATGCATTCAATATCTGGAGGCTTCTGCCCAAGAAGGCGAAACGGCGGCAAGGCAGCGGCGTCTGGCATGAGTGAATCCTCCAAGATTTTTTCTTTTCAGTACACTTAGCGGTCGGGCGCGCCACGCCAAGCGAAATCGGCACGCTTGACTCTTTGAAAGAGTAGATTACTTTGTTTTTCAAAGTTATTGGAGTTTTCAATGAACCAAACAACGCTGCAAGACGACTTAGCTTATGTGCGCGACCTCGCAGAAGCAGGCGAGAG
>CAYNUI010000025.1:9124-16992 GCA_964400185.1 uncultured Hyphomonas sp.
CAACGCTGCAAGACGACTTAGCTTATGTGCGCGACCTCGCAGAAGCAGGCGAGAGCGCCCCTTTGCTGGGCGGCCGCTTTCTGACCTTTTGGGGCGGCCTCACCAGTGTCGCTTACTTTCTACACTATGCGATCTCGATCGACCTGTTTGGTTGGCCCAATTCAGCCTTTGGCTGGGTCTGGGGAACCTTCATAATCGTCGGCTTGCTAGGACAAGCGGTTTTGGGCCGTACGCTCCGGAACAAACCTGGTGGCAACTCAGTCGGCAATCGCGCGGAAGCAACCGTTTGGATGGCCGGCGGTTTTGCCTTGTTCGCTTTCTTCGGAGCTTTGATATTGAAATCTCTGGTGACCGGCTCTGCTGTGCCAGGCTTTGAAACCTCTTTGCCCATTGTGTTCGCCATTTACGGCACGGGTCTTCTCACATCGGGCCTTATGGGCCGCGCCCGCGTGCTCACTTATGCAGGCTATGTCGCGTTTGGCATCGTCGCGCTCGCCAGCTGGTTTGACGGCACAGTCGAGATTTGGGCTGTTGCCTCGCTCGGGGCGTTCCTGACGGTTTTCGTTCCGGGCCTCATCATGATGCGCGCCGAGCCGAAAAGCATCATCTAGTCCCGGAGCGTGCGATGTCAGACCAGACCAATCCGTTCGATCATTCCGAGATTGATGATGTCATTCATGGCCGCTTGCGGCTCGGCATCATGGCGTATCTTGCCTCGGTTAGCCCTGCCATCTTTGGCGAGCTGAAACAAAAAGTCGGCGCAACCGATGGCAATCTATCCACGCATTTGCGCAAGCTCGAAGATGCTGGCTATGTCCGCCAAGAAAAGCGTTTTGTTGGGCGTCGCCCGCAGACACGGGTCTTTCTCACCGATGCAGGCCGCAAAGCTTGGCTCGCCTGGATTGATCGTATGCAGGGCCTCATGCGCGCCGCCGAATAGGTGAATGGAGGCTGAAAACCACTCTCCGAATTGGTTCAGGCAGACCGGTCTAAGTTGAACTCACAACACAAGACCTCTCACTGGCTGAGCCTCCTTAGGCCCGCAATCCTCCCGAACCCTCAAACGGGTCATGCTCAGCCACCAAATGCCCCGGAGCGATTTCAACGAGCTTCGGGGCATATTGTTGTGCGTCCGGATCGTCGACGATCACCGATTTTAGGAACCGCAACGGCGCGCGGCTATCGAGGGGACTTGGAAGATCGCCTTGAAGTTTCACGCGCTCTCGATTGCGCTCCATTTTCGGGTCGGGGTTCGGCACAGCGGAGATCAACGCCTTGGTATAAGGATGGCGGGCATCCTCATAAATCTCTTCACGGCCCGCCAGTTCCACCACTTTACCAAGATACAACACCATTACCCGATGCGAGATTTCGCGGACCACAGAGAGGTCATGCGAAATGAAGATCATGGCCAAGCCGAACTCTTTTTGAAGCTCGATCAAAAGATCCACGACTTGTGCCTGAACAGAGACATCGAGCGCAGACACCGCTTCATCGCAAATGACGAGTTTCGGATCCAAGATCATCGCCCGCGCGATCCCAACACGCTGGTTCTGGCCGCCAGACAGCTCATGCGGATAGCGATTGATCAGCGCCGGGTCTAACCCAACGCGCGGCATGATTTCCTGAACGCGCTTTTCTCGGGCGGCCTTGTCCAACTCGGGCGAATGCACTGTGAGCGGTTCGGCGATCGACATGCCAATCGTCATGCGCGGGTCGAGGCTCGCCATTGGGTCTTGGAAGACGATCTGCAAATCATCTCGCAGGGCATTCATCGTCTTTCGGTCGGCGCCGGAGATATCGCGCCCCATCCAAGCAATCGTCCCGGCGGTTTGCGGCACCAGCTTCAGAACCGCGCGGGCGAGTGTCGATTTTCCGCAACCACTTTCGCCGACCACGCCAAGTGTCTCACCTGGCTTGAGGTCAAAGCTGACCCCATCCACCGCTTTCAACGGCTTCGTCTTTCCAAACAGGCCACCGCCAATATTGATCGGGAAATGCACTTTCAGGTCATCGGCGCGAAGGATCGGCTCAACCTCGTTTCCGGGCGCAGGCCCAAGTGAAGGGCGCCCGGGCCGGTTGGGCTGATCAATGCGCGGGACGGCGTCGAGCAGCATCTTGGTGTATTCATGCTGCGGATTGTAAAAGATCTCGTCGATCGCACCGGTTTCGACAATCTCGCCGCGCCGCATGACGACCACGCGGTCACACATCCGCGCAACGACACCCATGTCATGCGTAATCAAAGCGATCCCGGTTCCGGTTTCGCGCTTAAGCTCGTCCATAAGGTCCAGGACCTGAGCCTGAACCGTCACATCGAGAGCGGTCGTTGGTTCATCAGCGAGCAGCAATTTCGGGCCGCACAACATGGCAATCGCCACCATGACCCGTTGGCGCATGCCACCGGAGAGCTCGTGCGGGAACTGATCCATGCGACGACGTGCTTCGGGAATGCGAACGTGTTCTAGCCAATCAACGCAGACTTGGTTGGCATCGTCACCCTTCAGACCTTTGTGCAAGCGTAAGACTTCACGCATCTGCGCCCCGACCGTCATGTGCGGGGTGAGGCTGGTCAGCGGGTTTTGGAAGATCATCGACATTTGATCGCCGCGTATCTCGCGCAAGGTCTTGGCATCGGCGGTTAACATCTCGGTGCCGTTAAACATCACAGAACCCGTCGCTGTTCCGTTGTCAGCGAGAAGGCCCATCGCGGCCAAGACCGTTTGGCTCTTGCCCGAGCCCGACTCTCCAACAATGCCGAGACACTCTCCAGCCGAGACATCCAAGTCGATGCCTTTAACCGCTTTCACGGCGCCATCCGGCGTATCGAACTCAACTTTCAGGTCGCGAACCTGGAGGATGGGAGATGTCACGTTTGGGGCCGCCTCTACTCAGATCTAAGCCGCAAAAGGGCGGCAGCGACGGCAAATTGTCAAGCCGACAGGGCAGCCCTCTTGAAATCCATTCTCCCTACTACTAGGTAGGGTGTTATGAATACTCGGACCGCCCTCCTCGACAGCGCTGAGCGCGCAGCCCGCCAACGCGGCTATGATGCCTTTTCGTATGCAGATTTGGCGCGCGATGTTGGGATCCGCAAAGCCAGCATCCATCACCATTTTCCAGCCAAAGCTGATCTCGCCCTTGGCCTGATCGAGCGTTATGCCGAACGCTTTTTCGAGACTTTGGATAAGATCGACAGCACGCATGCAAATACTGCCGAGAAGCTCCGCGCATATGTGGCAGAATATCGAAATGCGCTTGCAGACGGCACGCAGCTTTGCCTGTGCGTCGCCATGAGCGCGGGTCGGGACAGTCTATCAGAGCCCGTCCTAGTTGAACTCAACGAGTTCCACGAGAATAGCGTGGCGTGGCTCACCCGCGTGTTTGAACAAAGTGTCGACGATCAAACAGTGGCGGGAGTCTCAGACGCCGTCGCCGAAGCCAAAGCCACCCTCGCTTTGATGGAAGGCGCCCAGCTCGTCGCGCGCGCCGCCAAAGACCTTTCCCTCTTTGATGCCGCAACAGCAGCCTTTTCAGCCCGCCTGTCCGCGCCGAAATCCCATTAGGAGTTTGCCATGAGACTGAATGCAGATTTTTCCGAGCGCGTGGTCCTTCGTCCTGAAGATCGCGATTGGGTGGCCTCGCCAATGAAAGGCGTCGATCGCCAAATGTTGGACCGAATTGGAGAAGAAGTTGCCCGTGCAACCTCCATCGTTCGCTATGCGCCAGAGTCTTACTTTAGCGAACACACCCATGGCGGCGGCGAAGAATTCTTCGTTCTGGAAGGTGTGTTCTCGGATGAGCATGGTGACTATCCGGCAGGCTCTTATGTGCGCAACCCGATTGGGTCTAAACACACGCCGCATTCGAAGGAAGGCTGTACCATTTTTGTAAAGCTGCACCAGTTCGACGAGGCTGACACAGAACAGAAGGTGGTTAGCACGAAGGATGCTGAGTTTCTTCCGGGTCAGGTCCCCGGCCTTTCAGTCCTGCCACTACACAGCCATGGCACGGAAAGCGCAGCGCTCGTTCGTTGGGAACCGGGCACAAAATTTCTGCCGCACCAACATTGGGGCGGTGAAGAAATTTTGGTCCTCGAAGGCACCTTCCAAGATGAGTTCGGCGACTATCCGGCAGGCACTTGGCTGCGCAGTCCGCATGGCTCGAAGCATACGCCTTGGTCCGATGAAGGCTGCCTAATCTATGTCAAAACCGGCCACTTAGCCGAACTTACCGCTACCGCTTAGCGATACATTCAATCTCTACCCGCGCGCCGAGGGCAAGACCGCTCGCGCCAAGGGCGCTGCGGGCTGGGAAATTGCCGGTAAAATAGGTTTTGTAGATCTCATTGAAGGCTGGCCATTCTGCAATGTCGGCAAGGAACACCGTGCATTTTACAACATTGTCCCAGGTCAAATCATTCGCGGCGAGGGTCGCCTGAATATTATCCATGGTCTGGCGCGTTTCGGGTTCAATCCCGCCTGGCACCAGTCCGGCTTCAGGGGTTGTCCCGAGTTCTCCGGCTAGGAAGATCCACCCATCGGCTTCAACCGCGCTAGAGAATGGAAAGCCCGCATCTTTGTAAGCGTCTTTGACATAATGACGGATCTCACTCGACGCTGGCGCCTCGGCAGGGAGCGTTTCACACGCAGCAAGAACAGAAACAGAAGCGGCGATCAAAGCAAGGCGCATGGGGCATTCTCCAGGTGAACTCTGCCAATGGCTTAACTTGTCTCCATAGGTTCCGGAACCATTGATTTTGCCGAACTGGATTTTGGTTGCCATCCAGGTTTTCCAAAAATGTACATCCAGCTTTCGCCAAAGCTCTTTGATTTTTTCAGATCCGAGAAAAGGCCGGGCCATTCTGAAATCCAAACCGAGAGCGGATTGACGCTGTCATAGTCGCGCTTCAACCCATAGCGCGGGGTTTCTTCTTCGGCCTGATAGGTCCCAAACAAACGATCCCAAATGATCAGGATGCCGCCATAATTCTTGTCGATATATTTGTCGTCGCAGCCATGGTGGACGCGGTGATTGGCGGGTGTGTTTAGAACACCATCAAGCGGTCCAAGCTTACCGATCAGCTCCGTGTGGATCCAAGTCTGATAGGCGAGCACGATGATGATGCCAAAGAAGACCAGAACCGGCGGGAAGCCGATCAAAACGAGCGGAAAGTGCAACAAGGCCGATGCGAACCCTTCAAACGGCCCGAAACGAATACCGACCACGATATTCATTTCTCGCGAGGAGTGATGCACGGCATGCTGGGTCCATAAGAGACGGACTTCATGCGCGATCCGGTGTTCCCAATAATAGGCAAAATCGCAAGCCAAAACCGCGAGCGCTACCGTCCAAATTGTAATTGGCATCTGCCAAGTCACGAACATATCGGCGACGATGACCATTCCGATGTAAAGGAACGACATCAAGAATGTCTCAACCAAAAGGCTCGGGATTTGAGTGGACGCACTGGCGACCATATCCAATAGCTCGCGGCCTTTCATGGAGCGAGAGAAGAAGCCCTTTAGGAGCTCAATGCCAAGAATGGCGATCCCGATGATGAAGAACACCTCATCGAAGTAAGTGCCATATTCCGTGATGGTTTCTGGGGTCATTTTGGTCTCCCGACGCCATGAATGAGGGTACGCCAAGCCAGAGCCGCGGCCTGACTATGAGTTGTCTCTCCAGCCTTCACGCTCTCCCAACCGGCATAGATGAGGTGATCATAGGCTTGAACGATCCAGCTGATCGGCACGGAGGTATCGAAGAGACCTTCGCCTTTTGCGGCGTCGACCATCTCAGCCGTCTCTTTCTGCTCACGGGCATATTCAGCCTGAAGTTCGGGATCATCAGCGAAGGTCTCGAGCGCCAAAAACCCGTGGCGGTCGCCGAGTGGGATGAGCGCTTGCAAGGCGAGACGCGCCACTTCCGAATAGGATGTCGCATCTGCGCACGCCTCTTCGACCGCCGCGTCCATTTCTTTGGACGCGATCTTCGCGAGCTCCCGCATCAGCTCATCACGACCGGCGAAGTGACGATGCAAGGTCGCCCGACCGACGCCGGCAAGGGTCGCAACGTCGGACAGAGCTGCGCTTGGGTTTTTACTAAACACCGCAAACGCCGCCTCTATGATGGCGTCCCGGGTTGTAGGACGTATGGAATTTGTCATGAGACAATTATGTCTCATATGAGATTATCTTGTCAACACACTTAACTCTGATACCGCAAGTGCCTTAGTCCGGCGGCCTCATAGACTGCGTCCAGAGCCATTTGCTGGCGCAAAATCATATCGCCCTCAGTTGGCAATGTCTTTCCGGTGGTGAGTGCTTCAAAGACCGCGGCAAGCTGGTAGGTATAGGTGCTGATCGGACTGATCACCGCTTCGCGTCCAGTGGAACTTGTTAGCGCGCTCGGGACCAACGCATGGTGCGGGGCGAGCGGATTGATGAAGTGGATCTCGCCGCGTGTGCCTACAAGCTTCATGTCAGCCCGAAAGCCCGCCCCAGCCCCCATGTCAGCAGAAAGCTTGGCTTGCACGCCGGACGGAAAGGCAAGCGCTGCCTGCATGCTTTCATCAACACCGACCCCGGTAAGTGAGGCTTCAGCTTCGACCTCAGACGGGACTTCCCCTGTCACCGAGAGCGCCCAGTGTAATGGGTAGCACCCAAGATCCATCATCGCGCCGCCCCCTGTTTCAATCCGGTGCCGGATCTCCGTCCCATTGTCTGGGATTTCAACGGTGAAAGCAGCTTCAATTTCTTTCAGCTCGCCAATCTCATCGCCAGCGAGCCAGTCGAGACACGTTTGAAAGGCGGAATGATAGCGGTAATGAAACGCCTCGATCAGCCGCTTACCCGACGTCTTCGACGCCGCTAGCATCGCGCGCGCCTCATCCGCATTCATTGCAAACGGCTTCTCACACAAAACATGCTTGTTCGCCTGGAGGGCTTTGATCGTCCATTCTGCGTGTAGGTTGATGGGCAGAGGATTGTAAACGAGATCGACAGCATCCGACCGGACCACCTCGTCATATGACGCCAACACCTCGCCAATCTTGTGTGTCTCAGCAAACGCTTCAGCCCGGTCGCGATCCCGCGCTGCAACAGCCGCAAGTCGACAGCGCGGTATAGCCTTGCTCGGATAAATCATTGCCGTGTCCGTGATACGGGCCGCGCCCAATAAGCCAATTCCTAGTCCTGGCACTCCGGCCTCCTTCTACATCCTGCCCCTGCGGGACAGTTGCTCTTGCTCCAGCTCTGGGCTTTCTAGGCGGCGAAAAAGACATTGCCAATCTGGAGCTAGAGCTATGCCCGTCATGAACTTTCTAACCACGTGCATTTTTGATCATGGCGCGGTCGCTAAACTCGGGAGCACGCTCAGCGGATTTGGCGTGACTCGCCCAATGGTGATTACCGACCCCGGCATCAAAGCGGTCGGCCTGCTCGACACGATTCTTGAAAATCTAGGTATGGAGCCCGCAGCGGTTTTTGCCGATACGGTCGCGAACCCAACTGAAGATCAAGCCATCCAAGTTGCGGAGCAATACAATGCTGCAAATGCCGACGGCTTAGTGGCACTCGGCGGAGGTTCGGCTATGGATTTGACCAAAGCCGTTGGCCTTCTCGCCAGCCAAGGTGGACCCCTTGAGAAATACGCTGCCATAACGGGCGGTGCGAAACATATTGGCAAGCTCCCGCCTTTGATCGCGATTCCGACTACAGCAGGCACAGGCTCAGAAGTCTCCGTCGGCATGATCACAACCATGAACAATGGGCGGAAAGAAACGTTTGCCTCGCCGCACCTCATTCCAGCAGCGGCGATCTGTGACCCCGACCTGACGCTTGGATTGCCATCGCTCTTGACCGCCG
>CAYNUI010000026.1:0-4088 GCA_964400185.1 uncultured Hyphomonas sp.
TTGTTGCGATAGTAAATCGGGATGAAGACGAAGGCCAAAATCAACAGGCCAACAACCGCCGCTAATTCCCACCACGCCAAGAGCAACATTTGGTTGCCATTCATGCCCACCAATTGGTCGGTGGAGAGATTGGTCAGCGTGATCGAGCCCGCCACGAAATACCAACTCAGGCCACCATTCGCGAGAAAGTAGTCATGATCCGACCCGCGATCCCCAGACGGCGCATTGCGACAGCTGAGATAAGTCAGAAAGCCAATAATGGCGGTGATGAAAAAGAAAATGCCAACCTGGACCATGTTCATGACTGTGTTTCCTCAAATGCCTTGTTCTTATTTATCCGGGCCCATGAATTGGCTCAGGCCTGGTGTATGTCTTTTGCGATTTCTAGATTGATGCGTTGGATGGACGCGCTGTTCTGCGCATTGTGTCGAAGGATCAGCGCGTTGAGCTGGAAGACTGAAAAGAGGATCGCGTAGATCGGTCCCAAGAAGCCGCGCTGGTTCAGGTCCGCGAGTTGTTCTGGTGCCAGAGATTTCAGGCGGTCCTCATTGATCATGTGCAGGCCGCCAATTCGGTTGGCCTCGCCGTCCGTTTGTTCCAGCGTGATGACGATTGGCGATATCAGATCCAACTCTGCGAGGGTTGTCAGAAAGTGGCGGGTCAACGCCGTGTGTTCTGCGATTGAGAGCAATTGGTTCTTCAGCTGATCGATCCAGAGCGCTGGCTCGCCCGTCTCGTCAAACAAGGCGTCTCCGCTAGCGCTCGAAAAAACCGGCAGTGATTCATCCATGGCCATAACGGGGCCGCCATCTTCGCCGCGCACCAAGGCAAACGGGAAGGTTTGCATCTCGGCTGGCTGGAAAGACGATTGCCACTGATCATTGGCGACAAAAGCGTTTTGCCCGGGCGTGAAACTGGTAAGCGCCGACAGCGCGTAATCGCCCTGATCTTTCAAGCGGCTGATCATCACAGGAAAGTCCATGATTGCGCGCGTGACCTCGCCAATGTGCAGCGGGATCATGTGATGTCCCTTTGCGAATTGGACCGCACGGTCTGTGCTGACCTTGAGCTGGCCATGCGTTTCGGGGGTAAGGACGGTAAGCTTGTGCATGAGGGGTCGGTCGGTTTCTACGCGGCTTTCAGCCAGTGATTGATGAATTTGCGATGCGGGGGCAGATCACGCGACAGTTGCTGGGTCAGCGTTTTATTGCGTTCTAACAAGCGCTGCGCCTGTTGGTGATCGTTATAAAGATAAGACTGGTTGGAATAGTTGGGCTTAAAGCCCATGCCATAGAGGACATATTGATAGCTCGCCGCAGGGAAGAGTTCCGCAACGCCTTCAAAGTCAGATTTAATCGGACCGCGATTCTTCCAAACCGTGAGATCTTCCATCAAGGATTCCGGCACCGAAGCTGGGTCCGTGTGGGCGCGCCAATAGGGCTCGTCTCTTTTGGTTAGGACGTAGTGCAGTTTCAAGAAGTCGGTGATCCGCTGCCAGCGATACTGCATTTGCTGATTGAATCGCTTCTCCAAGATTGGCAGCGTCGAGAAGTCGGAGAACAGGTTCTCCGCCACATAGCGCGCCGCGACTTCGACCAACATGATCGCTGTTGCCTCGAGCGGTTCCACGAATCCGCCCGCGAGACCAATCGCGACGCAATTTTTCTTCCACGGCTCTTCGCGATAGCCCGCTTGGAACTTGATCTGTTTGATGTCGAGGCTATCGGCAGAAGTCCCGACATATTTGGCGAGGTTCTCGGCCGCCGCCTCATCGGAAAGATGAGCGCTCGAGTAAACATGACCCACGCCGCGGCGGCTGGTCAGACCTATATCCCACAGCCATCCCGCATTCTGCCCGGTCGCAATCGTGTGGCAGGCCAGCGGGTCATTCTCGTTTTCATAGTCGATCCGTGTCGCGATCGCGCGATCATTGAACAAGACATCGTCAATCGATTTAAAGGACACGCCAAGCGCTTGGCCGAGGAGCAGTGATCGAAAACCCGTACAATCGACATAGAGGTCGGCTTTGAGCTCGAACGGATCACCATCGCGCATCAAGTTCAGCCTATCGATTTCGCCATCCGCCCCGAGGACCACGTCCTGGACGGTGCCAATGTGATGCTGAACGCCGAGCTCATCGCGGCAATAATTCTTCAAGAGATTGGCGAAGGCACCCGCGTCTAAGTGATAGGCATAATTGCAGATGCCTTGGAATTCTGGATCGGTCGGATTGCGCGGAGCAAGGCCCGCCTCGCAAACCGCTTCTTGGTAATTCGACTCCCGCGAATAGGCTTCAATATTATCGACATAAGGCGCAAGGTCTAAAGAGCCGTAGCCGAGCGGGACCGTAAAGGGGTGATAGTAATAATCGTCTTTGGTCACCCAATTGACGAATTTTCCGCCCTGCTTGAAGCCCGCGAAACACTCTTTGAAGAGTTGCTTTTCACTGATGCCGATCGAGCGAACGGTATTTCGGAGGGTCGGCCATGTGCCTTCACCAACCCCAACGGTCGGGATGTCACTGGCCTCAACGAGGCTGATCTTCAAATCGTCATTGGAGCGGTTGCGATGATGCGCAGCAATGATTGCAGCGCTGAGCCAACCAGCGGTCCCGCCGCCAACAATGAGAATGGACTTTTGCATTTCAAATCAACTCGTCAGAAAAAGGTGTAAGGGCCGACACAGATATCGGCCCTTACGGTTCGTTTCGTCAAATCGAAATCAATGACTTACCACTTCGCGCGAACGCCGAGGGCGTAGCGAGAACCGTT
Organism: uncultured Hyphomonas sp.; assembly: GCA_964400185.1. GTDB lineage: Bacteria > Pseudomonadota > Alphaproteobacteria > Caulobacterales > Hyphomonadaceae > Henriciella. The sequence goes on from CAYNUI010000026.1 coordinate 2,772, forward strand.
GTCTTCAATATTGTAGATCTGGTTCTGGAAGCGGCCGGTCTGAACCAGCTCTTCTTCAGTGATGTTAATGCCTTCGAAGAAGATCGTGTACTGATCTGTCACGTCGAAGCTTGCACTGACATCCCACTGACCGAACTCGTCCGTGTTGACCGGCTCACCATTGAAGCCGTTATCAATCCGGCGCAGGAACGCATCGCGGAAATTGTACGCGATCCGAGCTTGCATGCGGTCATTCTCATAGAAGCCAACGATGTTGTAACTGTCACCGATACCTTCGAGTGAGAAGTTCGTCGAAGATGTTGGATCAATGGTCACATCGCTGTTCACGAATGTGGCATTGGCCGCAACACCGAAGCCATTGTCGAGCACGTGTGTAATCGCAACTTCGAACCCATCCACGGTCGCAGACTCTCCGTTACGAGGCCGGCTCACTGTGTAGATTTCAGACGCACCATTCAGCTCTTCCGTGTTTGCGACCAAGTCGAAGCCTGGACGCGTTGGGTCGAGATCGACGCCAGCTGCACAGCTTGGTGTCGTACCCGCACAACGGAACCCATCGGCAGCGGTCCGGTTCGCCAGAGTAAACTCTTCGGTTCCGGTGAGGTTGACGATGATGTCTTCGATATCTTTGTGGAATGCAGCAATCGAGAACATGCTGTCATCATCATAATACCACTCGTAAGAGATTTCGAAGTTGGTTGAAGTGAATGGGTTGAGCGCTGGGTTACCACCGCTTGCCGTCAGGTTCTGACGACGAGGCTCACCGAAATTCGTCGCTGGCGACAATTCAGAGAGCGTTGGACGGGTCAGTGATTCATAGGCTGCCAGTCGAATTTTCATGTCTTCACGGACATCAAACTCGACATTGAGGTTGCCTAGGAAGTTATTGTAATCACCGCCTTCGACAATGTCCGTGGCTGGTCCAAACACGTTCGAGAACAGTGTCAGGTCAGTGGTTGGAACAACGTCTGCGATGAAGCTTTGAACCGCACCTACATCAACAGTGGTGTCTGAGTAACGCATACCGGCATTGATTTTGACCGGAACGCTGCCCGCGTCGAACCCGAAGGTGAAGTCCGCATAGGCGCTCAGAATTTCTTCCTCAACTGAGAAGCGATTGTTCTGCAACGTTGTGACAATTGGGAAGCCTTGATCAGCCAAGAACTGAACATAGGCGTCGCCATCATAGGTGTAGAACGTATCGATCAGACCGGGGAAGAAGTTCGGTGCCGTAAATGGGCGGAACCCGAGCAGGTCATTTGGAGCTGGGTCATTGTAACCACAGAATTGACACTGGTTGCCAAAGATTTGGAACTG
>CAYNUI010000026.1:4188-7875 GCA_964400185.1 uncultured Hyphomonas sp.
GAATAATTGTTGATGATCCCGATCACGTTAAAGCGGTCTTTGCCCGCGCGGTCGTTTTCCGCCGTTGAGAATGATGCGTCAAACTCAGCGTTAAGACGATCCGTGATGTCCCAATCAATATTGAAACCAACGCCCATATTCTCAACTTCGCGTCCGTTTCGTGTGTGAGACACGAAGTCACTGGCCGGGTCGCCAGAACTAACAGACAGGCCAACTTCTTGTGTAAACGCAATCAGCGTGCCGTTTGAATCGAGGGTTCCGCTTCCGACACGATCTGGCTCAAACCAAGACGCAAGGTCGGTGACCAGAGAGTCGACTTCAAACTTTGAATAGTAGCCATCCAAAGTCATCGTCACATCGGTTGATGGCGCATATTGCAAAGCGAGGCTTGCATTGGTCCGCTCACGGGTTTGGTCATCGACAATTTGGTCCCAGTTACGTGGGATATAGGCGTCGGTGAACAAGACACCGTCACGATTGTTCGAGATTGTCTGGCCCGGACGCCAGCCCGCGGTTTCGATCCGGTTGATCTGAACTTTACGCTCTTGATAGCTAACCGCTGCGAGAACACCGAATTGGTCATTATCGCCGAACGTGTTGCTGATCAGGAATGAGCCAGCTGGAGAGACTTCTTCGGAAAGGCTCTCATAAACGCCTTTAAGCGATCCCGCCATTTGCAGGCCAGGATTGTCGAATGGGCGCGCCGTGGTGACGTTGATCGTACCACCGATGCCGCCTTCTTGGAGAGATGCTTGGCCACTCTTATAGACAGTTGCGCCGGTGATTTGCTCAGCTGCGAGGACGTCGAAGTTAAACTCGCGACCGCCGCTATCAGTGGCAATTTGACGACCGTTGAGAAGCACGGTGTTAAACTGCGGCCCTAAACCCCGCACCGTCACCGCTTGACCTTCACCGCCTGCGCGGTCGATCGCAATACCAGGAATACGCTGAAGGGATTCCGCAACGTTCAAGTCCGGGAATTTACCAAGGTCCTCAGCCGCGATGGCGTCGACGACACCACTATTGTCGCGCTTGACGTCCATGGCACGCTTCAGCGAGCTCCGGATGCCGGTCACGGTGACCGTCTGAAGCGTGCGTTGGTCCGCCGCATCATCCGCATCCGCATTGTCTTGCGCAATCGCTGCACCGCTACACAGCAGTGCCGCAACGCTCGCGCTGACAACATATTTCATTTTGTGGCCCATATTAATTCCTCCCTAGAATTCTAATTGGGTTCTTTTTGATTTGGTGCCTGGGCTGGCACTGGTGTTCACGCGACGAGGCGAGGGTCGAAATGATCTCGCAGTGCGCTAATTTCTTCTGGACTCATGTGCAGGCCGAGTTTGGTTCTGCGCTCTAAGATGTCCTCACAGGTCCGAGCGAACTCGTGCCTGACCAAGTAATCTACCTCCTTCTGATAGAGACCCGCGCCATAGTGGCGGCCGAGGTCAGTTTCGCTTGATGTGTCTTTCAAGATCTCATGGATTTTGGTGCCGTACGTGCGCGCTAGGCGATGTCGCACCGATGCGTCCAGCCATGCATATTGGGCAGTGCACTCTCGTTCGAACGCGTCAAAGTCTGCGCCAGCAATGTCGCCGCCAGGCAGAGCAACCGTATCCGTCCAAGCGCCGGAATGTTTCGGCAGGGCCGGCTTAAGAACTTTGAGGGCGTCTTCTGCGAGCTTGCGATAGGTTGTGATTTTGCCGCCGATTACGGACAGCATATTCGCACCGTCTTGCTCTTCGAGCTTCAGCACATAATCGCGCGTGACGGATGAGGCGTCGGCAGCGTGATCTTCGAACAGCGGGCGCACGCCGGAATAGGTCGATACGACATCGTCTGGGGTAATCTGGCGCTCGAAATACTCGTTCGAGAGTTTGCAGAGATAGTCGATCTCTTCATCCGAAGCCGAAACAGCGTTGAGGTCGCCTTCGAAGGGGAGGTCGGTTGTTCCGATCAGCGTGAAGCGCCCGTCTTCATATGGAATAGCGAACACAATCCGCCCATCGCCTGCTTGGAAAATGAAGCAGCGCTCGTCGTCAAACATCGCAGGCACGATAATGTGGCTTCCTTTGACGAGACGCACACTCGGAGCGTTCGCCCGTGATCCAGTGATCCCCGCAACATGATCGACCCATGGGCCAGCGGCATTGATCACGGTCTTCGCCGTGATTCGCTTTTCTATATGGCCGTCCACGCGCAAGCCGACGTCCCAATGACCATCTTTGCTTTCCAGCGAGACGCATTCGGTGCGAGTCATAATCTCGGCCCCGCGCGCTGCCGCATCTACGGCGTTGAGGGCCACCAGGCGCGCGTCTTCAACCCAACAATCTGAGTATTCAAACCCCTTTGTGAACTCAGACTTGAGTGGATCGAAGACGGCGTCGCGGGAACGTTTGAGCGATTTGGTGGCGGGCAAGATCTTCCGACCGCCAAGATGATCATAGAGAAAGAGGCCCAAACGAATCAGCCAAGACGGACGCAGGTCCTTGTGATGCGGCATGATAAATCGAAGCGGCCAGATAATATGTGGGGCGGCTTTGAGAAGGACTTCGCGTTCCATCAAAGCTTTGCGGACGAGCGCAAAGTCATAATGTTCCAAGTAGCGCAAACCGCCATGAATCAATTTGGTGCTGGCTGAGGAGGTGTGGGCGGCGAGATCATCTTTTTCGCACAGCAGCACTTTAAGGCCGCGTCCCGCAGCATCGCGGGCAATCCCCGCGCCATTGATCCCTCCGCCTATAATCAGGATGTCGTACAAATGACCTGACCTTGTTTCCTCAAAATCATTCATAAGCGCACTTTTCATGTTCGTAAACGATGAAAGTGAGATCGTATTCGAATATTTAAAGGTGTGTTGTCAGGGCATCACGGCTATTGTTATATTCGATTCTTGGAGGTTCGTATTCGAAAACGAACATTAGTGCCGGGCTGGGCAAATCCCAAAAAACCCGATTTATTGAAGAAAAACACGCCCATGGCGGCATAGGAGGACTGAATGTCGAACCCAGATCTGTTGCTTGTGATCGATGAAGGAACAACGTCCACACGCGCCATCGTGTTCGATCCGTCTTTCGCACCTGTTGCGCAGGCCCAAGAGGAAGTGGGGCTCACCTATCCGGATGATGGTTGGGTTGAGCAGGACGGCAACGACATTTGGGCGAAGACTCTGACGGTTTGCCGCCAGGCCATAGAAGCGGCTGGCGGCGTTGATCGGATCGCTGGGATTGGCATCACGAATCAACGCGAAACCACTTTGGTCTGGGAGCGTGCGACCGGAACACCCATCGCGCCCGCCATTATCTGGCAGGATCGGCGCACCGCTGCTGCCTGTGAAACGCTAAAAGGCGAGGGGGCCGAAAGCCTCGTTCAGGCAGAGACCGGCCTGCTCGTCGATCCTTACTTTTCCGGCACGAAGATTTCCTGGTTGCTCGACAGTGTTCCGGGCGCGCGAGCTATGGCAGAAGCGGGTGACCTTGCCTTTGGAACCGTCGATACGTTTTTGATTTGGCACCTAACCGGCGGCCGCGTCCACGCAACTGATATCACCAATGCGTCGCGCACATTGCTCTATCCGCTCAATACGGATCCGAATGCCGGGTGGTCGAGCAAGATGTTGGATCTGTTGGGCGTGCCATCAGCCGTCCTGCCGACGGTGAAGCCAAGCGGTGCGGCCTATGGCGAGAC
>CAYNUI010000026.1:7975-16732 GCA_964400185.1 uncultured Hyphomonas sp.
TGCCATCAGCCGTCCTGCCGACGGTGAAGCCAAGCGGTGCGGCCTATGGCGAGACCGATCCGGCTCTGTTTGACAAGGCCCTGCCGATCCTGTCTGCGATTGGCGACCAGCAGGCGGCCTTAGTTGGCCAAGGCTGTTTGAGCCCTGGCACAGCAAAGATCACGTATGGCACCGGGGCATTCTTAGTCGCGAACACCGGCGAAGCGAGACCAAATTCCGCCAATCGCCTGCTTGGAACACTAGGATACGGCATCGAGGGTGGGAGCGCGGCCTATGCCCTGGAGGGCGCGATTTTCAATGCGGGCACCGTCGTCCAATGGCTGCGCGATGATCTAGGGCTGATCTCCAACGCTGCAGAAAGCGAAGCAAAAGCTGCGGCGCTCACCGACAATGCCGGGGTCTATCTCGTCCCCGCCTTCACCGGGCTCGGCGCGCCGCACTGGGACGCCAATGCGCGCGGCACGATTGTCGGGCTGACGCGTGCGGCGCGGGCCGAACACATTGTCCGCGCCGGCTTAGAAGCAGCGGCCTACCAGACCAATGATCTGCTGACCGCGTTCGAGGCTGATGGCGCAGGCGTGTCTCTCTTGCGGGTCGATGGCGGCATGGCGGCGAATGATTGGTTGATGCAATTCATTGCGGATATTTGTCAGCGCCCCGTGGAGCGTCCGGACTTCATGGAGATGACCGCCCTTGGCGCGGCGGCCTTGGCGGGCATGCAGCTCGGTTGGGTCAGCGAACAAGACTGGGCCTCCCGAAGCGCGCCCGGTCAGCGCTTTGAGCCAAAAATGTCCGTCGAAGATCGCGATGCACTCGTCACCGGATGGGCGTCGGCCTTGCGGCAAACGCTTGCGTCCTAAACCTGCGCTAAGAGGGAGGCATTCCCGCCAGCCGCCGTCGTGTTCACGGTGACAGTTTTCTCGACATAAAAGCGCTCTACGGCATCGGTTGCGGATAGTAACGGCAAGATGGCGCCAGCACGCGCGGCAAGTGCGACCGCAGCGAGGTCACGCATCGCTCCGTCTGCAACCACGCCGTCTATGTTCTCTACGGAGGTCAAGACTTCGGTCGAAACCTCATCCAACGTAAGGACGTGATTGCCGGTTGCCTCAACGCGTTGGACTTGTTCCGCAAGCACGCTGGGCGTGTCGCCGCCAAGGCAGAGCAATCGTCCACGGGGCACATAGGTGAGGCGATTCTCTTCGCCAGTTGGACCCGGAAGCTCAATCTCAGATGCCGGGAGGTGCGCGGCGACGCGCGCTGGCGGCTGACATAGGCGCGCGAGATAGTTCGGACCTCCGGCTTTCGGTCCGGTGCCGGAGAGACCTTGGCCACCAAAGGGTTGGACGCCGACCACGGCGCCAATCTGGTTGCGATTCACATAGAGGTTGCCGACCTTGGCCCGCGCTGCGACGCGGGTCAGGCGGGCATCGATCCGGCTGTGCAGGCCCATGGTCAGGCCAAAGCCGAGCGCGTTGATCTCATCAATGACCTGATCGAAGTCCTCAGGTTCAAAGCGCACGATATGCAAGACCGGGCCAAAGATCTCTTCCTGTAGGTCGGAGATGTTGCTCAGCTCGAATGCGATCGGCGTGACAAACGTTTCTCTTGAAGCGGACGCAGGCCTAGCTTCGGCGATCGCTTGGTATTGTGTGCGGAAAGCGTCGACGTGTTTCAGGATCCGCGCTTGTGAGGCGGCATCAATGACTGGGCCAACATCGGTATCGATCTTGGCGGGGGCGCCAACTTCAAGAGCGTCCATTGCTCCCGACAGCATCTCAATAAACGCATCTGCAATGTCGGATTGAACGCACACGATCCGGCAGGCCGAGCAGCGTTGGCCGGCGCTCTGAAAGGCGGAATCAACGACGTCTTGAACAGCTTGCTCGAGCAGCGCAGTGGAATCCACCAGCATCGCATTGATGCCACCTGTTTCCGCGATCAGCGGAACGGTGCCGCGCCCCGTTTCGGCTAGGCTTCGGGCGATGGCCTTGGCGGTTTGTGTTGAGCCGGTGAAGCAGACGCCAGTGATCTGCTTGGCCTCAATCAGGGCTGCGCCTATGTCGCCGCCGCCCAGGATGATGTGCAGCGCTTCCTTCGGAATGCCCGCGCGGTGTAGGAGGCTGACCGCTTCAACGGCGATGATCGGGGTTTGCTCGGCGGGTTTCGCGATCACGGTATTGCCGACCGCAAGAGCGGCGCTCACTTGGCCCAGGAAAATGGCCAGCGGGAAATTCCACGGGCTGATACAAGCGACTGTTCCGAGGGGCTGAAGCGCAGCCACGTCTTCGCGTTCGGCTTGATTGGCATAGTAGAGCAGGAAGTCGACCGCCTCGCGGACTTCCGCATCGGCATCGAGCCAAGTTTTCTTCGCTTCAGCGACGCAGAGCGCCATGAAACGTGGCTTCTCCTCCTCTAGAAGCGTCGCGGCCCGTCTGAGGAGCTGTGCTCTTTCCGGTGCGGGGCGGGTCCCCCAATCACTGGATTGAACGGCGGCCAGGGCTTGGTCGAGATCGGTGTTCGAGCTTGGCGACGAGGTCAGGTCTTCCGGCAGCGCCAAGGCCTCAATCGTCTCAACGGTACCCGACTGGGTGAGATCTAAACCAGACGCCGCGAGCCGGCGCCCTTCAAAATGATCACGCGGTAAATGGATATTTGGATGCGGAGCGCCGCTATAGGTTTCGGCCTCGACCAGCGGGTCTCTGACGAGCTCCGAGGTTGGCAAGTCCGGGTCGAGCAATTGGTTCACAAAGGAATTGTTGGCGCCATTTTCCAAAAGACGGCGAACCAAATAGGGGAGCAACTCCTTATGGCGCCCGACCGGCGCATAGGTGCGAACGCGCAAGCCGTAAGTGTCATGAATGCTGCGATGGAGGTCATCGCTCATGCCATGCAGACGTTGGAATTCCAGGTCTTTTCGATCCCCCGCCATGTGAATGATCGCGGCGGCGGTGTGCGCATTGTGGGTCGCAAATTGCGGATAGACGAGATCGGGACGGCTAAGAAGTTTTCTGGCGGCGGCGAGATAAGAGATGTCGCTATGCGCTTTGCGGGTGAAGACCGGATAATCCTCTAGCCCCATCTCTTGCGCGCGTTTGATTTCGCTGTCCCAATACGCGCCTTTGACCAAGCGTACAGTGATTTTGCGGTGATGATGCTCGGTCGCTCGCAGCGCCCAATCCACAGCTGGGAGGGCGCGGCGCTGATAGGCTTGGATCGCGAGGCCCAGTCCGTCCCAGTCTTGCGTGATAGGGGAGGCGAGCAATCGCCCGAAGACCAAGAGTGAGGTTTCCAGACGATCGGCTTCTTCGGCATCTATGGTCAGACCCAGATTGGCATCTTTGGCGATCGCGGCGAGCTCGAGCAGGCGCTCCTCCAAGGCGGGCACGCAGCGATCGCGGTTGGTATACTCATAGCGCGGGTGCAGAGCTGAAAGCTTCACCGAAAGCGAGGGAGCGTCATGAAGGTTGTCCACCGTCATTGATGCCGCCATTCGCAGAAGCGCCGACTTATAGGCTGAAAAATAGCGCTCGGCGTCAACCTCGGTCAGCGCCGCTTCGCCGAGCATATCGAACGAATAAGTCGTGCCGACGGTCTTGTCTTTTCGGGCGCGGCGCAACGCATCGTCAATGCTGGTGCCGAGGACAAAGTGTCGACCCAAGATGCCGATTGCCCGGCGAACGGCCATCAGCATGACCAGGTCGCCCAAGCGCGCCAGCAAATGCTTCGCGTCTACCCCGCCCGTGGCGACGATCCAACTTTTGCAGAAGGACAGCCCGGCCGCGCCAAGTTTGACGAGCGCCGGCTTGGCGCCGAGGTGATCGCTCCACGCGCCCGCGGCGAGCTTATCGCGCAAGAGCAATGTCGCCGTCTCCGTATCGGGTGTGCGGATCAGCGATTCAGCGAGCCGCATGAGTAGAATGCCCTCTTGGGAAGACAGACTGAATTCTTGCAGGAAGGCGTCGATGGTGGAGGGCTTATTGCTGGGGTGCCGCAAGGCGTCGACAAACCGAGTCGCGGTCTCGGTGATTTCCACGCGGTCTTGATGAGAGAGCGCCGCTGTCTGGACCAGATGCTGAACCAAGCTTGGCTCGTCCTGTATGTAAGCCGCGCTCAGCGCCGCAAAACTCAGATCAGTGGTCGCTTGGCTGTAGGGCATGTCAGGGCTCCATTTGCGGAGCAGTATATCATGAGATCGGCATTCAAATGGCCGAAAAATCGGTCACAGATAGACCATTCGATCCTAATATGTGAGACTTTTAACCGTTTTGATCTATATGGGTGCAGAATGATAGAAGAATTAGACATTTTCGATCGGAAGATTCTGCGCGCCGTCCAATCCGATGGCCGCCTCTCCGTGAGCGAGCTTTCCGACGCGGTTGGATTGAGCAAGACGCCGTGTCTCAACCGTCTTCGGCGGTTGGAAGCGAACGGTTATATTCGAAAGTATAAGGGCGTGCTCGACGCCGCAAAAATCCGGCAGGATTATGTGACCTTCGTCCAAGTGAAGCTCGAATCTACCACGCGCCGACATCTGGATGCTTTTAGCCAAGCGGTGCAGGGCGTTCCTGAAATTCAATCCTGTCACATGATGTCAGGTGGATATGACTTCCTTCTGAAGATCCGCACGCGCAATATGAAAACCTATCGTGAATTGCTCGGCGACGTGCTCGCCGAACTGCCAGGCATTGCGCAGACCTCAACCTTCCCGGTGATGGAAACGGTCAAAGAGATTGATGATTTCGTTGTCGTTGAGCCCGACGCTTAGTGTTCGCGATTAGACAACCTTATCCCAATGCTGACTCAGGCGGGCGGCAGCATTGATGATGCCGACCATAGAATAGGTTTGCGGGAAATTGCCCCATAGCTCGCCGGTCTCGGTATCGACATCTTCTGACAAGAGGCCGAGCTTGGTCCGGGTTGCGAGAACCGTTTCGAACATTTCGCGCGCCTCTTCGACGCGGCCAACGCGGGCCAACGCATCAATGTGCCAGAAGGTGCAGGCGGTGAAGGCGGTCTTCGGTTTGCCAAAATCGTCTTCGATCCGATAGCGATAGACATGGCTGCCGACGCGCAATTCTTCATCAATGCGATCGACCGTGGCGATGTAACGGGGGTCCATTGGATCGATGAAGCCAATCTCCGCCATCAGGAGCACGGACGCATCTAAGTCTTCACCGCCAAAGGCACCGGTAAAGGCGTTTCGGGACTCATTCCAGGCAAGATCGAGGACGGTCTTGCGGATGTCGTCGGCGCGGGCCTCCCAATGCTTTACGCGGTCCTCGCGTCCGAGCGCATGAGCGATCTTCGCCAGGCGATCACAAGCGGCCCAGCACATGATCGCCGAGGATGTGTGCACATGGGCGATGCCCCGGAACTCCCAGATGCCTGCGTCTGGCGTGTTGTAGACTTGGTATGCGCGTTCACCGACTTGCTCAAAGTGTTCAAACTCAAGCTCGCCGGCTTTGCTGAGCAAACGGTCATCGAAGAAGGCTTGCGCGGCGCCGAGAATGACGTGGCCATAGACATCATGCTGAATGTGCTCGGCAGCTTGGTTGCCAAACCGTACCGGACCCATGCCGCGATAACCGGGCAGGCGGTCGGCGATTTCCTCGGTCAAATCATGCTCGAGTGCCACCCCAAAGACGGGTTGAATATGACCGCCCTTGGTCAGCGCGACCGTGTTGATGAGGTAGCCGAGATAATGTTCCAGCGTGCCCACTGCGGACAGGCGATTGAGCGCCGTCACGGTAAAGTAAGCATCGCGGAGCCAGCAGAAACGATAGTCCCAATTGCGCTCTGAGCCGGCATGTTCTGGGATCGAGGTTGTCAGCGCCGCAACGATGCCGCCGGTCTCTTCATAGACGCAAAGCTTCAGCGTAATCGCCGCGCGGATAACGGCTTCTTGCCACTCCGGCGGCGTCGCGAGACGGCGTGACCATTCTTTCCAATCGTGACGCGTGCGCTGCAGCCAGTCCGAAGCGATGGATTCTGGATTGTCCGAGAGCGATTCATCAGGGCCGAGGATGAAACTCAGCTCGCGGTCGAGGACGAATTCGCGGTCATCCATGACATAAGAGACCGGCGCATTCGTCGTGACGCGGAAATCATATTCGTAATCGGGAAACCGAATGTGCGAGACGCCGCGTCGTCGCAGGAGCGTTCGTGCACCGCGTTCGGTCTCGGCTTTGAGATTGATGGTGATGCGCGGCATGCCTTCAAGCGGCGTGATCCGCCGGACGATCGAGGCCGGACGAAACGAACGGCCCCTCTCATAAAAGCGTGGGGCAAAATCGGTAATCCGGATCGCCGATCCGTCTGCAGACCTCAGCACCGTCTCAACAATCGCGGTGTTGCGAACATAAGTCTGCTCCGCGCTCACTTGATCAGCGAGTGTAACGGAGAACTCGCCGCCACCGCCGAGCAGGGCATTAAAGACCGGCTCGCCATCCAGCCGCGGCAGGCACAGCCATTGGATAGAGGCGTTCGGATCGATCAGCGCCGCAACCGTGCCATTGCCGATAATGCCGAGTTCAAGCGTGCTCATTCACAATCTCTCTTATCCACGTCCAGACCGCGCCCGGATCTGCCAATCGATAGTCGGCGCTGGTCTCGCCGTCACCCACTTTTATGCCATAGCCACCAAGGGCTTGGGCGGCGCGGATCGCGTCTTCGTCAGTGGTATCGTCACCGACCATGATGGGACAGCGGTCTTTAAAAGCAGGCCGTGCACAGATGGTGCGCAGCGCAACGCCCTTATTAGCGCCCGCAGGCTTTAACTCGATGACCATTTTGCCGTGCTGGATTCGGTATTCGGGTTCCGTCTCGATCAGAGCAGAGAGGTTCTCGAGGAGGTTCGGCCCGGCGGCCGGGTTCTGCCGGTAATGAATGGCGGCGACCTGGCCTTTTTCTTCTAAGCGCACACCAGGCAGACCTTTGAGTGCGTTTTCAATTCCGATGGTGAGCGTTTCGGGAAGGGCCTGTTCCGAGGCTTCAGCGCTTTGACCCGGCTCACAGATTTCCAGCCCATGCGCACCGATGCGCAGCAGCTCCTGCGGCGTTCGAGCGGAGAGGTCTGCAACACCTCGCCCGCTGATCAGAACCAAACCGCCGGCGAGGATATCGTTGAGCTTGAGCAAAAGCGCAGCGCCCTGTTCTGGCAGATGCACCGCGTCCGGTTCGTCCTGCAATGGGGCGAGCGTGCCATCGAAATCGAGGAAGAGCGCATTTTCTGGCACCAGACGCGGCGCCGCCGCTGAAGAAGAGCTGCTGGTCTCGGTCATGGCTGTCTCGTTTTACGATTCTTGCGACTGGAGCGAGCCTAGGTCTTTCAAGAAATTCTGTCGCCACCAGGTGACATCTTGCTCGGTGACCACTTTCCGCAGCGCTTCCCAACGTTCTTTGCGCTCTTCAAGCGGCATGGTCAGGGCGTGATGGATCGTTTCGGCGAGCTTTCCTGTGTCATGCGGATTCACCAGGAGCGCGGCTTTTAGCTGTTCAGCGGCCCCGGCAAATTCGGAGAGAATGAGGACGCCGGGATCCTCTGGGTCTTGCGCCATGACGAACTCTTTGCAGACCAAGTTCATGCCATCGCGCAACGGCGTCACCAGCGCGACGCGGGCGATGCGGAACAGGCCAGCCAATTCTTCGCGATCATAAGACCGGGCAAGATAGCGCAGCGGGATCCAGTCCAGATCGCCATAGTCGCCATTGATCCGGCCCGCGAGCTCATCGAGGCGCTGGCGGAGCTCTCTATATTCTTCCACTTTGCTGCGCGACGGCGGCGCAATCTGTGTCACCGACACTTTGCCATGCGTTTCGGGGTAGTCATCGAACAGACGACCCACTGCTTCAAAGCGCTCGGGCAAGCCTTTAGAATAGTCCATGCGGTCGACGCCGATGACCAGAGAGCGCCCGCCCAAGAAGCGGCCAATCCGTTCTGCTGCCTCAGAGGCTTTATCGGTTGTGGCGGCGGCTTCGAAACTGCCCGCATCGATGCCGATCGGGTAGGCCTCGACTTTCACCGTGGTGGCGAAGACTTCATAGGTCCCGTCGCCATGGTCGACGGCTTTGCAATCCTCCACCAGATAGCGGGTAAAGTTGGAGCGATCTTGCTCAGACTGGAACCCGATCACGGAGTAGCTGCACATGGCGCGGGCGATCCAGAGATGCTCGGGCAGGGCGCGAAACACTTCCGGGGGCGGGAAGGGGATGTGTAAGAAGAAGCCAATCGGGCCATCCCACCCGGCCCTCCGCAAACTGTCGCCCATGAGGAGGAAATGATAATCGTGCACCCAGACCGAGTCGCCGTCTTGCAGGCGGTCGGCGACGAGGTTGGCGATCCGTTGGTTGACGGAGGCATAGACTTCGAACGCTTCGGTATCAAAGGACGCCAGATCAATCCGATAATGAAAGATCGGCCACAGCACTGAATTCGCATAGCGCAGATAATAATGGTCGTGCTCATGCTCTGAGAGATCCGTGAGGACGAACTCGACGCCATCATCTTTCAGCTGATGCACCGCCCGGCTCGGTTGTGGGACGATATCGCCCGACCAGCCAAACCAAACCCCGCCGGTCGATTTCAGCGACTCCCAGACCGCCACAGCGAGCCCACCGGCGCGCGCACTCGGATCAGCCGCGGTCCGATTTGAAATTGCGATAAGCCTTCCCATCCCTAAGAGCATAGCGCGGCTGTTCCGCAAGAACAGGCGCTTTTCGTGCTGAAAGCGAAAAAACGGTTCGATGCGCCCGCTA
>CAYNUI010000027.1:0-16118 GCA_964400185.1 uncultured Hyphomonas sp.
CCCACGTACAGACCGAGAGGGTTAGTCGAATGATCTTTGACCATGATGACGACAAACCCCGGGAAGAGTGCGGCGTCGTCGGGGTGTTTGGCCTCGAACAAGCGTCCCTCCTCGTTGCCCTCGGATTGCACGCCCTTCAACATCGCGGACAAGAAGCTTGCGGCATCACCACGTTCGACGGCGAGAAGTTTCATGGCGAACGCCATATGGGTCTGGTCGGCGAAAACTTTGGCGGCGATGTCTCAGAGCGTTTGCCAGGCTCGGCCGGGATCGGACACAATCGCTACTCTACGCAGGGCAAGCCTGCGGTCCGTAATATTCAGCCGATCTATGCAGACCTCGAAACCGGCGGCTTCGCCATCGCGCATAATGGCAATCTGACCAATGCGCGGGCCCTGCGAAAGAAGCTCGTCCGCAAGGGGTCGATTTTCCAGTCGACCATGGACACCGAGGTGATCCTTCATCTCCTCGCCCGCTCCGACCAAGACACTGTCTCAGATCGTTTCCTTGATGCCGTCCGCCAAATCGAAGGCGGATTTTCTTTTGTAGGGATGACCAATAAGAAGCTGATCGGCGCGCGGGATCCATCGGGGCTTCGCCCACTGGTGCTTGGCCAGATCGGCTCAGGCTATGTACTGGCTTCGGAAACCTGCGCCTTAGATTTGATGGGCGCTGAATTCGTCCGCGAGATTGATCCCGGTGAAGTCGTTATCATCAACAAGGATGGGGTCCGGTCTTATAACCCCTTCCCGTCCCGCCCGGTTCGCCCTTGCCTGTTTGAATATGTTTATTTCTCACGCCCGGACAGCATCGTGCATGGTCGTTCGGTCTATGAAGTGCGCCGCAAGATGGGTCACCAGCTCGCCATAGAGCATCCGGCAGAGATTGATGTCGTTGTCCCTGTTCCGGACTCAGGTGTTCCTGCCGCTATCGGCTTCTCAGAACATTCCGGCGTGCCGTTCCAGCTCGGCATCATTCGAAGCCACTATGTTGGCCGGACCTTCATTCAGCCAACCCAGTCAGGCCGCCAAAAAGCTGTGTCGCGTAAGCACTCGCCGAATAAAGCCGTGCTTGAAGGCAAGCGCGTCTTGCTGGTCGATGACTCCATCGTGCGGGGCAATACCTCCCGCAAGATTGTTCAAATGGTGCGCGACGCGGGCGCCAAGGAAATTCATTTCCGGTCCGCCAGCCCACCGATTACCCACCAAGACTTTTACGGCATCGACATGGCCGACCGTTCTGAACTCTTGGCGGCCAATCACACGCTCGAAGAGATGCGTGAGTTCTTGAAGGTAGAAAGCCTCGGCTTCCTATCGGTGCCAGGACTCTATCGCGCGATCGGCGTTGATTATGATCCGGAAACACCGGCCTTTGCTGACCACTGTTTCACAGGCGACTATCCAACGCGCCTTGTCGACCATGATCAAAACGAAAGCAGCAAAGAGCGGCAGCTTTCCCTGCTAGACTAGTCGCCGTTCCGGCAGTAGGTCGCGCGCATGGATAAACGCATCACTCTCGTCACAGGCGCCTCGCAAGGGATTGGTCGCGCCGCATGTCTCGCGCTCGCAAATGCAGGACACCATGTCATCGCTTTGGCGCGTTCTAAAAAAGCGCTCGAAACTTTGGACGATGAGGTCCGAAGCGCCGGCGGCTCCATGTCGCTCATTCCGTTCGATTTGAAAGATGCCGCTGCGTTTGAACCGCTTGGCCAGGCGTTGGCAGAAAAGTTCGGACGCTTGGATGGCCTGCTCGCGAATGCGGGTTTGCTCGGCACAATCGGACCATTGCAAGCAGGCGGCGAGCGCCAGTTCAATGACGTTATCGATGTGAACCTGACCGCCAATTGGCGATTGATCCGTGTCATGGATCCTTTGCTTCGGCGGTCTGATAGCCCCCGTGCCCTATTCGTGACGTCCGGTGTTGTGCCAAGACCGCGCGCCTTTTGGGGCCCTTATCAAGCTTCAAAGATGGGCCTCGAAGGCCTGGTCTATGCTTGGGCGGACGAGAACGAGCAAACAAGCTTGCGGGTGAACCTGTTCGATCCCGGCGCAACGCGTACGCAAATGCGCGCCGACGCGATGCCCGGCGAAGACCCGATGACACTGCCCGCACCAGAAGAGGTCGCTATTCATATGGTGCCGCTTTTGGAAGCGTCTGAAAACCGGAACAATGCCCGCATCGCGGTCCGTGATCTGCTTGGCTAAGCCGCGGCTGGCTTAAGAATCGTCGCGCGCGAGAACCCAGCGCTCCGCGTCGTCTTTTTTGTAAGCGATGACACGATTTCGCCCGGCGCGCTTAGCCTGGTACAGAGCATTGTCCGCATTGCGCATGAGGTCATCGATTGAGCTGTGATCAGACGGATATGTCGAAACGCCCGCTGAGAAGGTCACACAGGGGAGAATTTGACCCTGATAAACAATCTCAACCCGTTTCACGGCGGAATGGAGCTTGTGGGCGAGATCCATGGCTGAGGCCTCATCAAGGTCGGGGCAAATGACAGCGAGTTCCTCGCCGCCCACCCGGCACACAATCCCAGCCGATCCAGCCGTTTCGACCAGTTCTGCCGTAACTCGTCTTAGCACTAGATCGCCAGCGTCATGTCCATGATGATCGTTGAAGCGTTTGAAGTGATCAATGTCGATTGAGATCAGCGCGAAGCCCAGCTCATTGCTATCAGCGCGGGCTTTCTCGCGGCGTAGCGTATCAAGGAAGTATCTGCGATTCCAAAGGCCGGTGAGTGGGTCACGTACCGAGCGGTCTTGGAGCTCTTGGCGTAGGCGCACATTCGCAATGGTCAGACTGACCTGCTCGGCCAACATCAAAGCCAAATCCCAATAGCGAGCGTGCCCCTGCTCGTTGTCGTCGCTTTTCTCTTCATTTGAACGACACCAGAGCATGCCGATGGTCTCGCCATGCGCCAGAAGCGGAAGGCAAAAGGAGGAGGTGACGTCCTCATCATAGTGCCCACATGGAAACTCAATGTCTTCTTCACCAAAATGATAAGCGCGGCCGCGGCGCAAGGCCCAGCAATCGTGAGGCTCAATGTAGTCTGGAGATTGCAGAGTTCCCCAGGCGACCGCCATGTCCAACACATCGCGGGAATTGGAATAGATGTACAAGGCGCCGCTGCTTTCAGGCATCAGTTTCGGAGCGCACTTGGCGACGACATTGTACAGATCATCGAGCGAGCGCGCTGCATACAGCCATTCAGTGGTTTTCGACAAAACGCGACGTTCGGCTTGGCGCTCCTTTTCAACGCGCCGTGCTTCTTCGCGCTCAACTTCGAGCAGTTTTCGGTCGGTGATGTCGCGCGACACCACGAGAAAATGGGTCAGTTCATCGTTTTGATCAAAGATCGGTGTGACGACTGATTCGGCCCAGTATCGATCCTTGGATTTTCGATAGTGGATAAGCTCGCAGCGTTTCACTTGGCGTTGCGCGCCTGCCAATGCGATATCGCGCAACACAGTCCGGTCGGTGTCGGGGCCAATTGTCAAATCGATCGTCGACTTACCCACACACTCTTCGAACGTGTATTCGGTCATTTCAACATAGGCGTCATTGACCCATTCGATGATGGCGTCTGCGTTCGTGACGGCAATCGATTCCGTGCTGTTCTCGGCGATCAGTTTTGCATATAGGCGCGACAAGCCCCGTTGTGACGGGGCAGTCTCGCCTTCCGACGCGTTGCGAAGTTTTCTGACGGCCTGGTCCATGGCTTTCCCTCAGGCGCGTATAATAAAATCAACTACTTAAGGTCGAGTTTACAGATTTTCGCGTCGCGCAGAGGGCAGATTTTATCAGTGCTTGCGCCGCGCTTTGTCGGCATAGGGGTTAGCCCCCTGTTTGACATGCAAACGGATCGGCACGCCTGGAAGCTCAAACGCTTCTCGAAGGCCATTGACCAAATAGCGCTTATATTGCTCAGGCATTTGGTCCCCGCGTGACGCGATCAAGACAAAGGTTGGCGGACGCGCTTTGATTTGCGCCATATAGCGCGGCTTAATCCGCTTGCCTTGAACACTCGGTGGCGGGTTACGTTCGATCATGTAGCGCAGCCAGCGATTGAGGTCTCCGGTTTTGACCCGGGCGCACCAATCATCATAGGCCTTGGCGACCGCAGGCATAAGGCGTTCGACGCGCTTGCCGGTGAGCCCCGATAGGGTCACCAAAGCGGCGCCTTTGGCCTGCGGCAAGTGCTCTTTCAGCCGCCGTTCCAATTCCTTCATCGCCATGCCGTGGTTTTTGATCGTATCCCATTTCGAGATCACAAAAACGACGGCGCGGCCTTCTCTTAAAGCGAGATCGGCGATTTGCAGGTCTTGTTTCTCGAACGAGTCTTCCGGCTCCATCACGAGGGCGACAACGTCGGCATATTTGAGAGAGCGCACAGTCTCGCCCGTCGACATCTTCTCGAGCCGCTCCTGGACCTTAGATTTCTTGCGCAAACCGGCCGTATCGACCAAGCGCACTTCGCGGCCTTCCCAAGTCCAACGCAGCGTGACCGAGTCCCGTGTAATGCCCGCTTCCGGTCCGGTGAGCATTCGCTCTTCGCCGACCAATTGATTGATCAATGTCGACTTACCAGCATTCGGACGCCCGACGATCGCGAGACGGATAGGACGGGTTTTGATCTCAGCTTTCGCTGCTTCGATCTCTTCGCCTTCGGCTTCATCATCAATGCCTGCTTGTTCGAGTGCGGCGCTCAGCTTGCTCTCATTCAAGAAGGGATCGTCCATGTCGAGCCCCTCGAGCTGGTCGAGAATGCCGTGATTGAAACTGTCTTGTTCTTCGACCTCTGCTTCTTTCAGCGCTTCCAAGAAGGCCTCTTCGCCCAAGGCTTCGCGGATACCGGCATAAAGGTCGGACAGGCCCTCGCCATGCGCGCCAGAAAGTCCGACCGGTTCGCCGAGGCCGAGGTTCCAGGCTTCCAGCAAACCATCATCGCCGGCGCGGCCTTCGGCTTTGTTGGCGGCGAGCACGATTGGCATGTCGGCGCGGCGCAGGAGCTGCGCGAAGCGTTCGTCCATGGCGGTGACACCGACTCTGGCATCGATCAAAAAGAGCGCCAGTTCTGCTTCACGGATCGCGATTTCAGTTTGCGCTCGCATCCGCGCTTCAAGCGAGCCATCATTCACGTCCTCGAACCCAGCCGTGTCGATCAAAATGAGCGGCAGGTCCGCAAGACGCCCTTCGGCTTCCTTTCGGTCGCGCGTGACGCCCGGTTGGTCATCAACCAGCGCCAACTGCTTACCGGCGAGGCGGTTAAACAGCGTGGACTTGCCCACATTGGGGCGTCCGACAATCGCGATTTTCAACGGCATAGCGCGCCTCGATTAGAATAGGTGCGCGCCCGCTTGGTCTTAGCGGATAGCAATCAGACGCGCATCATCGGTGAGAACAATCAGTTTGTCCTGAACAGCAATCGGCTCGATATAGACAGGATCGCCAAGTTTCAAGCGGTCAGTCTCATCTCCGGTTTGCGGATCGAAAGCGATCAACTCGCCTCGAGAAGATGCAACCAGGATCCGATTGTTCGCGACAACAGGACCAGCATAAGTCACCCGGCCCTTTTGTTTTTTGGTGTTTTTGAACTTTTCGAGCTCTGTGACCCAAACAACTTGTCCGGTCCCAGCCTTGATACAGGCAAGCTCCGCATCGACACCAACGACGAAGATGTACTCTCCGGCGAGCGCCGGGGCCTGCGTCGTTCCGATCGGCTGTTGCCAAACCCGGTTACCGGTTCGGCCATCAATCGCAGCGAAGATACCGGACTGGCTCGCCGCAAAAACCAGACCACCGCCCAGGATGGGGCGCGCCCCAATGTCATTGATCGAAGAAATCGGCGTGAACTGACCCGCACTTGCCAGCGCTTCACTCCAGAGACGACGTCCATTGGAGGCGAGATAGGCGATCACTTCGCCAGAGGAATATGGCGCGACCACAATGTCCTCAACCGCGGCCACACTCGGAGACCCGAGAACGCGTGCGGTTTCAGCGATCGCCTGATCGGACCAAAGCGTGGTGCCGGTCTCAAGATCGAGCGCGAGAACTTCGTTATTGTTTGAAGACACGAACACCCGACCATCTTTGATGGTCGGGGATCCCGTCATCGGCGCTTCCGTAGAAGTCCGCCAAAGCTCAGTGCCATTGCTCGCATCGAAAGCGGCGACAAAGCCATACCCACTGGCGACAACCAGCGTATTGCCCTCAAGGCCGATGCCCGACCCGATGCCCGTATTGTCACGGCGCGAGCCTGAGTCGATCCGTTGGCTCCAGATGCGGCGGCCATTGCTCGCATCGGTTGCGGCAATCATCTGCCGCGCATCGATCGTGTAGATCGTGTCAGCTGAGGCAACTGGAGGTGTCGTCAGTGCAGACTTGCGATCTGAACCACTCCCCGCATCCGCCTGCCATGCGATGTCCAAATTGGCGGCGACGTTGATATGGCCTGTGGCCTTACTCGCCCGGCTGCCCGCTTGCGGCCAGCCGTCTGTCAGATCACGCATTTCAGAGAGATTGACGATTTCGCTGACGAGATCGGGATCGGCTTGAAGCGCATCATCGCCCAACACCATTGTGATCCGGCCTTCCTTTTCGAGCGCTTCTTCAGCTTCGCGTCGATCGCGCCCAATATCCAAAACAGAACAAGCAGTGAGCACCAGGCAGGATGCAGAGATCAATCCGAGTCGAATCACGTTTTGCGGGCTCATTCAGGCGACTCCTCAGTCTCGATCGGTGCGTCCGTTTCCTCTGGAAGCACCTCTGGTTCAGCGGCTTCCGGTGTGTCCACCTCTGCGCTGATTGGGGGCAAAGCCGCAAGGGCTTGTTGGGCTCTGGTAATCACGCCAGGTGGCACATTTTGGGCAAATCGAAGGAAATTGAATTCACGACGGGCAAACTCGATATCCCCTTCTTGCAGCGCTTTCGCCGCGAGCAGTTCCGACGCCAGCGCCCCAAACGCGCTTTGATCGTCGATAATCGGCGCCAGGAAGGTCTCTAGCTCGGCGCGGCTCGACGTATCGGCTTTCAGGTAAGCCGCTTTGATCAGAGCCAGCTTTTGGGTTGGGTCTGACGCCTCGCCGATGACCCCTTCCAAGACTTCTGCTGCAGCAATCGCGTCGCCATTCCCATCCAGGCGAACGCCAGCAAGATAGTGAGCAGCGACAGTTGAGGGCGCAATGTCGTCTGCGACAATCGCTGAGAGATCTGTCGCGGCGGTTTCATAGTTCCGCGCATCGACTTCATTCAACGCCGCCTCTAAGCGAGCGGCATTCTTCTCGACTGTCGCAGCAGCCTGAACCTTCAGATATTCATTGAGAGCAACGCCGCCAATGATGAGCGCCGCGCCGAGATAAGCGAAAATGCCATATCGCTTCCACAGTTTGGACACGCGATCCTGGCGTAAGCCTTCTTCGACTTCTTCAAAAATATCAGCCAATTACATACTCTCCAGAGGCACAATTCGGGCCGGGTTGGCGCACCCTAGCCGCGCCGCCGCGCGCCCGCAACGGACAAGGTTAGCTCTTCGCAGTTTTAGACAGTTTGTAGGTTTGCGCTTCGCCGGGAAACGCCCGTGATTTCACCTCGTCTGCGTAGGTGATGGCAGCATTTTCAATAACGCTTTTAAGGTCGGCATTCTTTTTGACGAATTTCGGCACCCAGTCCGTCATGCCGAGCAAATCATTCGTCACGAGAATTTGCCCGTCGCAGCCGGACGACGCGCCGATGCCAATCGTGGGACAGCTCACAGAGGCCGTAATTTTGTCGGCCAGCTCTGGGACGACGCCTTCCACGACGATCGCGAAGGCGCCCGCCTCATCCGCGGCCACCGCCTCTTCTATCGCTTTGTCCCACTCGGCATCGGTCCGTCCTTTTGCACGAAACCCGCCATCGACATTGATCGCTTGCGGGCGGAGACCGACATGACCCATGACGGGGATACCGCGTTCCACCATATGCTTGATCTGGGCAGCGGCATACGCCCCGCTTTCGATCTTCACCGCATGGCATCCAGTTTCTTTCATGATCCGAGCCGCGTTTAAAAAGGCTTGGTCAGAATTGGTCTCATAGGATCCGAACGGCATATCGACGACGACGAACGCCTGTTTGGACCCGCGCATCACGGCTTGTCCGTGCAAGATCATCATCTCAAGCGAGACACCGACCGTGGATGGCAAGCCGTGCACCACCATGCCGACGCTGTCGCCAACCAACAGGATGTCGCAATGCGGATCCAGAATGCCGGCCACCACAGCGTCATAGGCCGTCAAACACACCAATGGGGCGCCGCCTTTGGCTTTCGCGATGTCTTTGACGGTTTTACGCCGAACCTGAGTTTGAGCGGACATGGCGGTCCCCTAATCTACCTTACGCGCTCGCTTTATCAGACAGGGGCAGCGCTGCAAGGCAGTGCGTGCGCTGGCGCTATGCGATCACGCGGACGCCGAACAAAATCGGGTGCAGCCAGAAGGCCAGTGCGGCCCAAGCGCCAAGCCCTACAATCACTGAGATACCGTCCATAAGCGGACTAAGCTTCACGTCCGACCCCGGCCCGTTATCGCCGCGCTTCTTGACCATGATCCGGTCGAACACGGCATAGGCCAAGAAGCTGCCGAACAAGATAACGGAATTGAGTTCCCCGTTCGCGAGCAAATGGCCAACCGCCCAAATCTTGATCGACAAGAGCATAGGGTGCTTGCTGATTTTCTTGATATGGCCGGCAGGAAGCTGGGACGCGACGAGCAGGATCAAAGCCGGGATCATCAGGACAAGGTTCAAATGCTGCGCCCAGATCGGTGGGGTATAGAGCACCCCTGCCCCACGCGCAGCGCCGAACCCGTACACGATCATCACAAATCCCGCCAAGGAGACGAGGCTATACAGCCCCATATAAGGCCCTTCACCAAGGCGCTGTCTCAAATCAGACTCAGGTTCGCGCGAGCGGATCGCTGAGAAAACATGTAGTCCAAAGAAAATGACTAAGCCGAGCAAAAAGAGTGTCATGAAAAAGCCTCCCGATGACTCAATTGAGCGCATTAATCGCGCGCTGACAAAGGCTTTTGGCGCGGCCCTGCGTAAGATTACAAATTTTTCGGCTTTTCGGTATTGCCCTTAATCAATAATCTGTTATTGAAAAACAATAAACTCTGTAAGGGGATCGATATGAAACTGCTTCCAACTCTCATCCTTGGCGCTACATTCGTAGCAAGCGCGCACGCTTCCGACACAGTCGACACTCATGAATGGACTTTGATCCCGAACAGTGACGCAAAAGCGGTGTACACAACCCAAGTCGATGAACCTGCGCTGGTTCTGAGTTGTAGCGATCAGGGTAAAGTTTCAGCGGTCATCGGGATCGAAGGAAACTTGATGGAGAACCTCCAAGAAAAACGCTCCAACTCGGTGTTCTTGCGCGCGACTTTGACGGTCGGAGATCAAGAGCCGGTCACGGACCGCTGGCGGTTCTACACAAAAACCAAGTTCGCGACCCCAACGGATGGGAAGCTTAAGCGTCGCCTGTACAATGCCGCGATTACAGGATCAGAGGTCACGTTGGACCTTGGACGGCGCGGCACATTCAGCTTTACCCCGCCTGAGATGAATGAGGATTTCATCGCCTTCGCGAACGGTTGCGCGGCCCAGTAAACGCTATTCGGCTGCGGCTGGAATGATGGTCACGCTTTCGCCGCAGCCACACGCATCCGTTTGATTCGGGTTTGAGAAGGTGAACTTCTCATGCAGCAATGTGGTCTCATAATCGACGGTTGAACCCAGAAGGAACAAGACCGCTTTGGCGTCGACGACGATCTTCACGCCTTTGTCTTCGACAATCTCGTCGAGCGGTTCAGGCGCTTCGACATAGTCCATGACATATTCCATGCCTGCACAGCCGCCATTGGTGACGCCGACACGCAAGTATCCGGCTTCTTTGTCAGCCATAATCTCCGCAACGCGCGCCGCAGCAGCGTCCGTCAGAGTTACGAGTTTCGGTCTAGGTCGTCTGGCCATAGGTCTTACATAAGCACGAAACGCTTGCGCTTCAATTAAAGCATGTTCAGCGCCAAACGCGCTTCGTCTGACATGCGGGACGGATCCCACGGTGGGTCAAAGGTCAAACGGACCTCGACATCTTCAACGCCCTCAACGGTCCGCGCGGCGTTCTCAATCCAGCCCGGCATATCGCCCGCGACAGGGCACCCCGGGGCGGTCAGCGTCATATCAATGTCGACTTTGCGATCATCGCTGATATCGACTTTGTAGATCAAGCCCAGCTCATAAATATCGACTGGAATTTCAGGGTCATAGACAGATTTGAATGCCGCAATCAGATCATCCGTGATCCGATTGAGTTCCGCCTGCGGAATCGCCGATTTCGTTTCCGCCGCCGGCTCTGGCGCAGAAACGTCAATAACGTCGCGAGGGGTCAAATCATCTGCCATTCTGATCCCTATATAAGCATGCCGCGCGCTTTGTGTAGCGCTTCGATGAACGCGTCCACATCCGCTTCGGAATTATAGAGCGCAAAACTTGCTCTCGCGGTTGCGGACACGCCGAGATGATCCATTAGTGGTTGCGCGCAATGATGTCCGGCCCGCACCGCTACGCCATATCGATCCAAGATTTGGGCCAAATCGTGCGGATGCGCGCCATCGACCGAGAATGACAAGACTGCGCCTTTGCCAACCGCCGTCCCATGCACGGTCAAACCATTGATGCCGCGCACGCCTTCATAGGCGCGCTGATAAATGGCGTGCTCATGGGCGAGCACGTCGCTCTTGTCGAACTGGCCGAGCCAATCCAGAGCCGCGCCAAACCCGATGGCTTGCAAGATGGGCGGCGTCCCGGCTTCGAACTTGTGCGGTGCTTCATTATAGGTCGCGCGCTCACGTTCGACGATTTCGATCATTTCGCCACCGCCCTGATACGGACGCAGGCGTGCTAAAGACGCCGCTTTGCCATAAAGCGCGCCAATCCCGCTTGGGCCGTAAATTTTGTGCCCGGTGAGAACATAATAATCGCAATCGAGCGCCTGCACATCGACATCCAAATGCACACCAGACTGACAGCCATCGAACAAGACTTCGGCTCCAACGCGATGCGCGAGACGGGCAATCTCCGCCGCATCGGTAACCGTCCCGAGCACATTCGACATGTGCGTGATCGCAACCATACGCGTTTTTTCTGACAGGACCGCTTCCAGCGCCGCCATGTCGAGCGCACCGGTTTCGTCGACATCGACCCATTTCAGAACCGCGCCATGGCGCTCGCGTAGGAAATGCCAGGGCACGATGTTCGAATGATGCTCCATGATCGAGAGCACGATTTCATCGCCTGGGCGGATCTCGTCAGCGATCCCGTTCGCAACCAAATTGATCGCCTCGGTCCCGCCTTTGGTGAAGATGATTTCTTCGACGGAGCCGGCATTGATGAAGGCCCGGATCTTTTCTCGCGCGCCCTCATAAGCCTCGGTTGTTTCATTCGCCAATGTGTGGATGCCGCGATGGACATTGGCATAGGCGGTGCGCGCTTGGTCAGACATCGCGTCCAAGACTGCGTCCGGTTTTTGCGCGCTTGCTGCATTGTCGAGATAGGTGAGTGGCTTGCCATTCACTTCGCGCGATAAAATCGGAAACTCCGCGCGGATTGCATCGACATCGATCGGACGGCTCATTTTACCGTCTCCGCGAGAAACTCCCGCGCCGCCTCAAGCAGAGCCTCATGCACGCTTTCGCTCGCTTCTTCCAAAGCTTCAACAATGAAGGCCTCGGTCAGCAAAGCGCGCGCTTCGGCCTCAGGGATTCCTCGTTGGCGCATATAGAAGAGCTGATTTGGATCGAGCGCACCTGACGTGTTGCCATGCGCACACTCAACATCATCGGCATAGATTTCTAGTTCCGGCTTAGCGAAAACCTCCGCGCCGTCTTCGAGCAAAAGCGCTTGATGCTGCATGTCGGCATCGGTGTGCTGGCCGACCGTGCGGGGCACAAAGAATTTGCCTTGGAAGACGCCCTTGCCGCCATCTAAGACCGCGCCTTTGGTGACCTGACGCGTCACAGAGGATGGTGCGCCATGGCGAACATGGCTGGTGAAGTCTGCGTGATAGCCTTTGGCGGCCAAATAAGCGCCATTGAGCGTCGCGAGCGAGCCACTTTCCTGATGCGTCAGCCGCGTTTCAAGGCGCGCGACTTTCGCGCCGAACGCCAATGCTGTTTGCGTGTACTCAGACTTCTCGCCAAGCGTGACGATTGCCGTGATCGCTTGGGCTTCGTCTTGGCTCCCATGCTGCAAAACCGTCCGGCGCACCGAACCGCCGTCTTGCATTCCAACCTCGATGAGGAAAGACGAGAAGCCTGTGCCACCAAGATGGCTTTCGATCAGATCCACGCTCGCGCCGGGACGCACAATGACCGCGACGCGCGCAAAGTTCGTCTCGTCTTTGTCCCCACGCGTCACGATATGGAGCGGCGTATCCGTCGGCTCATTCACTTCAATGATCAGTGTATCCAAACCGCCAACGCGTCCTGCTAGCGCAGCCGTCATAGCGGCGAGCGGCACTTCTTCTGCATCGCCGAGCGCTTGCGCATCTTCGCGTTGATGGAGCTTAATTCCATAAGGCAGCACGCTTGGGAGTGTGACGCCATTCGGGGTGAACTCGATGACCGGGTTATCCAGGGTTGGAAGCGGCGTGCCTTCGGCGTGATGGGTGGAGGCTTCAACTTGCTTGAGCGCCGCTTTGAAATCGGTCCACTTCCACGCTTCCATCCGGCGATGCGGAAGTCCCGTTTCAGCGAAGGCTTCGAAGGCGCGCTCCCGCTGCCCGCTTTCGGGCAACATCGCATAACGCGCGATCAGCTCCAGCTCAGCCGCATCTGGATTTTTGAACTTGTCTTTGAGGGCATCAATCGAGAGCGCCACTATGCCGCCTCTCCAAGCACACCATCATAGCCCTCTTCTTCCAAGCGAAGGGCAAGCTCTGGGCCGCCTGTTTTGATGATTTTACCATTGGCCAGAACGTGTACCTTGTCCGGCTTAATGTGGTCGAGCAAACGCTGATAGTGGGTGATTACCAGCATGCCACGATCCGGGCTGCGCAATGCATTCACGCCATCTGCAACGGTGCGCAGGGCATCGATATCAAGACCTGAATCGGTTTCGTCCAAGATCGCAAATCTCGGCTCAAGCATCATCATCTGAAAGATCTCGAGCCGCTTCTTCTCGCCGCCTGAGAAGCCAACATTCAGCGGTCGCTTCAACATCTCAGATGTGAGATTAAGCTGCCCGCCGATCTCCCGAGATTTCTTGATAAAATCCGGAGCCGAAATCTCGTCTTCACCGCGTAATTTGCGCTGGGCGTTCATCGCCGTGCGGACAAAGGTCATCACGGGAACGCCAGGGATCTCAACGGGGTACTGGAAAGACAGGAAAAGCCCCTTAGAGGCACGCTCCTCTGGATCCATGTCCAAGAGGTCAGCGCCTTCTAGAGTCGCCTCCCCGCCGGTGACTTCATAGCCGTCACGCCCTGTGAGCACATAAGACAGCGTGGACTTGCCCGCTCCATTCGGTCCCATGATCGCGTGAACCTCGCCCGCAGGCACTTCTAGAGACAGACCATTGATGATGGTCTTGGCCTCGTCGTCTTCGCCAACAGTGGCGGTGAGATTTTCCAATTTTAACATGGGGCGCATGTAGAACTGAATGGGCCAAATTCAAAGGGTGAAATGCCGCAAGGAGGCCAGGAAACGACCGCGCATCCCTGGGAACCCGAAATTTGGCGAGAATTGCGTCCCAGCTTCTTGAAAACACCGCCTGGAATTCTTATTGTTTATCAATAATAATCTCACGAAAGGACATATAAAAATGTGGTTGTTTTTGCTGTGGTGGTGTGTGGATGATCACCTGGCTGAAGCCTTGAACACGCCGGGACTGGGCGAACTCCCGATCTGGGTGCCGCTCATTCTATCCCTCGCCTTCTCATTTACATTCAGCCGATCCGTGAAACACTGACGGCGGCGCTTCACGTCAGCCCGGCCAATCCTTACGATCGAGCCCCAGCAGGTTCTGCCCGCTCATCGCTGCGTCTAGGTCGACCTCAGTCAGCAGCCACTCGCCAATAAAGTGGACGCTTTCTTCTTTACCGTAGAGGACGCGCTTCAACGCCGTATTGATCGGCGTCGCGGCGCCTTGAGGCCCCACGAGAACGAAGGTGTCGAGTCCTGGATCTCGTCCATAATGCTCAGCGAAAACAGGATTGGCCGCCAAGAAGGTATCAAAGCGCTGCCATTGCCAGTTCAGATCAGAATTGGCGCGGATGACTTGGCCGAGATAGAGCCCAGCAAAGATGACCGAATTGTCGCCGCGACCGTCAAAGACCAGGATCTCGCCCGCTTTGCCCGCATCGCCCTGCAACTTATTGATCGTGTGAATATCCGCGAGCCAACCATCGATCAGCTTCAAGCTGTCCATAGAATAATCGAGGTCCGCCTTTTGCAGCCGGTTGGGCAATAGGATCAACTGATCGCCTTCTGCGCTCAAAAATCGCGCGAGGGCGTCATCAATATCTTCAACCTGAACCGTTGGGGCGGAGCGATCCGCTGCAAGAACTGCGGTGCGCGTTGGGATCGGCGTTGTTGCGCAGGCCGACAGCATGACCATCATGATGATCACGGCAACGACCCAAAAACGGGACATCTTCATTGATTTTCGTGTCTCAGGCGAATTCATAGCCTTAGCTGAGCAATTGTTGTGCCGCGTGGATGCAAAACTAGACCGTTTGGGTCCATCCCTTACAGCTCATCCAGCTTAGGCGTTTCACCCGCAGCGCCCATCCACGCCTCATCAAACAGAGCCCTTGCATAGTCCGCAGAGCGCTGATCGCCTTGCAGACGATAGGCCTCCGAGAGCCCGTACAGTGCGTACGCATTGTTCGGAGCCTTGATCAGTGTTTTGAAAAACTCTCGCTCCGCCCGGTCATACTGGCGATCCATGAGCAGATACATGCCAAGCGTTTGACGGGTCGGATAATACCACCAGGTCGGCTCAAAATACGGCAAGCTCGCTTCCGCCGCAGACGCCGATTCCAGGCGATCAATCGCGCCTTCTAAATCGTTTTGACCGGCGAGAATGCGTCCCTCCAAAGTGAGTCCAGCGACGTCCATGATTCCCGGCATTGGGACACCGAACAGGTCGGTATAATCGCTAAGACCCTCAGCGCTTTTCAGCGCCATCAATTGTCCATGCTCCGCCAAGGCGTCGGCGATGTTACCTTGCCGCGCCAAGACTGTGCCGCGCGCATAGTGCCAGGCCGTGCGCATATAGAGATGTCCGGCGGCGGGCTCCGGCATACCAAGGACCGCGTCGTCCCCGGCGAACAGCAAATCGGTAAAGAGCTTCGAGGCAGCAATGTGCTCTGCAAACGGATCGAACCCGTCTGGATCTAGCGTCGCGACGGCAGCGACTTTCTCAGCCATTTCCATCGCCGTTGCCTTATCGCCTGCATATTGCGAGCTCGCGACGACGAAGTGGACATTGTGAGGATAGTATATCGCCCCATAAATGGCTGCGTTCTCACTGCCCGCAATGTAGGCTTCATCCGCGGCAATCGCGGCGACATTGGCGACTTGTGACTTCTTCCAATGTCCAAGCCGCAAATAGATGTGCGACGGCATATGGATGAGGTGCCCGACACCGAGCGATTGCGCCGCGAGCCGATCTGCATAGGGCTCCGCGCCAAATGGATCGACCGAGGATTCTTTGATGTGGATGTAGAGATGAATGGCCGGGGCGAAGTTCGGATCGAAATTCAGCGCCGTCTCGATCATCTCCAGCGTCCGAGCCGTGCGCCCTTTCGGCACCCGGCCGCCCTCTTGCCAATAGTCCCAAGGTTGGGTGTCCATGTTGGCCTCGGCGGCGAGTGACAGAATGAACTTATCTGCTGGGAATTGGCGCGCGACGGTGTCCATGGCGTCCGCATAGTCGCCCGCATTCTCAACCACAGCATTGGTGTCGAGTTCGCTATAGCGCGTTGCCAGCGCCTCGATGAGGGCCGACTCGCGGTCGGTCGTATTGGAATTGTTCGCCATCGCCGCTTGGGCAGCGATGAGGCCAGCCGCCCCTCG
>CAYNUI010000028.1:0-4001 GCA_964400185.1 uncultured Hyphomonas sp.
GTTATCGTGCAGTTTGGCGGCCAAACCCCTCTGAAACTCGCTCAGCCACTCAATCAGGCCGGCATTCCCATTCTCGGCACCAGTCCGGACAGCATCGATCTCGCTGAAGATCGTAAAGAATGGTCGGCGCTTCTCTCTAATCTCGGCATTCAACAACCGCCATCCGCGACAGCACGTTCGCTTGAGGAAACGCTCGAGAAAGCTGCAGAGCTCGGTTATCCGGTCATGCTCCGCCCCTCTTTTGTCCTCTCAGGGACAGCTATGCGCATCTGTCACTCGGACGAAGATGTCCGCGAATATGCTGGCTATGCGCTCTCGGTCGCTGGAGACGGATCGCTATTCCTCGATCGGTACCTTTCAGATGCGATCGAAGTCGATGTCGACGCTCTGTGCGACGGCGAGAATGTCCATGTCGCAGGCATAATGGAACACATCG
Organism: uncultured Hyphomonas sp.; assembly: GCA_964400185.1. Taxonomy (GTDB): domain Bacteria; phylum Pseudomonadota; class Alphaproteobacteria; order Caulobacterales; family Hyphomonadaceae; genus Henriciella. The sequence continues at coordinate 437 of CAYNUI010000028.1, forward strand.
AAGAAGCAGGTGTGCATTCAGGTGACAGCGCCTGCGCCCTGCCGCCTTATACACTGTCGCCCGCCATTCTGGGCCGCTTGAGCGAGCAAACCATTGCCCTTGCCAAAGCCCTGAACGTCTCCGGCCTCATCAATATTCAGTACGCGGTCAAAGACGACGAGATCTTTGTCCTCGAAGCCAATCCACGGGCCAGCCGGACCGTGCCCTTCGTAGCCAAAGCGGTCGGTGCGCCGATCGCATCTATTGCCGCGAAGATTATGGGCGGAGAGCCCCTGACCGCATTTGATCTACGCCACGCAGAAGCCAGCCGAGTCGCCGTCAAAGAAGCGGTCTTCCCATTTGCGCGCTTTGCCAATGTCGATCCAATTCTGGGCCCTGAAATGCGCTCAACCGGCGAAGTCATGGGCTGGGACGATGATTTTGGCACCGCGTTTTTGAAAGCCCAGATCGGTGCTGGCGAAACGCTGCCGACCAGCGGCACAGCGTTTATCTCACTGCGCGAAGCCGACAAGCCTGAGATTGTTGAACCGGCCAAGGACCTCATCTCGATGGGCTTCAAGATCGTTGCCACGTCCGGCACAGCCGAATTTTTGCGCGAGCACGGAATTGAGACGGGCCTCGTGAAAAAGGTCCTCGAAGGCAAGCCAAATATCGAAGACGCCATTGTCGATGGCGAGATCGACTTGGTGTTCAATACCACCGAAGGCGCGCAGTCCCGCAAGGACTCCAAATCCATCCGGCGCACCGCATTGATCCAGAAAGTCCCCTATTTCACCACGCTTTCGGCCTGCCGCGCAGCTGTGAAAGCTATTCGCGCCGTAAGCGAAAAACCGCTCTCGGTGAAATCTTTACAGGACGCATAACTTGCGAAACGGGGCGTTTTGCACTACTTGACGCGCCTGCTTTTTGATTGGACGCTGTCCTCTAAACCAGTAACGGTACTTATTCATGCAACGCACACCTATGACCGCCGGGGGCTATGCCGCCCTCGACGCAGAACTAAAAAATCTAAAATCGGTTGAGCGCCCGGCTGTGATTCAAGCCATCGCTGAAGCTCGCGAGCATGGCGACCTGTCTGAGAATGCCGAATACCATGCGGCAAAGGAAAAACAGTCCTTCATTGAAGGCCGTATTGTCGAACTGGAGGACAAGCTCTCCCGCGCAGATGTCATCGACTTGAATAAGGTTAAAGGCGACAAAGTTGTGTTTGGTGCCACGGTCAGCATTATCGACGTCGATACGGAAGAAGAGGCGACCTATCAGATTGTCGGAGAAGACGAAGCAGACATTGCTCAAGGCAAAGTTTCGAACACCTCTCCCATCGCGCGCGCGCTGATCGGAAAAGGCGAAGGCGACGAGGCAGAAGTCGCAGCTCCAGGCGGGGCGCGGGTCTATGAGATTGCTGAAATCAAATTCGTATAGAGGTTTGTTCTTCAACTCACAGGCGAACTCTGGCAGGCGAGACCTATGAGTTCGCCGCAAAAGTCTCTTGGCCCCTCCATTTGGGCGATTAGCGATGGTCGCGCTGGAAATGCCGCCCAAGTGCGGGCCGTTATCTCAGCGCTTTCCGAGACCCGCCGTTGGCTGCAGATTGGCCATATTGTCGGAAGCGGCCATCGCTCTGAACCGATTACGCTGAACCCACGGGTGCCTTGGACTTGGTTCCCCGGCGCCAATTGGCCAGCCCCTCGTCTTGCGCTCCCGCCGGAGCAACGTGCGGACCTGAAAAGCCCCTGGCCAACCCTATGGGTGGCTGCTGGTCGCAGGAGCGCCCCCTACACTGCAGCGCTGCGCCAATGGAGTGGGCAGCGCTCTCTCACGGTTCAAATTCTTGACCCAAAAACCGATCCGAAAAAGTTCGATCTCGTGGTCGTGCCGGAGCATGACAGCCTGCAAGGCGACAATGTTATTCGCACCACAGGGTCGCCGACCCATTTCACCGAAGATAGAATCGAAGAGGCCGGGCAGGCCTTTGCTGACTTGGCGGACGAGCGGGGGATGAGCGCCGTGGTCATTCTCGGTGGCGACTCAAAAACGCACAAGTTTACCCGCGCGGCAGCTCAGCGACTCAGCCAACAATTGGAAACACTCTCAGGGCAAGGCTGGCGCTTTCGTATCACCTGTTCGCGCCGGACACCGGTCTCGATTGTCAGCGAGATGCGCCGACTCGCCGACCAGATTGGCGCCCGTTTTTGGGCGACCGAACAAGACGGGCCCAATCCCTATCTTGCTTGGCTCCTCTACTCGGACGTTGCGATCGTAACCGAAGATAGCGCCAACATGTTGTCCGATGTCGCCTGGCACGGACTGCCGCTGCATATCGCCAAACTCTCCGGCGAAGCCCCGAAATTTGATCGGCTCCATCAGAGCTTGATAGATCGCGGCTGCGCGCGCTGGTTCGAGGGCTCTCTTGAACGCTGGGAGTATACCCCCTTGCGCGAAGCGGGCCGGGTCGCCGATGCGATTATCGAAAAATTGCTTGAACGCCATCCGCAACCGCAAATGGAAGCAGACCCGACAAAAACGGCGGCACCAGACTGGCTTTAAGCGGACACAGAGGTGCGCGTATCAGAACTCTCTAGGGCCTCAACGTCGCTTTCCCAGCACCACGTTTCAGGCTGCTCGAGTAAAGCGCGTACGAGCAGATTGTTCATCGCATGGCCCGGTTGGCGCGCCTCATAAATGCCCGCAATTGGAGCGCCAGCGAGCATCAAGTCGCCAACCGCATCGAGCAGTTTGTGACGAATGAACTCGTCTTCGCTGCGCAGACCTTCTGGATTGATCACTTCATCGCCATCGATGACGACCGCGTTTTCGAGCGAGCCGCCGCGGGCGAGGCCCATGGCTTTTAAAGTTTCAACATCATTTGCGAAGCCGAATGTGCGAGCAAACGCGATATCGCGCGCGAATAGGCCAGGCGCGAGGCGCATCGACATTTGTTGGGTACCAATCGCTTTGGTCTCAAATTCGATCTTTGCCTTGAGCGTTAGAACATTGTCTTGGCTCGGTGAGAGCTTGGCCCATTTGATGCCATCGCTAACTTCTACCGTTTCCAAGATCCGGATGCGGCGGCGCAATGCGGGTTGAGTTTGGACGCCAGCATTGTGGAAGAGCTCACAGAACACCGCGGACGAGCCATCCATGATCGGTACTTCTGGTCCATCAATCTCGACCAGCAAATTGTCTAGCCCCATCCCAGCGCATGCGGCGAGGAAATGTTCGACCGTGGCGATGCTGCCACCGGTCTCATTGGTGAGCGTGGTTCCGAGCTGAACTTCAGTGACATGGTCACCGCGCGCGAAAATGTCGCCTGAACCCGGTTTATCGGAGCGGCGAAACCGGATGCCGGTATTTACATCGCCGGGTTTGATCACCATGCGTGCGCGCTCGCCAGAATGAACGCCGATCCCGGCGCATATCACAGGCGTCTTTAGTGTGGTCTGATACTCTACTCGTCCCAAGTCTACTCTCCCTGTAGATCTTGCATAAACACTACAGGACGCGCGACTCTCAACTAAAGCATTGTTGCGGTATGTTGCAGGTGCCCCAAAAAACAAAGCCGTCC
>CAYNUI010000028.1:4101-6478 GCA_964400185.1 uncultured Hyphomonas sp.
ACGCCAGCGGCGACCACAGACACGCGGATCCGGCCTTCAAGCTCAGGCTCAAAGGTTGAACCAAGAATAATGTTGGCGTCCGCATCCACTTCGCGGCGGATTTCATTGGCCGCCTCGTCCAGCTCGAACAGCGTCATGTCATAGCCGCCAGTGATGTTGATCAGAACGCCTTTGGCGCCCTTCATAGACACATCATCGAGAAGCGGATTGTCGATGGCAGACCGGGCCGCCTCCAGCGCGCGGCCTTCGCCCTCGCCTTCGCCCATGCCCATCATTGCCGTGCCCATACCTTTCATGATGGTGCGGACATCAGCGAAATCGAGATTGATCAGACCTGGCATGATCATCAGGTCGGTAATACCGCGAACGCCGGAATAGAGCACATCGTCAGCCATGCGGAAGGCTTCGGCAAATGTGGTGCGCTCATTGGCAATGCGGAAGAGATTTTGGTTCGGGACCACGATCAGCGTATCGACCGCGTCCTTCATTTTCGTCAGACCCGCTTCAGCGGTCGTCATACGGTGCGTTCCTTCGAAGCCGAACGGCTTGGTCACAACGCCAATGGTCAGGATGCCTTTATCATGGGCGGCGCGCGCGATGACCGGAGCAGCACCCGTGCCGGTGCCTCCGCCCATACCGGCTGCAACGAAGACCATATGCGCGCCTTCCAGCGCTTCTAAAATGTCGTCCATCGACTCTTGGGCAGATGCTTCGCCAACCTCTGGACGGGCGCCGGCACCGAGACCGGCGGTGGTCTCTAGGCCAAGTTGGATGCGGTTTTCAGTTTTCGAGCGGCGCATGGCCTGAGCGTCAGTATTGGCGACGTAAAACTCAACGCCCTGGAGGTTGGCTTCGATCATATTATCGACCGCGTTACCGCCAGCACCACCAACGCCAATTACGACAATCCGTGGTTTGAGTTCGTTCGTCATGCCCTGTTCCCGCCTTTTCAAATCTACGCACCAAAAGTCTCGTTAGGACAAAGAATGACGGGACTCGCCTAAAAGATCCTTAAATGACTGTCATCTCGCTCAAAAATTTTCGCGGATCCAGTTTAAGACCTTTGTAATCACTCCACGCCCGGCGGGACCACCGGTGACTGCTGCTGCTCCCCCAACCTTTGAAGCGTCAGCAAACCCCTTCAATTCGTAGCTTATCAGACCCGCCGCTGTAGAAAAGGCAGGATTTCCATAATTATCGCCCAAAATGTCAGCATCTATCGGACGACCGAGGCGAACAGGCTGCTTTAAGACGTCTGCAGCGAGTTCTCGCACACCTGCAAGCTGACTTGCGCCACCGGTGAGAACGGTCCGTCTCGGTAAAATCGGGCGCAGCGGACTGGCGGTCAGGTGCGCTTGGACCATCTCGAACAATTCTTCGATGCGCGGAGCAATGATCGAGGTCAACTCGCCGCGCGTCATCCGGCCAGCTTTTAAGCGACCATCATCACCAAGGCGCGGGGCTTCGATCCGCTCGGCCATGCCTGGGCCCTCTGCGTCTGCGGTGCCGTGAAGCGTTTTAAGCCGCTCTGCTGCAGCGAATGTGGTGCCGATGCCTTGCGCAATATCGCCTGTGACGCGGGCGCCGCCGACTTTCACGAGGTCGAGCCATGCGGGCGCACCATTCATGAACACAGAGACAGAGGTCACGCCACCGCCAAAGTCGATGCAGATTGCGCCATTTTCAATCTCGTCTTCGATCAGTGTGCCGGATCCGCTGGCAAGAGCAGACGGTACGATCCGTTCAATGCCGAGATGCGCACGCTGCACACACTCTTTCAGATTCTTGACCAAGGATTTCGGTGCAGTGACCACGTTGAGCAGAACCCGAATGCGATCGCCGATCATGCCAACCGGATCGCGAATATCGTCTTGGTCATCGACGCCATACATAACCGGATACGCGCCGAGGAGTTCGCGTTCTTTCGCGACGGTCTTGCTGAGCGCTTGCGCCCAGACCTTCTGGACGTCGCGGCTGGTAATCTCGCGCTGACCGAGTTCGATCTCAGCTTCCGCGAGCATGCTGTCGACTTTCGGACCCGTAATGCCGAGGATGACACGATCGATCCGCTCTCCGGCTTCCCGTTCAGCGTCTTCAACGGCAAGACGAATAGAGCGTTCGAGCGCTTCAATATCGGTGATCGAGCCGCCATTGAATCCTCGGCTCTGCTGGCGACCGCCGCCCATGAAGGCGAATCCAGCGCGGCTGCCCGGGTCTACTCGGCCAATGAGACACGCGATTTTTGAACACCCAATGTCCAGCGCCGCGACCACCGTCCCGGCTTTGCCAACATGTCTTGGTTTCAATCTCTGTGTGCTCGTTGCCATTAAGCAGCCCCTCCCCGTGTTGTTTTATTTGGCGTCAAAAACACACGGCC
>CAYNUI010000028.1:6578-12585 GCA_964400185.1 uncultured Hyphomonas sp.
TTCCAGATGATCTTGAGGGCGCGCCTTAGGCATGATGCGGCCCATACTATCGACAACAGACCAACGCTCGCCATCATTCCAGAGCGCCGCGGCCTCGGCAGCGTCAGCATAAATCATGACTGTATCTGGCCAGAGGCGATAGACCCGGACATTGGTCACCAATTGCGTGTCTTCGACCCGGCGACGGATCAAGTGCGGGTCGGCGCGAAACATATTCTCGCCCGGCTCCACCATAGCGGCAGATTTAATTTGGCGCGCGACAGCCGGAATGTGCTCAAGCCCGATCACTTCAACCGTATCGACAGACAGGCCAACGGTCCGAGACGCGCCATCCATGGCGCTGCCCCATCGCTTGCCCACTTGTGAGAGCGATCCGCCCAACATGGCCGCGCCGGCGACGATAATCGCGACGACCATGACAAGACCGAAAATCACCGACGAGATCTGCGCCGGTTCGACATAGACCTCTTCTTGGACTTTCTTTTTGCCTTTTGCTCGCGGCATGAGGCGCCTCGTCTCAACGTCAACTCTAACAAGTGATCGGAGATAGAAATGACATCGTCACGCCTGATACGCTTTGTAGCCCAAGTCTATGCTCGGCCGATTTAACACCATCAGGCAGATCGTCTGTCCATTCACCACGCGATCCACTTTCGCCAATTTTGCACCAAAGTCGTAAAACTCTCTTAAGGCCGCGCAGGATTTAGGATGAGATGTGCGATTGGTCCGATCAGACGTTTACGCGGTCAATTTTGATGCCTTCTTTGACCCGTCAGTTTTCGCCGCACCGCACAATATTTTCGCGCCGAATCTGGCCCGGTTGAACACATTTCTGCCATCATTGGTTACAAATGTAAAAAATAATTCCAATAGGGGTTGCTCCACTTCGTTACACATGTAACAAGACCGCCATCAGGATCGGTTTCAGCGTCGGAGCCCAAATAAAATGAAGTCCCCTTTCCTCGCTGGGCTGGCGGTCAGCCTTCCCCTCTTTGCCTTTGCGCAAGCCCCTTCCGCCCCCAGTGAAGATCCCCGCACTTTTACCATCGCAGACTTTGAACAATTTGCCCCGCGCAACGCGCTCGATATGGTGGAGCGCATTCCTGGCTTTAGCATTCGTCAAGCTGACGAGGATCAGCGTGGCTTTGGTCAGGCGGACGAGAATGTCCTGATCAATGGCCAGCGTATTTCATCAAAGTCGACCAGCGCGACAGACGCTCTGGCCCGCATCCCGGCGCAAAATGTGGAACGCATTGAGATCGTCGATGGCGCGACCTTGGATATCCCGGGCCTCTCTGGCCAAGTCGCCAATATCATCGCCAAAGCCAATGGCATTTCAGGCACCTGGTCCTATCGTCAGAGATACAGAGAAAACCTCGAACCCGCGCTCGATTGGGTCGAGTTCTCTGCCAATGGACAGACAGGAACGCTGGGTTGGACGGTCGGCCTCGAAACAGGTCCGCGCCGCGGCACGGCGTCTGGCCGAGAGAATATTTTCGATGGAGCTGGCAACCTGACGGAGTTTCGCCATGAAACGAGCCGCTTCCTCGCCGATGAAGTGACCTTAAGTGGCAGCTTAAACTGGGCGCCCAGCAATGGGCATATCGCGAACTTGAATGGCGAATACTACATCTGGGAGCCAGACCAGAAGGAAAACAGCTTCGTCTTCGCGCCCGACGGCACGCCAATCCGCGAGACGCTCTTCACCTCTCACGAGCAGGAATGGAGCAGTGAGATTAGTGGTGACTATGAGTTTGGCCTCGGCGTTGGACGGTTGAAACTTATTGGCCTGCAGCGCAATGAGCATAGCCCGATCCGCTCGCAATTCTTCGGCGCCGACTTAGACGGCCAAAACATCACCAATCGGATTTTCGAACGCGAGGTAGATGAGAGCGAAAGCATTCTGCGCGGCGAGTATAGCTGGGCCGGCGCGAATGGGTCGGATTGGCAGGTCTCTCTAGAAGGCGCGCTCAACACATTGGATAGCGAAGCGCAAATGTTCCGCTCGATGAGCTTAGAGACCATCGCCCCCGTCGGCATGCGCGATGCTGTCAGCGTTGAGGAAAACCGCGCCGAAGCGTTCATCACGCATGGCCGCTCGCTGACGCCGGATCTGCGCCTGCAAGTCTCGCTTGGGGCGGAACAATCTGAAATCATGTCGGATGGTCCGAATGGTCAGACACAGTCTTTTACGCGGCCCAAAGGCTCTGCGTCGCTGGCCTGGGACGTGAATGAGAAACTGACCCTCAATGCCTCGGTTGAGCGCGAGGTCGGCCAGCTCGACTTTTTCGATTTTGTCTCAAATGTCGATCTTAATGCTGGCAACAATCAAACGGGCAATCTCGACATTGTCCCGGACCAACGTTGGATCTTCTCGCTCGAAGCGGAACGTGATTTCGGATCTTGGGGGGCGGTGACCGCAGAGGTCTTTTACAATGATATTGAAGACCTCATCGACCAAGTGCCGATCGGGATGGGTGAAGGCCCTGGCAATCTCGACACAGCCTCACGCTACGGTTTGGAATTTGAGGGCACGCTGCGGCTCGACAATGTCGGTTTCACAGGTGCGCAGCTCGAATATGAGGGCTTCTTCCAAGATACGTTCTTGGACGACCCGCTGACCGGCTTTGAGCGCGACTTTAGCGGCAACACCATCCATTGGTATATGCTCCAATTCCGGCATGATATTCCGGGCACGGATTGGGCCTGGGGGATCAATTACGAAACCTTCCAAGACTCGCCCACCTTCAGAAGAGATGCTCGCATTCAGTTCGAGCAGACAAATGGCTTTTCTTGGGGCTTTATCGAGCACAAGAATATTTTCGGAATGACGGGAACGATCTTTCTCGCCAATCTTCTGGACTCTGACGAACGGCTTGAACGTCTGGTGTTCTCGCCGGATCGAACTGGTCAATTGACCCGCGTTGAAGACCGCAATCGAAACTTCGGAAACATTCTGACCCTGCGCCTGAAAGGCAGTTTCTAGGTCGACTGGATTCGTCCGATCCGGCGAATCTCCCAGCGCAGATCGACCCCGGAATGATCTAGCACGCGCGCCCGCACAAGCTCGCCGAGCGCTTCAATATCGGCTGCGCTTGCTTCACCGGTATTGATCAAGAAATTGCAATGCTTCTCGCTGACCATAGCTCCGCCAACCCGCAGGCCTCTACAACCCGCCGCATCAATGAGCTTCCAGCTGGAACGCGCGTCTGGGGTCCCAGGCGGATCTGGATTGGCAAAGGTTGAACCACCGGTCTTGTCTTTGATGGGTTGGGTTTCGGCTCGGCGCTTTTGGTGGGAAGCAATCTCGTCGGCGAGCGTTTCGGGATCGCCGGTTTCTGACCCGCACAAATGCAGCTGCGTCACGACCACATCGCTGGCAAAGTCTGTATGGCGATAAGAAAAACCAATCTCTTCGCGCGTCAGGCTGATCGGCTCGCCCGCCCGCGTGATCCCGTCTACCGCGGTCACAACATCGCTGAGCTCGCTCCCGTAGCAGCCTGCATTGGTCCGCACCGCGCCGCCGATGGAGCCGGGAATCCCCGACAAGAAGGAAAGCCCCGCAATGCCGGCTTTGGCCGCCGCTTTAGCAACATTGAGATCCAGGGCCCCCGCCCGCGCGCGGACATCGAGCTCATGATGCTTCACGCTGCCCCAATAGCCGCCCATCAGGCGAATGACGACGCCTTCAATGCCACCATCGCGGACAATTGTGTTCGAGCCGACGCCCAACACCGTCACGGGCACATCTTCTGGTAGAGCTTTCAGGAAACTCGCCAAATCGGCGTCATCTGCTGGTAAATACAAAGCATCAGCTGGCCCGCCCACCCGGAACCACGTATAGGGTGCGAGTGATGCATTCTTTAGCAATTTGCCGCGAAGTTCGGGCAAAGAATCGAAATCAAAGGACATAGGCTGACCTAACGCTTGTCCGTCTTGGCGCAAAGGGGCGAAGACATGGCTCTAACATCCGTAACCCCCTCGAGAAAGCCGAGTTTTCCAATGGAAATCACCCTCCCGCAAGCGATCTTGCTGCTCACGCTGGACGATAAGACAGGCAAAACTGAAGATGGCTATTATCAGCCTGCCCTGGCCGGAGCGGCGCTTGCCGAACTGTTTTTAAAGGGGACCATCGAATTGGAAGACGACGAAGTGGTCCCGCTTCGCCATAACCAGAACCTTGGCGCCTTCTTGCAGCAATGTGACGCCGAGATTGGCGGCGCGACCAAGCGCCATGATCTCTCGCATTGGATCTCGGCCCTTGCCAATCAAAAAGACTTTATCGCTACGCTCGCTGACGAGCTCTGCCATCTCGGCGCGCTGTCTAAAGATACGGTCCGCGTCTTTGGCCTATTCACGCGCACCATCTGGCCAGAAGCCTCGCCGGTTTTGGAGCAAAGCCTAAAGACCGAAATGGAAGCGGTGATGTTTGCCGAGGCCGGCGAGGTGGACGAACGTCTATGCCTGACGATCGCATTCGCCAAAGCGGTTGGCCTCTTAGAGGTGAACTTTGATCGCGAAAAGCTCGCCACCCACGCGACGCGGATTTCGGATATCGCAGATGGGAAGTGTTTAAAAAGTTCGGCCTCAGAAGCCGTAATCAGATCGGTCGAACGTGCGATTCAAACCGCAAACGCGATGAACGAGGTCGTCACGGCCAACATCATCCATTAGCGCGCGGAGGCGCTAGAACGTGTAACGCAGTCTGAAATGCGCCCGCGCTTCTGCCTCATAAGTTGCCAAAGCGGCGTTTTGATAGGCCGCCGTCAAGCGACTGTTCTCGGGCGCGTTTACCACGCCCATGCCCACAGTGGCTTCGGTTGACCACCCACGTGTTGCCGGCCCGGAGCGAACCCCCACTCCAATGAAGGGGGCGCTGTCAGTTTGGCGGTTAAACAGCATTTCGCCCCGGGCCATCTCATAAATTGCACGATCGATTTGACGACCGACTTCACTCGCATCATCGGTCGATCCCACCGCCACCACCATGTTGGGGTGCGGGGTCGAGATGTAAGCGAATTTCCCCACGCGTCCGGCATCGCTGACGGTCACTTTCGGCATCGGAACCGGTTCGCTGGTCTGGGTGACACCCGCGTCAAATCTTGGTCGTAGGGTGACGCCAGAAACGCGTTCCAGTAGAGGATCTTGCAACCGCAAGCGCAGCACGGGTTCATCGTCTACCGCTTCATTCGCAGCCACGACTCCCGCCATCGTCGCCAGCACGAAGCCAGCCAAGCACGCAGTTCTAAGGCCCACGGTACGTCCCTCTCGTCACCTTTGAAAAAGAGTGTGACGCCGAGGGTTTGACAAAGACTCAGGACGCAAATGGGAATTTGTAAAATCCCATTCACCATAACTAGCCTGAATTGAGCTTCTCAATTAGCTCATTTGCGTGCGCTGAAATGCTGCCCGCGCCCATGCACACGACCATATCGCCGGGCTCAGCAATCTCGCGTATAAGATCTGGTAAGGTTTCCAAATCGTCCAAAACCCGCGCCTGTTTATGACCATGCCCCTGCATGCTTTGCACAAGATGGGCGTGATCAACCCCGTCGATCGGGCTTTCGCCGGCCGCAAAAACGGGCGTGATCACGGCAATATCGGCCTCGCGATAGCATTGCGCGAAGTCTTCGAACAAATCCTCCAAGCGCGAATAGCGATGGGGTTGCGAGATCGCGATGACCCGGCCTTGGCCTTGAATGGCGCGCGCCGCTTTGAGGCAGGCCTCGATCTCAACCGGGTGGTGGGCATAATCATCAATGACTTTGACGCCGTTCCATTCGCCCACCGAGGTGAAACGCCGTTTGACGCCGCCAAAGGCGTTGAGGCTCTGGCGCACCTGATCATCGCTCGCGCCCAATTCAACCGCAACCGCAATGGCGGCAAGCGCGTTCGAGACATTATGCTCGCCCGCCATGGGCAAGAAGACGCGATCTATTGAGCGTCCGCGCAACATGACATCAAAGGTCACGCCTTCTGTGGTCGGGCTAAGATTGACCGCGCGCAC
>CAYNUI010000028.1:12685-16028 GCA_964400185.1 uncultured Hyphomonas sp.
TGTGCAGGGCCAAGGGGAAACGGGGTTGGAGACGGTTTCATGTGAGCTCTCAGTCCGGATATTTTGATCAAAAGCGCTTAGCCTGTTCCGCGCCCGAGAGGCAAGCTTGTGCCTGTCAGGACGGGATTTCGCTGGTGCATCTCGAAACACTGTGCATGACTGGGATGGCGAGAAAAGGGAGCAAACATGACGATGCATTTAGCTGAATTGAACATTGGTCGTTTGGTTGCGCCGAAAGACGACCCTCGGGTTCAAGAGTTCATGGACAATCTCGATCTGATCAATGGTTTGGGCCGTCGTATGCCGGGCTTTGTCTGGATGATGGAAAGCTCGGCCGCACCAAAGCCAGGCCAATTAGAGGCCATGGTCGATGGCGATCCTCAATTGCTGCCGAATTTGAGCGTCTGGAAGGACGTGCAAAGCCTCGAAAAATTCGTCTGGGGCACGGTGCATAAAAAGTTCTATGAACGCCGCGCTGAATGGTTTGAAGTCTTAGGCGAGATGCATTTTGTCATGTGGTGGGTGCCCGAAGGCCACGAGCCGAGCTTGGAAGAAGCCCTCGAAAAACTGGAATATCTGCGCACGCATGGCGACAGCGATGAAGCGTTTGGCTGGGCTTGGCTGAAAGAGGCCAAGATGCACGAGACGCATAGCTGCCGTGCCGCTTGAGGCTAAGCGTTTTTGTCCGGGCGCTTGCCGAGGAGCGCTAGTAGAAACCCAATCAGCGCGAGCGCCAGCATCACGCCAATAATGGTCGTAAGACGCGACTCCTCAATTGGGCCATTCGTTTCCGGGCCTTGCAGCCGCAAATTCTCGACATGGCTGAAAAAGGACATCCAGAACATGGCGGCCGTGAACCCCCAGCCGCCACTTAGCCAGCGCACCGTGCCGGTATTGAGCGCGCGTTGTCCGCCGAAGATCAGCAAGGCCGCCGCGATATAATCCACCACCCAAAACGGCCACCATTGCCAATCGCCCCAATTGCGCACGACCTCTCCGATGAAGAGAAAGACACCAAAGGCGAGCGCGAGATAGGCGGAGATTCGGATCATTTGGATGCGATGCCTTCTGCCATATCGGCCAAATCTTGCGCCGCGCGAATATTGCCGACCCCCTTCGCAGCCGCTGCGCGGACTGAGAGTTCATTCGGGTCTCCGAGGCGCAGCGCGATCAGTTCGCCGAGCAGATTGGGGAAGATATTGTCTTCCAGCAGCATGTCTGCGCCGCCCGCCTCAACCAGACCTTCCGCATTGGCCTCTTGGTGATTGTCCATGGCGATCTTGAGCGGGATGAGAATGGAGGGCCGCCCGACGGCGGCGATCTCGCTCACTGTTCCCGCACCTGACCGGGCAATGATTAGATGCGCCGCAGCAATCCGGTCCGGCATGTCAGAGAAGAAGGATTGCAGCGTCGCTTTGACTTGCACTTTGTCATAGATGGCGCGGACCTGATCCATCTGTTCTTCGCGCACTTGCTGGACGACGTTCAAGCGCACCCGCAAAGGCGCCGGGATATGATTGGCGATCGCGAGCGGGATCGCTTCGCCAAGAATTTTCGCACCTTGTGAGCCGCCAGTGATGAAGACGGTAAGCTCGCCGTCCATGCTCGGGAACGGGACATCTCGGACCGCCGCAATGGGCGCGCGAACCGGATTGCCAATTGGCTGATGATTGGCACCACCCGGCAAGCGGTCGAGCCGGTCAAAGCCGGACGCAACCACAGCCGCCTCTTTGGCAAAGGCGCGATTGACCCGGCCAAGGACCGCGTTTTGCTCATGTATAAGAAGCGGGATCTTAAGTCGTCGGCCGGCGGAGAGCGCTGGATATGCGGGGTAGCCGCCAAAGCCAGCGATGAGCGCGGGTTTTTTGTCTTTTTTGAATTTGCGGACGGCGGCGTTCACGCCTGCGCGAAGCTTCAAAGCCGTCCCTGGCAGCGTCCAGGGTTTGCGCAAGTTCGGGCTCGCCGCTTGGACTTCGGTTTTCCAGTCGGCGGGAAATTTCTCGGCATAGCGAAGACCACGGCTGTCGCTGATCAAGCCAACTTCCCAGCCACGCGACGCCATTTCTTCAGCAAAGGCGGCAGCCGGAAACATATGTCCGCCGGTTCCGCCAGCCCCGATTACGACGAGGGGTTTGTCACTCATTTTAGCCCTTCACGCTTGTATGTCCGCGCCGGATCAAGGCGAGCGCCAATCCAAGCGTCAGCGCCGTGCCCAGCATCGATGAGCCACCGCTAGAGACGAATGGCAAGGTCATCCCCTTTGGTGGTATCAGGCTGACATTTACTGCGATATTTATGGCGGCCTGAAGACCAAAAAGCGCAAATAATCCGGACGCGGCTGCACGCGGATACGGATCATGCAGACGGGCCGCGGCGCGCAGCCCCTTCCAGACGATAAACCCGTAGACGAAAATCAGACCTACCGCGGCGATATAGCCAAACTCTTCGCCCATGACCGCATAGATGAAATCAGTATGCGCATCGGGCAGCGAGGTCTTGATCTTGCCCTCGCCCGGGCCGACGCCGAATAAACCACCCCGGCCGATGGCTTCGGAAGCTTTGTCGATTTGATACGTGTCATATTCAGTCGGATTGATGAAGGAGTTCACCCGGAACCGAACGTGCGGGAGCGTTGCATAGAGAATGCCGGACAGCACCGCCCCGCCGCTCGCAAATACCGCGGCCCAGCGCCAAGGCAGTCCGGACACAAAGAAGGTGACGATAAAGGCTGCCGCCAAAAGCGCCGACTGACCGACATCAGGCTGTAACAGCAAAAAGCCAAGCGTTACGCAGAAAAAGACCAGCGTGATCGCCGCCCACGGCCCTTTTGGATACATAGCCCGCTGCGCTAAGAGCCAACCGGTCAGGACCACCAAGGAAGGCTTGGCGAACTCCGATGGTTGCAATCCAAAGCTGCCAATCCGGATCCAGCGCGTTGCGCCCTTGGCTTCATATCCAGAGACCAGAATATAGGCGAGTAAGATCAGCGATCCGAAAAAGACCAAAGCTGCGATCCGCCTTGCCCAGACCCGCTCCAACAGGCTGGTGCCGACCAAAACCACCACCGCCGCGCCAACGAACATGGCCTGACGGCGGACAAAGTGGAAGCTGTCTGCATAGCCGAGACGATCCGCAGCCGGTGGCCCTGCGGCCAGAGACATCAATAGTCCCGTACAGAGCAAGATCATGCAGGCCATTAAGATCGGCCAATCGAGTCCCCGATGCCATTCTAAGAGACGGCCTGTGGCAGAGCGTGGACGAAGGGCAACCTCGACCATCCTTGAGCCCCCTTACACCGCCGCTTTTTGTTGCGGGACTTCGGCGCTCAGTCTTTGCACAATCG
>CAYNUI010000029.1:0-3647 GCA_964400185.1 uncultured Hyphomonas sp.
AGCTGGAATGTGTTTGGATCGACAGCGATTAAGATCGCGCCAGCAAAGGCGAGCATAATCCCAAGTCCGCGCCGCCAGCCGACGACCTCACCCAAAAAGGCCATGCTCATCAGCGTCGAAAACGGCACGCCGAGCTGCCCAACGACTGAGACAGAACTGGCCTCTGCATTGGCAAGCCCCATGAACAGAAGGGCAAAGTGCACTGCGCCCATGCCCATCGCGATCAAGAACAGTGTGCCTAGGTTTTTCGGGATCGGCCTTAGAAACCAGAATAGGACCAAAGCGATACCGGCAAATCGCATCCCCGCAAAGAAAACTGGAGGAACACCCGCATCCGCGACCACCCAGCGGGTCACCACTAGATTTAAGCCCCAAACGAAACAGACCGCAGACAAAAGTATGAAGTCGCGAAAATTCATGCGCCTGGCCTAACAGGCTTCGGTCACATGTCTATCACGCCGTCGCGGGAAGAAGCGCTTCTAAATTTTCAAGTCGGTCGGCCTCAGCGGAGGGTTTGTCCCAGCGAATGCGATTGATCCGTGGGAAACGCATCGCGATACCAGACTTGTGGCGGGGACTGCGTTGCAAGCCTTCGAAGGCCACCTCTAAAACCAACCCGTGATCCTTGGTGGCGGTCACGGACCGAACCGGGCCAAACCGCTCAAGCGTGTTATCGCGGACGAACTTGTCGAGCTGTTTAAGCTCGTCGTCGGTAAATCCGAAATAGGCTTTGCCGACCGGAGTGAGCTGATCCTCGCCATCCACCTCGCGCCAGACGCCGAAGGTGAAATCAGAATAGAAGCTGGAACGTTTGCCATGGCCTCGCTGCGCATAGAGCAGCACGGCATCGATCAGGAACGGATCGCGCTTCCACTTAAACCAAGGTCCTTTCGGACGTCCGGCCTCATAAGCACTGTCCCACCGTTTGAGCATCAGGCCTTCGATCTCTGGCGCCGGCGGATTGTTGCGTGCAGACTCAAGGGCTTCGACGCCTTCAATATCAACGAGTGGTGAGAGATCGATACGATCGGTTTCAAGACCAGCCACGAAAGCCTCGAGCCGTGTCCGCCGGGCGTTAAATGGCTGAGCCCGCAAATCCTCCTCGCCTTCAACCAGCAGATCATAGGCGCGGATGAAGGCGGGACGCGCATCCATTTGCTTCTTGGTGACCGTTTTGCGATTGAGCCTCTGCTGCAGCTCATTGAACGGCGCGACACCGCCATTCGGTGCGCGGACCAAAAGCTCGCCATCGATCGCGGCGTCGAACTCCATAGCCGCGAGCACATCCGGAAACGTGTGACTGATATCGTCACCGGTACGGGTATAGATCCGCCGCACACCCTTCTCTGATACCGCCTGAACACGGATGCCGTCATACTTCCACTCAGCCGCAAACGTCTCAGGCGTGATCAGGTCTGGATCGACCGCGTCCGGATTGTCCCGGTCTTTCTTTGCCACGAGGGGATGGGCTAGCATGACCGGCCGAAATGGCGCGGCGATGTCAGGCTTTGGTTTGTCAGATTTGCCCTCTAACCAAGCGAAAAGCGAGAGATAAGGCGGCTCGAGCCCGTGCCAGATTTCTTCTACCTCGCTCGTTTCGACCTCGCCAAACTGCGCGGCGGCAACTTTGGCGAGACGGGCTGAGACGCCGATCCGCAAGCCTCCTGTGACGAGCTTGAGCAAAGCCCATCGTCCGCGCGCATCCAGCGCATTCAGCCAACCTTCAATCAATCGCTCGCCTTGGGCTTTTGTCGCCTCGGACAGTTCCTCCACCACTTCGCTCAAGGTCGGCACATAGTTCGCGCCATGCTCGGTTGGCCAAATGAGGCTCACCGTATCAGCAAGGTCGCCGACATAGTCATAAGACAGACGAAACAATTCATGATCGACTTTGCTCTCAACCAATCGTCGGACCAGCCCCGCTTTCACGCCAGGCAGGTCGATCTCATTGGTGAGCGCTGCAAGCGCCCAACCGCGCTCCGGGTCTGGAACCGTGGCGAAATAGTTCACCATCAATGCCAGTTTCCCGTTGCGGGATGGCGTTAAGAGCAGGCGCTCAAGCAGATTGGCGAAGGCTTCCATGCGCGCAGATATGGGGTGTTCTAGAGGGCGGGTCCAGCGCGCCTAAACCAGGGTTAAATTGCCCTTAGGTCAAGTTTGTGCTACGCACATCTCTGTTGGAAGCGGGAATAGCCAGTCCGCGCAGGCTTTCAAAGCCACGTATAGTAATCTTGAACGAGACCAAAGACTGTAGGTGGACTGGCCGCTTTCATCCCTTCGAAAAACTAGTACCCGTCAGCGTTGCCATCTTTGCGCATTTCTGTCGCGGCGATCCAAGCGCCGCTTTCAAAGTCGCGCATGATGGCTTGGTAGCCGCCACCATTGGCGTTGCAGCAGACCACGCTGTGTCCACGGCGTTCCAATTCAATCCGCGTCTCGACCGGGATTCCGCTTTCCAAATGGACCGTCCCCATATCGGATTCGCAGGCATCGCCATTCAGGCCATCGGTTGGCTCACAGCCGCCACGATGCTCCCAACGCGCGGCGTCGCCCGCCTCTTGGAGGCCCATATCGAAATCAATCAAATTGAGAATGACCTGAACGTGTCCTTGCGGTTGCATGCCTCCGCCCATTAGGCCGAAGCTCAGCCAGGGCTCGTATGGGCACGCGACTTCTGGCGCCACGGCGGCGGTCTGACAGCTCGGCATATCCTTCTTGAAGGCAAAGGCTGGAATGATCGTGTGGAACGGACGTTTGCCGGGCTCGAACACATTCGGATGGTCTGGGTCCAGGCTGAACAATTGACCCCGGTCTTGGAACATGAAGCCAAGTCCATCGGCCACCAAGCCAGAGCCCATGCCGCGATAGTTTGATTGAATGAGCGAGACCATCATGCCGTCTTTGTCAGTGACGGTGAGATAGGTTGTGTCGCCATCTTCGAGTTTCAGATCCGCGCGCATCAGATCATCGCTGACCGGTGCGTCTTTAGAGAAACCTGGCTTTGGCGGCGCCATGGCTTGGCTGATATCAATCGCTTCACCTCTCGCCGCATTATAGCCGGGTGAGATAAAGACGCGCGGGTCAATGCCGCTAAAGGCAGGGTCCGCATAACCAGCGGCGCGGTCAGCAAAGGCGAGGCGCTTGGCTTCTACTTGTGCCATTAGACTGTCAGCAGAGCCGAAGCCCATTTCGCGCAGATCAAAACGCTCGAGCATCTCTAGCATTTGGAGCGCCGCGACGCCTTGCGTGTTTGGGCCAAGCTCACAGAGTTTGACCAAGTCGCGATAGGTTGAGCAAAGCGGCTCGACCCACTCGCCTTCATGCGCGGCGAAATCTTCATAGCGCAAATATCCGCCAATCCGTTCAAAATACGCATCCATGGTGCGGGCAATAGAGCCTTTATAGAATGCGTCGCGCCCATTTAGCGCGACCTTGGTCAGCGTATCGGCAAGGTCAGGATTGCGGAACAAGAACCCCTCGACCGGCGTTGGCGAGAAGAAAGTCTTTTTGGCATTGTCATATTCTTCGAGCATGCCGCTTTCATAGGCAGGCTCAAAGCGCAACGGGCCACGCGACCAATAGAAGGCGATCACTTCCGGGATCGGTGCGCCATTGCGCGCATATTCAATCGTCGGCTTTAGATTGTC
>CAYNUI010000029.1:3747-5705 GCA_964400185.1 uncultured Hyphomonas sp.
CTTGCCAGCTGTGGCTTAACCGATGGCGCTTCGGCGGTTTGAAGCGCCAAGCTTGAACAGGCGCCTAGGCCCAAAGCGGCGACGCTTGCGACGATCCAATTTCTCAACATGTCTCGTATTACCCTCTAACTCTCTGAAAGAGCTTAGCGCGGTTTGAGACCTTGGCGAGTCAAGAAGATGTGACGGGGTCAAATCTCTCGGGGCCCAGCCCTTTTCGAAGGCATCAAAGTAAGCGTGGATCAATCCTTCAAGCATAGCTGACCACCTCATATTCGATCCCATCATGATCGTGAAAATAGAAACGGCTGCCTGGCTCATAGGTTTGATGACTATGGGTTTTGATCCCGTATTCTAAGATCCGCTTTTCTGCCGCTGCGAGATCGTCGACCAAAATCCCGAGATGATTGACCGCCCCTGCCAGACGGTAGTTTTCGTTGTCTCCTAACGAACGCGGTGAGCCAACGCTATAAAGCGCAACATAATCGTCCTCATTTCCCACATGCACCGTTCGGCCATTGTGAAGGGACTCCCCACTCCACCGAATTTTCCATCCGAACAAGTCGCTCAACATTTCCGCGGTTTTATCAGGGTCTGAGACCGTCATGTTCACGTGTTCCAAGATTGCTTTTTGCATCCTTATCTCCTGAATTTGATTCATCTTGGATGTTGGTGTAATTCCTCAACCTAAGTTTAGGTCAAGCTTTTATTTTGGAGAATTTCATGGGCATGAAACGCGGGCTTTCAATTGGTGATCTAGCCGTGCGGACAGGCCTCTCTGTTTCGGCAATTCGTTTCTATGAGCGCAAAGGCTTGATCACGCCTGATCGCAATGACGGCAATCAACGCCGGTATGAAGGCTCAGATATACGCCGACTTTCGTTCATCTTGATCGCGCAGCAGATTGGCCTCAGCATTGAGCAGATCAAAGACGTTATGGCGGCCCTTCCAGAAGGGCGCACGCCAACCAAGGCTGACTGGAGCAAGATCAGTCGGTCGTTTCGCAAAACGCTGGATGAACGGATCGCGATGATGGAACGCATGCGCGATCGCTTAGATGGCTGCATTGGCTGTGGCTGTTTATCGCTCAAAGCCTGCAATCTGTACAATCCGGACGATAAAGCCTACCGGCTCGGCGTCGGCCCGCGATACGTGATCAGTGACGAGCGCTAAGAATAGCGCGCCTTGACCGTCTCCCACATCGCCCGCAGCCCGCACGCCGCGCCGCCGGCCGGGCGGCCATATTTGCCTTCACGCCATGCCCAAACATCTAAGTGGACCCAAGACTTCGCATCGACGAATTGTTTCAAGAAAATCGCCGCGGTGATCGATCCGGCCATGCCGCCAGAGGCGCTGTTCACGATGTCGGCGATCGGGCTTTTCAGCATCGACTTATATGGCGACCAAAGCGGCATCCGCCAAGCTGGATCACCGCTTGCCGCAGACCCCTCCGCGATCCCAGACGCCAGACTTTCATCATCGGTGTAATAAGGCGCAAGATCCGGTCCGAGCGCCACGCGGGCCGCTCCGGTCAGGGTCGCAAAGTCGATCAAGAGATCTGGGTCTTCCTCGCACGCACGCGCCAGCGCATCTCCTAAGATTAAGCGACCTTCCGCATCGGTATTGTCGATTTCAACGCTGAGCCCTTTGCGGCTCGACAAAACATCGCCCGGTCGAAAGGCTGTGCCAGAGATCGCATTCTCGACCGCAGGCACATAGAGCTTCACCTGAACCGGAAGCCCAGCGCCGATGATGAGTTCCGCCAGCGCAATCGCATGCGCCGCGCCGCCCATGTCTTTCTTCATAAGGCGCATGTAATTGCCGGTCTTCAGATTGAGCCCGCCTGTGTCAAAGGCCACGCCCTTGCCGACAATCGCCACCTGAGGATCACCGTCATTGCCCCAAGTCAGCTCCATGATGCGCGGCTCCTGAGGGCCAGCCCGCCCGACAGCATGCACCAT
>CAYNUI010000029.1:5805-8432 GCA_964400185.1 uncultured Hyphomonas sp.
CCGACGCCGCCGACCAGGTCGACAATCTCACCATCGTCGTTCGAACGAATCACAAACTGCCCGAGACCGCCCTCAAATCCATTTGCTTTGGCCAAGGCCGCAAGCGGGGCTGGCAGGTCACTTGCCGCTTCTTCGCTCCAGGTTTCCGAAGAAAACAGGTAAAGTTGCGCAGGCGCGTCGGCTTTTTCGACCAGAGCAGGATGTTTTGGCATCAGGATATCCCTACAAGTTAATTTCGTGACCAGTTTTGTTAACCTGATCTTGACCAGGTTGCTGGCATGTCTGGACCTCTTACAGCCTTGGAGCCCGTAAAATGTCCAGAGCCAATACTGTTAAACGCGCCCTTCCCGGTCTTGCTTTGCTGGCCATGGCTGGCTGCGCGACGACAGATGCCGGGGAAACCCTGTCAGCGGAAGAGCAGGCCTATCAGGATGCCGTGCAAAACGCTCTGCAACCGGCAACGCCTGAAGAAATCGCGCAAGCCGAACGCTCTGACCCCATTACGCGTGCCAATTTCTGGGCCAACGAATATCAGAAGAATGCCGGCGACCTGGATACCACCGTATCGTTTATGCGTGCTCTGCGCCGGATTGGCAGCCATGACCGGGTTGTCGAAATTGCCACTACGGCACTTCCGATCCATCCGAACAGTTACGAGATTTATCTCGAGCTTGGACGCTCATTCTTATCGGCCAACAAGCCAACTGAAGCCGCGCAGTCCTTTCTACGCAGCGCTGACTTGTCACCAGAGACGGACGCCGCGCCCCTGGCGGCCCTCGGACTCGCATTTGATCGCCTAGAAAGCCATGACCAGGCGCAAGAAGCCTATCAGATCGCGCTCGAGCGTGAGCCTGATCGTGTTTCGACTTTGTCGAACTATGGCCTGTCGCTCGCCCTGACCGGGCAGCTGCAACAAGCTGAGCTCGTTTTGCAAAAGGCTAATGCGCAACCTGGAGCCGATGTGCGCGTGCGGCAAAACCTAGCGCTCGTACTTGGCCTGCAAGGTAAGTTTGATGAAATGGTCAACGTCGACCCGACTGCCCCTGCCCGTTCAGTTGAAGAGAACCAGCGGGCCCTTCGCGATATGATGCTGCCGACGCGGGACTATGGGTCGTTAAACTCGTTGGACGAAGTGATCTCCGACGTTCAGCGCACGCCTGGGCCCCAAGAGCCTATGCCAGAGCTTCGCGAAGCGATTGTCGCGTCTGAAGCGATGACCGAGCCTCTGGAAAGCGAACTCGACGGCGGAACCCCGGCCACAAACCCGGTAGGCCTGCGCCCTAAGCTGCGTGGCTCACAGGGCGGCTAAACAAGCTACCTTTAAAAGTAGATTTTGTTTGAGCGAGGCGAGCGATTTCGCTTTAGCTGTTCTCGGCTTGCTGGCGCATGACCTTGATGACCGCAGGTCCGAGCACCACCAGGAACAGAACCGGCAGGAAGAACAGGATCATCGGAACCGTGAGCTGAGCCGGAAGCGCAGCGGCTTTCTTCTCAGCCGCGGACATCCGCATCTCACGGTTTTCCTTGGACATGACGCGCAAAGCATCGCCCAGCGGTGTACCGTAACGCTCGGCCTGAATGAGGGCCATGGTGACAGCTTTTACGCCTTCATGACCGGTTCGGCGGGCGAGGTTCTCATAGGCCATCCGGCGTTCTTGCAAGTACGAGAGCTCAGCTGTGGTGAGCTGCAATTCTTCAGCAAGTTCAGCCGATGCGGTGCCGACCTCAGCGCCCACTTTGGCGAAGGCCATTTCGATTGACATGCCGGATTCCACACAAATCAACATCATGTCCAAAGCGTCCGGAAACGCTTGCATGATGGACTGCTGGCGCTTGGCCGCGATATTACCGACATAAAGGTTCGGCGCATAGAAACCGATCGCTGCGCCAAATATGATCGAGCCATATTTCATGGTCGGTTGCAGACCAAAATCATTGATCAAGAAGATGTAGATAAACGCGCTGAGCGCCCCGACAAAGGGCAGAAGGAAACGGCAGAAATAGAAGATCGTCAGCGGGCGCGGACCACGCAAGCCAGCTTGTTCTAGCTTGGCCGCAATATTCGGATCCTCCAGCATGGTCTGAAGGTCGAGCTTTTTCGTAATGTCGCTGATCGTGCCTTTGGCTTCGCGCTTAATGCCCTTTTGCTCAAGCTCGGCACGGCTGGCACGGCGCAATTTTTCGCGCTGCGACGTCACTTGCTTCAAACGAGTTTCGAGCTTGTCGCCTTTCAAGGCGGGGAGCATGACACCAACCACGGTCATAAACATAGCCACGGCAACGGCCATGGACAGCAAGGAGGCTGGATCGCTTAATGAGGCTGCAAACTCTTCCATCCTCGCCCCCTAGATATCGAAATTGATCATTTTGCGCATCACAGTGATGCCGATCGTATAAAGGCAGAAGCCCACGAAGAGGACGGTGTGACCGCCGGAGCTGGTAAACAGCTCCATGATGTAAGACGGGGTCGTCAGGTAGACCATGAAGCCCACCGCAAATGGCAGAACGCCAATAATACCTGCAGACGCTTTTGCTTCAGCCGACAGCGCTTTAATTTTCTCACGCATCATTTTACGCGAGCGAATAACGCCCGAGAGATTGCCAAGCGCTTCGGACAAGTTACCGCC
>CAYNUI010000029.1:8532-15831 GCA_964400185.1 uncultured Hyphomonas sp.
ATTTTGGATTGAATATCGTTTGCTGTCAGAGACTTACGGCGTTTCTCGTCTTGTTCCCGCAGCTTTTTGAGCATTTGCTGCGTTTGCTTTTTACGGGCGGCGTTCGGGTCGCTACGCTCGGTGCGTCTGGTCGTTTCGCCAGATGCCAGCTGCCGCGCGCGTTTCGACGCTTTTTCCGATTCGCCATTACTCGTGAAGGCCAAGCCAACACCGGCAATACAAAGAAAGGCAAGTCCGCCGATCAGATAGAAAAGAAGATCACCGTCCAGATTCATCGGTTACACCAAATCATCTAGAGCTGCGGCGAGGTCTCGTTCGAGATTGTAATACTGAGCGCGTTCCCAGAACTTTGGACGACCAATACCGGTGCCCCGGTGGCTACCGATGATCTTACCATCATCGTCTTCGCCATCGATCTCATATTTGAGAATGTCCTGCAGGACGATCGTATCGCCTTCCAGGCCCATAACTTCAGTGACACACATGATCCGACGCGAACCGTCGCGCAGACGCGACGCCTGAACGACAACGTCGACCGAACCAACAATCATTTCGCGAATGGTCTTGGCCGGCAGACTAAAACCACCCATTGTGATCATGGATTCCACACGCGACAGAGCCTCGCGCGGGCTGTTGGCGTGGAGTGTGCCCATCGAGCCATCGTGACCGGTGTTCATGGCCTGCAGCAAGTCAAATGCCTCAGGGCCACGAACCTCACCCACGATGATCCGTTCCGGACGCATACGCAGACAGTTCTTGACCAAATCCCGCATCGAAATCTCGCCCGAGCCTTCGATGTTCGGCGGACGCGTTTCGAGACGTACAACATGCGGCTGCTGCAATTGAAGTTCAGCGGAGTCTTCGCAGGTAATGACGCGCTCGCTTGGCTCAATGAAGCCGGTCAAACAGTTGAGCAGCGTCGTCTTACCCGAACCCGTACCGCCGGAGATCAGGACGTTACAGCGCGAATGACCAATGATGCGGAGGATCTCCGCACCGGCTTCTGAAATCGATTTGAAGTTGACCAAGTCGGACAGCTTCAGCTTGTCCTTCTTAAACTTACGAATGGTGAGCGCAGGTCCGTCAATCGAAAGCGGCGGCGCAATCACGTTGACACGCGAGCCGTCGAGCAAGCGCGCGTCACAAATCGGGCTCGCATCATCGACACGGCGGCCAACTTGGCTCACGATGCGCTGACAGATATTCATCAGCTGCGCATTGTCGCGGAAGCGAATATTTGTGCGTTCGATCTTGCCGTTGACTTCGATATAGCAAGTGTCGGCACCGTTCACCATGATATCGGCAATGTCGTCACGAGCGAGCAGCGGCTCGAGCGGGCCATAACCCAGCACGTCATTACAAATATCATCGAGCAAGTGTTCTTGCTCAGAGATCGACATCACAACGTTTTTGATGGCGATGATCTCAACGACAATGTCACGGATCTCTTCGCGGGCACTCTCTTGATCAAGCTGCGCCAGCTGACCGAGATCAATCGTGTCGATCAGCGCGTTAAAGATCGTGGTCTTGGTCGCGTAGTACTCTTCAGAGCGATCATTTACATTGGTGATCTTCTCTTCAGTCGGCGCTGGAGCGGGCGGCTTAATCGCAGCCGGCTTTGGCTTCTCCTTCGCCTCTACAGGTGGGGCCTTTTCAACCGGCTTCTCCGCTTTTGGGGGTGCGGGTTTGGCGACCGGAGGCTTCGGAGCAGCCGGCATAGCGGGCTTAACGGCGGGTTTCGCCGCTGCAGGTGCGCCAGTTCGTTTGCCAAAAGCCATACTTAGCCCTCTTCTAAGACCTTATTTTCCCAGCAATTTATTCAGGAGTGATTTCTGTTGAATCTGAACCTCACGGCCCGTCAGAAGGCTGGCGAGCTGATCAATCGCAACCGACGCGTCTGCATGCGCATTCGTTTCTGAAATCATCTGACCATTGTTCGAGGCGGTGCCGAACAGTTGTGGATCGAATGGCAGAACAACAGACGGCTCAACATCGATCGCAGCAGCAAAATCTTTCGCAGGAATCTCAGGGCGCTTTGGCACACCCATCATATTCAGGATCAGTTTTGGTGGCGCGTCGTTCGGGCGCTGCGCTTTAAGCTCATCGATGATGTTCTTACCGTTTCTCAGCGAGGCGAGATCCGGCTGACAGATCAAGATCACTTCATCCGACCCAAGCAGCGTTTTGTATGTCCACTCATTCCAAACGTGCGGAAGATCGAGCACGACGAATGGCATCACGCGGCGGACTGTATCGACGATCGTGCTGTACGATTCCGATGGGATGTCCATAATCTGAGACACCGTCGCCGGCGCCGTGAACAAAGACAGCCTGTCAGTGACCTTAGAGAGCAGTTTCGAGACAACCGCATCATCCACTCGCTCCGGCGCGAGAAGCGCGTCAGCGACCGTTTGCTGGTTCTCATGATTGAAATCCAGAGCTGTCGTCCCGAAAGACAAATCAAGGTCGATCAATGCGGTGTTGACCAGCGTGCTTTCAGACAGCGCCCAAGCCAGATTGTGCGAAATCGTCGAAGACCCGACGCCGCCTTTGGCGCCGATCACAGAGATGGACTTACCAACGAATGGCGCATCGGGATCTGCAAAGAGTTGGCTGATTGAGCGGACAATTTGAACCGGCGCAACTGGCGGGACGAGATATTCGCTGACACCGCGCGACATCAATTGGCGGTAAAGGCCAATATCGTTCGTGCTACCAATCACCATGACCTGCACGCCTTCATCACAATGAGCGGCGAGCTCATCAATCTGCGCAATCATCGTCGCATTGGGTGCAGACGATTCCAGGATCAACAGGTTTGGCGTCGTGTTAGAAGCAAGATACTCGATCGCAGCTTCAAGGCCGCCATCCATGGTTGAGACGGTGGCTTGTGACATGCGGCGATCATTCGCGACCGCTTCCATGAGCTGTGCCGTACGGCCCGTCTCACAGAACGCAATCGCAGAAATCGCAGGGATAGCGCGATAGCCACCCTCTTCCTGATCCGTGTAAGTGATCGGCGCGGCCTCAGGCAGCGTTTCATCTTCAATATCGTCTTGCTCGAGTCCGGCATCAAAATCGGTATCGAACTCTTCGAGCTCTTTCATTGGAGCATCGAGTTCTACGGGCTCAGGCTCCGCGCTCTCTTCAATGACCGAAGCCAACGCAGAGTCAAAATCGTCTTCGAATTCCATCTCGAATTCGTCTTCGAAGAGGGCGTTATCGTCCGACATTCTACTTCACTCCCCGTCCTTACTCACAAAACCTTAGTTGACCGCATTAGAGACGACAGCAGACTCCGCTGGCGACCTTTGTGCGGCGGTGCCAGAGCCCTGGCGCCACAGATTCAATTGAACATTCTTGCGCATCAAATCGCCTTCATCGAACTCGCGTTTGCCGAGCAAATCTGCAGGTTCGGCGATCATCGCCGCCATATTGGTTCGAATGGCGCAGCCAAGAGATGGCAAATCGCTGTTTGAAATGGCGTTGGTGACATCCAGTTCGCCCATGGTCGGGCAATCTGGAGCAATCGCCTTATAGGTCTTGAATGCCATTACAATTGGCGTCGCACTACGGCCGTTTGCATCATAAGCGGCGCCCAGCATTTCTTCGTAGCCAACCCCGGCCTCCCAGGCGAGGTCGCGGATCTCTGAGACGGCACCGACAGCAAGTTGCGGATTGTCGCCAGCCCGCGGCATAGAAATCACCAGCGGCCCATGACCAATATCGGTATAGGCGTCGAGAAAGTCCTGGACTTTCATCACTTCTGGAATGCGCAATTGCGTATCACGCGGGTCCATTTGGACTTCGAGATATTCAGTATGCTCTTTGACGCCAATCGCATTGCGATCGAGCGTCGTCCCCGTGAAATACTCTGTTGGGACATTGCTTGGTGGACCCGACTGACACGCAGAGAGAAGGGCCAGTCCGCCCAGCGCGGCGCCAATTAGGAGATGTTTCTGCTTCATCATTGGCTCACCTATTCCTCAATAAATCCGACAGGTGCGGAGTAATTGTCTTTAGAGAGACCTTTGCCGGCCTCAGCGTACTGTGCGTTCAGCTTTCCGAAGAAGATGGTCTTCGGGTCAGACGCATTGACGAATCCGTCTGCAGGCGTCTTCAGCTCATCCTTCTTCGCCGGATCGACGAGATAAGGCGTGATAATGACGACCATTTCGGTTTCTTCGTTCAAGAAGTCGCGCGATTGGAACAAAGCGCCAAGTACCGGCAGCTTCTTGATCCCTGGCAATTGGTCGAGCGTTTGGCGCGAGCGCGTCTGAATAAGACCCGCAAGCATCATCGAGCCCCCAGACGGCAGCTCAACCACGCTCTCTGCGCGGCGCACCGTCAATGATGGAATAGACAGCGACTGCGTGGTCACAACCTGACCCGTATTGGTCACACCGGCCACAGACTGGCCCTGGAAGGCACCCTGATTTGAGAGCTCGGAGATCTCTGTCGAGACTTTCAAAGAGATCCGGCCTTCGGACAACACGACCGGCGTGAAGGCGAGGCCGACACCGAACGGCTTAAACTCGATGCCGATATTGCCCTGGTCATCCTGACTCACTGGAACGGGGAATTCACCACCAGCGAGGAACTTTGCACTCTCGCCAGACACCGCTGTGATGTTCGGTTCTGCCAGCGTGCGAACGATACCAACGCGCTCCAGCGCATTGAACGCTGCGCCGACTGAGGACTGCGGGATATCACCGACAAAGTTGGTGTACCCCGTGCTTGTTGCTAATCCGCCCAGCGGTCCGCCTTGGATGTTAAATGTATTCGAACTTGCGACCGTAAACTGGTTGGAGAACGGTGCCGCAGGCTGAAGCGTTTGCAATGCATCCCCTTGCCCCAGCGTGTTCAAACCAAATGTATCTGGATCGAAGAAGAGTGGATCGCCAGCCGCATCAAAGGCCTGGCCAAGCACCGTGCTCGCAAGCTCACCGAAGCTGGTCGAACCGGAGAGGTTGATCCCGAGCTGCTTTACGACGGAGCGCTGCATCTCAACGATGCGCACTTCCAACATGACCTGGTCCTTGGCGCGGACGCTCATCATATTGACGATACCGTCTGCATTCCCGGTTGGCGAAAAGGTCGATACCAGGCGGAGGACCTGATCAGATTGCACCAAGCTGTCGACTTCGCCTGAAACGACGAGGCTTCCATTGGCGCTATCAACTTTCACGCGCGCATCTGGAACATAACGCGCGATCATCTGGTCAATAATTGCCGTGTCTTGGTCGACGGTAATTTCAAGATTGATCAATGGACGGCCATCTGGGCCGAACACAAAGGCATTTGTTTGCCCGACCTGGACGCCGCGGAAAATGATCCGCTTCGCGGTTTGGACAGTCGCGTCTGCAATCGCAGGATTTGTAATAATAACATCAGTCGCAGGACGCTCGAGATCAATCACAAAGGATTTATTCGTCCCGAGCTTCACCGTTCGCGTGACCCCCGTTTCGCCAGCCTCCAAAGAGGTGACACCAATCGGGTTCACGTCTCCAGACACTTGCGCGAAAGCGGCCAACGGGGCGAACCCGATGACCAAGCCTGCTGTGGCGCTTTTAAGCAATGGCGATAACCGCTGCATTAGCTTCCCCCCGCCTCAACTTTGTTACTGCGATAAATCATGACCTTGCGGTGTCCCGAATTGACTTGATCCAGTGACTCGATGTCGGCGAGCGCTTCGCCTTCATTGAAGCCCACATCGGCGGCGCTACGCAGGGTGAGAGACAGTGTCCCAACGCGCGCGGCGCGGGCGAGCAACTCAGCCTGGTTTTGTGTCAGCTCCATGGTCGCGGTCGAACCTGTGAGCGTTGGAATGCCATCGACATCACCAAAGGTCTGATCGATTGCGAGTACGCGGCCATTCTCGAGAATGGTTGTTGTGATCATAAGCGGCGGGGCATCGTCATCGTCGGTGCCGACCTGCTCAACTTCTTCGGTAAGAATAATATCAACGCGGTCATCCGGAAGAATAAAACCGGCAGACGCGGACTCCGGTGAAATCTCGACGGTTACGGCGCGCTTCCCGGCTGGCAGCAGGGCCGCCATGAAACCCGTCTCGCCCTTTTGCACGATCTTTTGCGGCATGATCGGTTCGTCGGCCCACATGGCGGACTTCACGACGCTGCCGGTCAGGGTCTCCATGGAGTCCGGTGCGAACTCTTGTGTGAAGTAAGCCGGGTTGATGGTCGACTCAGGCCAGTTCGCCCAACGAAAATGCTCAGGCGTGAGCAGCGTGCCGATCCGCAGATCCGTTTTTGCAACGAGCACCTGCTGCTGCGAGACTTCAATCTCTACAATGCGCTCAACCGTTTGGGACGGGCCCTCAACAACCTTTGGTTGCTGATTTGCGAGGTTGCGTACAAGGAAAGCTGCGAGGCCGGCTGCGACCAGCGCAACTGCCAAAATGATAAGCCGCATCGGTGACATTGTGAGTCCCTTTTGTCCCTAGTTTCTCCAGCGGACCTGGAGGTCAATCCAGGGCAATATTTCACGCTCGTGCTAAAGCATAGTTAACCGATCACGGCGATTTGGCTTAAGAAATCCGAAAGGAGTGGAGAGGCTGGGGCAGCATAAAATGCGCCCGCCGCAATCGCGACTCCGTACGGGATACCTTTGCGATCTTCAAAGGTCGCCACACCAAAACCGGGCGTCACGCCGCGTGGCATCAATCCGCGCATCATTACAACGAGAATGGTGAGCACACCGCCAGCGAGCGCTGTCGCAACTAGAAATGGCATCACGCCGGCTGGACCGACCCAAAGCAGAACGGCAGGAATGAACTTAGCGTCACCGCCGCCATAGACACCTAGAAAGAACAAGCCAACGGACGCCGCGAACGCCACCGCGCCCACGAGCAGGTGCATGCCGGTCACGTCCCAGCCTGGGGCCGCGATGATTGCGGTTGGAATAAACAAGAAAGCGAGCCAACCATTCAACCAGTTCGGAATGGTCAGGGTCTCGATATCGATCAGAGCGGCATAAATACAAAGTGCGAAAAAGCTAGACGCAAACAAGGCTAAGATCATCTGATCGACTCCACATATTCTCTACGAAGCGTCTTGGCTAACGCAAAGGATTTAAGGAGTGCTTGACGCCCAAACGAAAAGAAGCCGCTGAGCGAACCCAGCGACTTCTCCTCAAAAGAGTGTTTTAGACTTACGTCTTAAACTTAACCCATTTGCTGTGCGACTTTGTTGAAAGTCGTAGAGGTGTTTGTACCAAGAGCAGATACAGCACCGATGATCGCAACAGCGATCAGAGCAGCGATAAGACCATACTCAATGG
>CAYNUI010000030.1:0-15555 GCA_964400185.1 uncultured Hyphomonas sp.
GTGGCATCATCACATAGAAGACGAACAGAACGCCGATCGTGAACAAGACGGGCGCCGAGACCAAGAAGGGCCAGAACGCGCCGCGTTCGTTCTTATAAAGCCCCGGTGCCACGAAGGCGTAGACCTGCCAGGCCATGATCGGGAACGATACAAATAGACCGGCAAACAAAGCGATCTTCAGCTTCACGAAGAAGAACTCCAAGGGCGCCGTATAGATCAACCGCGGATCTTCGGTGACGCCATGGGTTTTGAAGGCCGAAATAAAGGGTTCAACCAGAATGTTGAAAATGGGCCCCGCGAAGAAGAAACAGCCAATGGCGCAGATCAAGAACGCCACCAGCGCTTTGATTAGACGCGAGCGTAGTTCGTTTAAATGCTCGAGCAAAGGCGCGCGAGACGCCTCCATTTCGTCCATTTCAATATTCGGACGCTGATCGACGGGCAGATCCTTGGTCATGTCGCGGGCTTACCCTCGGCATCTGGCGCTGGCGCAGGTTCCGGCTCTGGCTCTGGCGCGCTTGGCGTTTCAGTGGGCTTTTTCAGCTCCTCAGCCATCGCGCGTTCTTCACGCATGACGCTTTCATTGATGTCTTTTTCAACCGATTTCAGATCATCAATGGCTTCGGTGACCGCATTCTCGCGCTTTAGGTCTTCAATCTCTTTGCGCAAATCATCGAGTTCGGCCTGGCGGGCAATGTCATCGAAGGCGGCGCGAAACTCGTTCGCCATGTTCCGCCCCTTGGCCACAAACTGGCCGAGCTTGCGCATGGTGAGCGACAGGTCTTTCGGGCCAAGCACCACCAGGGCGATGACCACCAAGAAAAGGAGTTCGCTGAATCCGAATTGCGGCAGCATCTTTTACGCCTTCCGCGCGCTCATCTGGTTGATTAGTCCTTGGACTCAGCCTTTTCCTTTTCGGGCGTGATATTGACCATGTCATCGCCTTCGACCGCTTTGCCTTCCGCGTCTTCGTCGCGCAAGCCTTTGCGGAAGCTGGTAATGCCCTTGGCCATATCGCCCATAATCGAAGAAATCCGTCCGCGACCGCCGAACAATAAAAGGGCGACAGCAGCAACGATCAGCAATTGCCAAATACTAGGCGACATCCAGTTTCTCCAAGTTGATAGCGTTGAGATAACGCGCCAAACCCTAGCTTACAATGGTTACAAGACGGTTTGGCACAGAGAAAAAGACTAGTGCTCGACTTCTGACGCCTCTTCGACCTCGTCGCCGATATAGTCTGTGACGAAGTCAGTATCCTCATCCGCGTCGATTTCAGGGCCCATATCGTCGCCTTCATTATGGATGCTGCTTCCATCCGTATAGAAGCCGTCCGGGATGACATCTGAGAGGAGGCCTTCGGCTTCCAGTTCAGCGCGACCTGGCAGGACATCAAGGCTCTCAAGCCCGAAATGCTCCAAGAATTTGTCGGTCGTACCGAGCGTTACTGGGCGCCCTGGCGTGCGCCGGCGGCCCTTAATTTTGACCCACCCCGCTTCCATCAATACATCGATTGTGCCTTTGGAAACGGCAACGCCGCGTACGGCCTCAATCTCGGCCCGGGTTACAGGCTGCCCGTAGGCGATGATGGCCAGCGTTTCGAGCGCCGCTTGAGAGAGTTTTTTCTGCTCATGGCGTTCTTCAACGAACAGGAAGCCGAGATCATCAGCGGTCTGGAAGCGCCACTTGCCGGCCACTTCGACCAGATTCACGCCGCGATTGGCATAGGTCGATTTCAGCGTCATCAAGACAGCAGGCACATCTACGCCCTGCGGCAAGACTTCGGCGATTTCACTCGCTTCGAGCGGTTGGCCCGCGGCAAACAAAACAGCTTCAGCGCGGCGCACGGCTTCCGCCATGGCCTCATCTTCAGCTTCATAGAGCGTCTCAGCGGAACGCTTATAGGCAAATGAGAGTTGCTGCACGGCGCGGCGAATGTCCTCTGGTGCGTCCTCGATCGGGACGGAAGATTCTGGCTTGGTCATGGGGCGATCCCCTCTGTTGGCTGCGTCTTATTGCGCAGATAAAGCGGTCCGAAGTGGGCATCTTGGCGCACGTCCACATCTCCATCCCGCGTCAATTCCAGCGTCGCGGAGAAGACACTTGCGGTGACAGATCGTGGCGGGACATCCGGATCGACATTCACCATTTGACGGCGAATGTCATCCAAACTCGCCCATTCGGTGAGTTTCGGGCTCAAATTACGGAGATTGTCGCGCGCGCTTTCAAGCGGCAGCACGAATTGATTCTCGATTGTGTGCGGGGCCTCTTTGGCCTTGCGTTGGCGGATACCGCCAAATGACTGCATCAGATGATACAGCGTCGTGTCATATTCGGTGGTTTTGACGACCTTTGGTTGCTCTGGCATGCCGCGCAGGAAAACATCGCGGCCGAGTAGATTGCCATCCACCAGCGCTTCACCGGCCTCGCGCATGGCATCCAAGCGCTTCAGCCGGAAGGCGAGCTTAAGTGCATCATCTTCTGGCGAATCTGAGCCATCATCTTCTTTTTTCGGCTTCGGCAGTAAGAGACGCGATTTTAAGAAGGCGAGCCAGGCGGCCATCAGCAGATAATCCGCCGCCAAATCAATCCGCTTGTCCTGCGCTTCTTGAATGAAGCCGAGATATTGCGTGGCAAGTTCCAAGATCGAGACATGCAGCAGGTCGACCTTCTGCTTACGCGCCAAGTCGAGCAGCAAATGGAGCGGGCCTTCATAGCCGGAAACATCAATGGAAAAGATGTCTTCGGCTTCGACATCCTCATCCATGGTGACGAGTTCGTTTGCGACCAATTCCATAGCTACGCCCTCGCCTCTGCGCCGGACATCAGCTCGTTGAACCGGTCCCAGGCTTGCTCAGTATCAAATGCTTGTGCCGCTTCGACGCTCTCGTCGGCCGCATGGGCCCGCGCAAGAGCGGCGCCCTCAAGTGTGCCGGCAGCCTCAGCCACCTCTTCCATCTCTTTCAAAATGGCGTCTGGATCTTTCAAAAAGCCGGAACAGTGCAGCAGCACATCACAGCCGGCCGCAAGCGCCTTTGCGCCGCGATCTGCCAGCGCCCCTCCCAGCGCGTCCATGCCCAAATCGTCCGTCATCAGAAGACCATCAAATCCGATTCGCTTACGAATGGTTTCAGAAATAACGGTCGGAGAAATGGTTGTCGGCAAGTGTGGGTCAAAAGCCTCAAAGATCACGTGGCATGTCATGCCCATGGGCACATGGTCCGCTAATGCCTTGAAAATGGACATGTCTTGCAGAAGGGTCGCGATATCCGCGCCAACCGATGGCAAATCATAATGCGTGTCCATCGTCGAACGACCTTGGCCAGGCATGTGTTTGACCACCGCTGCGACGCTCGCCTCTGAAAGCCCTCGCATTGCCGCTTCTGTGAGCGTGATCACAGCCTCAGCAGAATAGCCAAAAGACCGATCGCCAATCGCATCATGCGTATCGCTTTGGCGCAGATCACAGCACGGCGCGCAATCGGCATGAATACCGAGCTCAGCCAGCTCGCGTCCCATCAGCTTGTGCCCGAGATAGCAGGCTTCCTCAGCCGCATCTGGGGTGTGCTCGTAAAGGGCGCCATAGACGCCAGCCGCCGGGAATTTCGGCCATTCCGGCGCATTCAAGCGCGCAACACGTCCGCCTTCTTGGTCGATAAAGATCAAGGCCTCGCGCCCGAGCGCGTCTTTGATTTCACTGGTGAGCGCCTTCACCTGCGCACGATCCACGCAGGATCGCCCCATGAGGATAACACCCCATGGCTGAGCCTTACGCAAAAAGGCCCGCTCCTCCGCAAGGAGAACCGGGCCGGATACGCTGGTGATGCAGGCGCTTACGCTCATCCATTTGCCTTCGCGACGACCATGCAGTCTTTTCCCGCGGCTTTGACGTCAGCGCAAAAGCCTTTTGCAGCTGCGCGATCCGGGAAGGATCCAATGCGCAGGCGGTAGAACACGCCTTTTGCGCCAAGATCTGCGCGCTGAATGTCGAGATTAGCGCCGACAAACAGGTCTGGCGCACTGCTTTGAAACTTGGTCCAAGCTGAACGCGCCGCCTCTTCGCTGCGTAGCGCAGAGAGTTGAACCTGAAACGCACCGGTCTGGGAGAATCGCACCGCTGCGGGCGCAGACGGCGTCACCGCAGGCAAGCTCTCTTCGATCACAGGCTGCATGGCGGCGATTTTGATCTCAGGCTCTTCCTGCGCAGGCGCTTCCGGCTCGTCGGCGGTCTCGGCATAGACAATGCGCGGCGGAGCATCTGCGCCTTCGATTGGCGGCACCTCAGTCGGACCGCCCTGCAAAACCGGGTCGCGACGGCGAATATCGATCGGATTTCGAACCGCTGTTTTCTGCAGCGCCGGATCACCGAGGCCGTCCATAGAGTCGTAATAGCCTTTGTCTTGACCGGCGACTTCTAAGCCTCCGCGTTCATCGGGCGCGCGCTTATACGGCGCGGTATCGGAGGCGATCACGGGCAATCCGCCCTCGGTCGGGCGCACGCCCTGCCGATAGGTGTTCCAAACAACGCCTGCGAAGATCAAAAGCACGCCCAAAGCGAGCACCAGAATCAATGGTCCCCGCCCGGTCTCATCATCGCGAATCTCAAACCCGCGATATTCATCTTCATAAGGCCCAAAGTCATATTCGGGCTCGCGATTTGCACGGCTCATACCTACCCCTGCCATCCATAGTTTCGTTAACAGCTAGGCCTGTTTTGTTAACGATGCCCTAAATTTGGGGACTGAAATGTGGCCGCAAAGATTACAGATTTGGCGTGCCAGAACTCACAAACAGCTCACAACATGCTTTCCATGCTGAAGAGGCGTCTGTGCAATTCAATCGCGTAATTATCCGTCATGCCGGCGAGATAATCGCAGACCAGTCGCGCGCGCCGGACCGGCGGCGATTGCTCGGCATCGCGTCGCCAGAGATCGGGAAGCGTCTCAGGCTCTGCCATGAACAGGTCGAACAGCTCATTCAGGATGCGCTTGCCCTGCGAGCGCATGCGATTGACCTTGTAGTGCTTATACATGCGCTCATAGAGAAACGCCCGAAGCGCCCGTTGATCGCGCTCAAGATCGTCTGAAAACGCCACAAGAGGCTCTGGCAGCGCGCGCACGTCCGCAGCGCTTTGCGGCTTGTATTTTTCGACCCGGCGTTTGGTTTCTGCTGTCAGATCATTGATCCAATATCCGATCAGACGTCGAACCGCTTCGCCAACCGTTTTTTTCTCGCTGAGTGCCGGGTAGTCCTCGCGCACGTTGCGGAAAATATCGCCAACGAGCGGGAGTTCGAGAAGGTCCTCAATGCTGAACAAGCGCGCCGCAACCCCGTCATCAATGTCATGATTATTGTAAGCAATATCATCGGCGAGCGCGGCGACTTGCGCTTCCGGCCCGGCAAATTGATCGAGCTCTAGCTCTTCCAGCCAGGCAAAATCGCGAAAGGCGGCTGGCAAATCAGCGATGGAATTGTCCACCGTGATGAGCGGGCCATTATGTTTCACCAGCCCTTCCAGCATCTCCCAGGTCAGGTTGAGGCCTTCGAAGGTCGGATAGCGGTCCTCGAGGCGGGTGACGACGCGCAGGGTCTGCGCATTGTGATCAAAGCCCTCATAGGCTTCCATACATTCATCGAGCTGATCTTCACCGGCATGACCGAAGGGTGGATGGCCAAGATCATGCGCGAGCGCCATGGCTTCGGCGAGATCCTCATCCAGTCCGAGGCTGCGCGCCACAGACCGAGCAATCTGGGCCACTTCCAACGAATGGGTCAGCCGGGTGCGATAGTGATCGCCCTCATGGGCCACGAAAACCTGGGTTTTCTGCTTCAAACGACGAAAAGCGGAAGCGTGAATGATGCGGTCACGATCGCGCTGAAACGGCGTCCTGGTCGCCGAATGCGGCTCTTCGATGAAGCGACCACGCGACTCTTCCCAATGGGTTGCGAACACTGCCCTCTTTTCAGGAATGTCCGGCGTCACTATCTTCTTGCTCATGAGCAATATTACCCTGTCTGAGTCGGCTGCGAAGCGCATTAAAGCGATTCTGGAGAAACAACCGGATAAGTCCTACCTCCGCGTTAGCGTAGAAGGCGGCGGCTGTTCGGGATTTTCCTATAAGTTCGATTTGGACGATACGGCAAATTCTGATGATCTCGTGGTCACCCGCGATGGGGTCAGCGTCCTCGTCGATGAGATGAGCTTGGAATTTATGGATGGCTCAGAAATCGACTTCTCAACCGAGCTGATCGGCGCGGCGTTCAAGATCAATAATCCCAACGCAACAGCGGGCTGCGGCTGCGGCACGAGTTTCTCGATTTAACGAGCTCTCGCGTCTCTAATACTCAAAAATCGTCGCGCCGTCCTCGGCCCCGATAATCACCGTGCGGGCGAGATTGATGAACAGGCCATGCTCGACAACGCCCGGTAGGTTTGCCAGCAAAGCGGCTGCGAGCGGCGCATCCGGGATCGTCCCGCATGAACAATCGAGGATATAATTGCCGCCATCCGTCATGATCGGTTTATGCCCGGCATCGGTACGGACTTTGATCATCGGCTTGAGCACGCCTGCTTTTTTCAAAACGTCATAAGTCTTCTTGGCAGTGATCGTGTAGCCAAACGGCGTGACTTCTACCGGAAGAGGGAACTGGCCCAGCACGTCCACCTTCTTCGAGCTGTCTGCGATCACAACCATCAGATCGCTGGCATTGGCGATGATTTTTTCGCGCAACAGTGCGGCGCCGCCGCCTTTGATCAGCTGGGCGTGGTCATCCACTTCATCTGCGCCATCGACGGTGAGATGAATCCGATCGACTTGCTCCACATCAACCAGCGGCACGCCAAGCGATTCCGCCAAGCGACGGGTTTGCTCGCTGGTCGGCACGCCGCGCACAACAAGGCCGTCCGCAATCTCTTCAGCGAGATTTTCGACAAAGTATTTGGCGGTTGAGCCGGTCCCGAGACCAATCGTCATGCCATCTTCGACGAAATCCATGGCCGCATGGGCCGCGTTCTCTTTCTCGAGTTCATTCGCCATCAGTCTTCTCCATCAGCCCTTTTTCTTAGCCGCTTTGATCGCCGCCATTTTATCCCTGAATTGGGTCGCCCAACCCGATTTGCTCATCTGCCGCCCCCGCGCGACAGAGAGCGCATTTGCCTCAACATCTTTGGTAATCACGGAGCCCGACCCGACAAAGGCCCCATCGCCAATCGTGACCGGTGCCACCAGTGATGAATTTGATCCGACAAAGGCGCCCTTGCCGACGGTCGTCTTATATTTCAGGAAGCCATCATAATTACAGAAAATGGTCCCTGCCCCG
Source organism: uncultured Hyphomonas sp. (assembly GCA_964400185.1). Classification (GTDB taxonomy): domain Bacteria; phylum Pseudomonadota; class Alphaproteobacteria; order Caulobacterales; family Hyphomonadaceae; genus Henriciella. The sequence continues at coordinate 7,321 of CAYNUI010000030.1, forward strand.
ATATTCGCCTCTCCGCCAATCTCTCCATCGCCGAGATAGGCGAGATGGCTGGCTTTCGCCCCAGGACCCATATGCGTGTTTTTGACCTCGACAAAGTTGCCGATCTTCACGCCTTCTTCGAGCACCGAACCGGGGCGAAGCCGCACATAGGGCCCGATCGAACAATCGCTGGCGACGTCCGCTCCTTCTAGGTGAGAAAACGCCCGCACCGTCGCGCCGGAGCGCACCGTGACGCCAGGACCAAACACGACATGCGGCTCCAAGGTCACATCATTTTCGAGCGCTGTGTCATAAGAAAAGTAGACCGTCTCTGGCGCCGTCATCGTCACGCCCGCGGTCAAGAAAGCCTGGCGGGTTTTTGCCTGGAACGAAGCTTCGGCTTCGGCCAGTTCGACGCGCGAGTTCACACCCAACACATCGGCTTCGTCGCACGCGACGGACCGGCACGTGCCGCCCGCGGCATTGGCCAGCCCGACAATGTCGGTGAGGTAGTACTCGCCTTTTGCATTGTCATTGGTGACCTGGCTGAGCAGCTCAAACATTTTGTCCGCCGATGCGGCCATCACGCCGGAATTGCAGAACGAGACCTCAAGCTGTTCCGGTGTTGCCTCTTTAGCTTCAACGATCGCATCGAGATCGCCAGCCTCGGACATGATCAGCCGACCATACGCGCCAGGATCGGCCGCCTCAAAGCCGAGGACACCGACATCCGCGCCGGATTGCAGCTCGCCAAACAGCGCTTCAATCGCGTCTGATGGAATGAGCGGCGTATCGCCATATAGGACGACCAGTTCGCCTTCGAATCCCGCGAGCGCATCTTTCGCAGCCAGCACCGCGTGCCCGGTACCCAGCGGCGGGTCTTGGATCGCAATCGCCCCTTCGCCGAGGGTCTTGGCCACATGGTTCTGCACAGCTGCTCCGGCTGGCGAACAAACGACAATGATCTTTTCGCATCCGACGGCCTCCGCGAGCGCAACCGACCAGTCGACCATGGCGCGCCCAGCAACCGGGTGCAGCACTTTTGGAAGCGATGATCGCATGCGCGTTCCCTGTCCTGCGGCCAAGATCACAGCTGCGCGCTTCGGCATGGCAAAATTCCCTCGCGAAAAATCTGCGTCTGCCCTAGAGCATGTTTTGAGTCGAAGCGAGCCTTATTGTGGTGGCCGCTCGGACGAGCAAAAGGAAACGCAGATGGGTTTTGATTTTTCCGGCTGGACCATGGTCTTTGATTTAGACGGAACTTTGATCGAAACCGCGCCGGATCTACACAATGCCCTCAACCATACGCTATCGACCAAAGGCCTGGCACCGGTCAGCCTAGAAACGATCCGCATGATGATCGGCGATGGCGCAAAGGCAATGATCAGAAAAGGCCTGGAATATCATAGTGTTACAATCGATGAAGATGAAATCACACAGGCGCTCTGGCCAACCTTTCGGGAGCACTATCAACAGAACATCACGCGGCTGAGTGAACCTTATGAGCAGTGCCTCGAAACCTTGGATGCGTTGAAGCAAAGCGGCGCAAACCTCGCCGTCTGTACGAACAAGTCGCAGCGGCTCGCCGAACAAGTTTTATCCGGATTGAAAATGGACCCTTGGTTCAGTGCCGTCATTGGAGGGGACACGCTTGGGTTCAAAAAGCCAGACGGCCGACACATCATGCGAACCGTCGAGAAGGCGAATGGCAACCCATCAAGAGCCATCATGATTGGCGATGCCTGGACAGACGAAAGGGCAGCCCGCCATGCCGAGCTGCCCTTTGTTTTCGTATCATTCGGGTATGGCACCCTCTCTCGCCAACCCTATGACCGCCTCAGATCAATCGATCATTGGCGTGAAATGTTGCAAGCCCTCACTGAACTTGCCCGTCAGACTTAGTCTGGACGGTACTCGCTGCGAACTTCGTTCACGTTCACGAGTTTACGGCGTGGCATGCCGTTGACCATGTTGCTGCGAACGTCAGTGCGTGCGCTGCGCATGGCTGGGACGAAGCCTGCATCGACCAGGTCGACTTCAACTTCATAACCACGATCTGCCCAATACTCGGCAATTTTATCCTTAAGACGGCGAGCGCCGTCGGTGTTGCACCAGTCTTTCATTTAACTCACTCTCCACATCTCGGTCGCTGCCACTGTCTTATTTTTGGCAACTGCTAAAAGATGTCCTTCACTGCATTTCGGGGCTTGCTGCCCGCTCTAAAGCCCCCTGTAAATGCCTGTTACGAAACCGACATACAAGTGGTTTTTTAGATGAAATTTCGATTAGAAAAGTAGATGAACAGCCGTTCATAATGAACAGACATTCATCTTCACCAGAGTTAACCGATCTCGTTCACAAAACTGTCTAAAAACCCCTGAGACGCTAGTACAATAAGCAGAATCAGTCAGCATTTAGGCGTTAACGTAATTTCGTCACATTGTTGCAATCGCAATCAAAAATGCACCTTCTGCATACCTGCTTTGCATATATGCATTGATTTTTGCAGGGATTTTCATCGCTTCTACCCCTGCGAGTAAAAGAAAATGTCCATCGCTGTCGTTTTTCCTTCTCGAAAAGACTCAATTCCGAAACGAAAAGCGCCGACACATACGAATCCTTTAAACCGTTGACCAAAATCAGCATTTCCAGTTCCTAGACAGAGGATTGCTAGACCGCAGCCGCAAACACCCCAAATAGGTCCTCATGAGCTTTGATCTCCGTACCTTCCGCAATACACTCGGCCTGTTCGTGACCGGGGTGACGATTATTACGTGTCGTGATCAAGACGGTGCGCCCATCGGCATTACGGCCAACTCGTTCAACTCGGTGTCGCTCGATCCGCCGCTCATTCTCTGGTCCGTCGGACAGACCGCGCGAAGCTTGGAAGCGTTTTCGCAAGCGACCGCGTTCGCTGTGCACATCCTTCGCGATGACCAAGCCGATCTCTCGCAAGCCTTCGCGCGCTCTGGAGCAGACAAGTTTGCGGGACTGAAATTTGAATCTGGCTTGGGCGATGCGCCGCTCTTACCTGATTGTGCCGCCCGGCTCGAATGTACGCTGCACGCTAAGCACCCCGCTGGAGACCATGTCCTCTTTATCGCGGAAGTGAAACGGCTGACATCTGACCCAAATGCGATGCCCTTGGTTTACCATGGCGGACGCTATGCCGCCCTCTCGGATAAGCCTGAAACCACCGCCTAATGTATGGTTAACGCAACCGGCGAATCTCGCCTGGGCCTTTAGCGTAAAATAAGACTTTTTCTGAGACACTCCGACAATGAGGTCAAAAGGCCCGTGCTGCAGCAATCGTGCTGCATCCTAATGGAGATTAAAATATGAGTATTCGCAAACTGCTTTTGGCAAGTGCTGCCTTGGCTGTAAGCACCGCGACTGTTGCCACCAACGCAAACGCTTCAATCATCGATCGTCCGCACTTTAAAGTGCTTGGCGTTGTCGTCGTTTGGGCTGCTGATGAATCAAACGGCAACACCCCAATCGCAACAGATTTCGTGATCAACACGAACACAGGTGGCACGGCCTCTAATGATGTTGACCTGATCGGTGGCACGGCGGCAGACGGCCGTACGGTTGTCACAGGATCTTTGACGCCAACCAAAGACGGTAGCTCAACTGCTGCGCTCGGCGATATCCTGACCATCGATGATGACGGTAACTCTGCAAACGGTGTGACCCAGTCTGTCGATACGGCGTCTCTTACCTCTTTCGGCGCGTTCGATGTGACTGGCGAAACGATTGGCGGAGACCTCACACACAATTCTAGCTTCTTTGTTGCGTCAAACACGACGTTCAACATTGACGGTAACGCCACGGCGCTGACCGAGACCGGTGACTTCTCTCTGGCAGACATCACCTTTTCTATGAGCGTAGATCCAACGGGTACCGTTGCTGATGCTGGCATCGCACACGGTTCTGCGGCGCAGGATCCACTGGGGTCTTTCCCAACCTTCGCGAACCTCTCAGCAGTGAACGGTGCTGACGTCTACCAAGGTGGTCAGCGCACGGCTGCCAACCCTGGATCTATCACAGCTCAATCTGTCCGTTTCGACGCCACCTATGGCCTTGGAACATCTGGATATGATCTGTCTATGGGTGCCGGCGAAGTCGAAGCCCGCGTCGTTTACACGGTCTACGTCCCGTAAGCGAACGACAAGACAACTCTAATCTTCAGAGTGCAGCACGCCCGGCTTGGTCACAAGTCGGGCGTTTCTGCGTCCTTGGCCTTTGCGAGAATAGCAATCACCGCTACAGACATGCGCCATGAAATCGGTCTTGCGTAGCGCCTTCGTCACCACACTGCTGGGATGGCTCATTTGGGCCTATATGGCGCTTTGCAATCGCACCATTCGCTGGACAGTTGAGGGCGATGAAGAGGCTCTAAAGGTCTGGTTGGGCTATCCAAACATCATCGTCGCCGCTTGGCATTCGACCATTCTTCTTTTGCCTTCGGGTTGGAACCGCATCATTCAGAAATGGCCCCGTCAGAAGTCGCGCTCGGCCATGTTGATCTCGCTGTCTAAGGATGGCGAGCCGGTCGCGAAAGCCATCAAACATTTAGGCCTAGAAGCGGTCCGTGGCTCATCCACCCATAAGAAAAAGAAACGGGACAAGGGCGGCATGAAGGCGCTCGCCGAAGCCCTTCGCATCTTGAAGAGTGAAGGCGGCATCTGCATCACGCCAGATGGTCCTCGTGGGCCGGCAGAGATTGCTCAGAACGGCCCGATCATCATGGCCCAGCGCACCGATGCCCCGATCCTACCCTACGCCATTGTCTCTGCGCCTCGAAAGCGGCTGAACACTTGGGACGGGTTTCGCATCCCCTATCCGTTCACGCGCGGCGCTTTGGTCTTCGGCGAAGCGGTCATCCCGAACAAAGAAGACGACCGCGAAACGCTGCGCCAAAAGCTTGAGGACAATCTCAACGCCGCAATGGTCCGCGCTGAAGCGATCGCCCAAAAAAAAGGCCGTTCATAAGAACGGCCAAGGTCAAGCAAGAAGGACGTCGTCAGGGCGTCTAGAAACTCCAGACGGTTCCCGTCGACAAGGATGGTTATAGCTGAACGAAGATGAACAGGATTGGAGGGCGAAACTCGAATTCCGTTCATATTCGGCCCTGATTTTACGACAAGCCTGAACGTCTATTCAGCTGCGCGGGTAAAAATCGCCTCGAGCGACCGCAAATTCATGCCATTCTTCAGATAATTGGCTGGCGTCAGATTCACCGCCTTGATCAGAACCCGCTCGATTCGCGTGTTTCCAGCTTCATCGGGCACCAGGTCAAAATCGATAATGTTGATGCAGCCGGTGTCTTGCTCAAACCCGGCGCTCGACCCAAGCGGCGCGCCAATCGCCCAAGAGAGGATCATGCGGTTGACCACTTCATGCGCGACCAGCAAGCCCGTCGCCCAGCCCGGCCGGGACAAGAGCCCTTTTAAGCCGTCCTCAATCCTGACCATTGCATCGGAGAATTTTTCGCCACCTTCTAAGAAGGTCGCATCGGGTTCGCCCGCTTGCTCAAACTGGAATGTCATCACCGCCGCTAAGTGCTCTGGCGATTGAAAGTCCATGTAATGTCCGGACTTCAGTTCGGCGAAGCGCGGTTCGGCCTCGAGCTCAGGTGTTTCTAGCTCATGCTGGGCGAGCACGATTTGAGCCGTTTCCTGGGTGCGGTTGAGCCCTGTGTGAAAAGCGACATCCAAATGAACTTCGGATAGCGCAATGCCAGCGGCTCTTGCTTCATCGCGGCCTTCGTCGGTCAGATAAGCGATCGACGGGTCCTGCGCCGCACGGACTTCGGGCGACGTATAATCCACAAAGCCGTGGCGCATGAGATAAAGGCGCCGGCGCCCGGTTGTCCCAGGTAGTGCTCCCATTTCGGGTCTCCGCAATGCGTGAACATGAGGCGCTTCTCTTAAGCGATTCCCCAGTCTTTGAGCACTTCTTCTTGATGTTCGCCAATGCCAGCGGGTTTGCCTTGGATCGCACCAGGAGTCTTGGAGAAACGTGGTGCAGGTCCTGGCTGGACCACGCCATCGATGGTCTCGAACGTGCCGCGATCCGTATTGTGCTTATACTCTGGTGCTTCGGCCATGGAGAGCACGGGCGCGAAACATATATCGGTCCCTTCCATGATCTCACACCATTCATCGCGGGTCTTGGTTTTAAAGACCGCCATGATTTTTGCCTTTAGATCCGGCCACTTAGAGCGATCCATTTGTGCTTGGAAGTCGGGGTCAGTGAGCCCGGCCTTTTCAACCAAGAGCGCATAGAATTGGGGCTCGATCGATCCGATTGATACCCATTTTCCATCGGCGCATTCATATGTGTCATAGAAGTGCGCACCGCCATCCAATAGGTTCGCTTCGCGGTCATCGGTCCATATGCCCATGGCGCGCATGCCATAGAACATAGTGGCGAGTGACGCTGCACCGTCTGACATGGCGCAATCGATGACTTGACCTTCGCCGCCATTCTTCACGCTCAAGACACCGGCCAGGACTCCCATGGCGAGATAAAGAGCGCCGCCGCCATAATCGCCAATCAGATTGAGCGGCGGACGCGGGCGACCGTCTTTGTCGCCCATGGCATGCAGCGCGCCGGTAATCGCGATGTAGTTGAGGTCATGCCCCGCAGAGTGAGACAGCGCCCCATGCTGGCCCCATCCGGTCATCCGACCATAAACCAACTTCGGATTACGGGCGAGCACCTCATCAGGCCCGAGGCCATTGCGTTCCATCACACCCGGGCGGAAGCCTTCGATCAGCGCGTCGGCTTGCTCCAGGAGTTTCAATGCGGTTTCGCGGTCGCCTTCATCTTTCAAATTCAGCGCGATCGAGCGACGCCCGCGGCTCATCACATCGGCCGGATTCCCAGGGCGATTCGAGCCTGCGCGATCGATTCGGACGACATCTGCGCCCATATCGCTAAGGAGCATGCCGCAAAATGGACAGGGCCCAATACCCGCGAATTCGACAATTTTTACGCCTGCCAGCGGCCCTTGCGCCATTTTTCTCTCCCTAAGCGGATTGCTCCGAAAACCTTGTAATCAACCAGACTTTAAGACTCAGGAGCGCAAAGAAAAGGCTGACGCAACGTCGACTAGAGGGACTTGTGAATGCTGAACGAACAAAGGTTCGATGCGCCTGTCATACACGTCGTGTCCGAAAGCCCACGTTTGGAGATGCTCCAGACCCGGCTTCGGCAGGCAGGCCTGCGCCCTGTCCCGGTGCGTGGCTCTTATTTGCCGCCTGACGCAGCCCCTGCCCTAATCGACGCGCTAACGGTGCGTAACAATTTGGAAGGGCTTGAGAACCGGCTGATCATTACCATCGGCAAATCCGACACAGGCGCCGCTGACATTCACCTCGCCGATGTCTCTCAAATCGAATCTCTGCCCGCGCGCATTGCGATCCGCCAAAGAGAAACGCAGCGCCAACGTGAAATCCAGCTGCGCGAACGCACCGCTCAAAAGCTGGGTGCTACCCAACCGGCAAATGCACCGTCCAAGCGCGCCCGTCTCCTCTGGCTCGGCCAAGACGCCCCTTTCTTGAATGCGATCAAAGCCAGCCTCAGCGAAGGCGCCGTCACCTTGGTGGCCGCAATCAGCCGTCTGACGGCAGAAGACTATCTGACCAGCGGCGCGTTTCAGACTTTGGTTCTTTGCCCGGCGACCCCGGATGATGAAGCGGCAAAACTGCTCGCATCTGTGAAATCGCTCTCGACGCCGACATCGCCGCGCGTGGTCCTGTTGCTCCGCCCAGAGCTGACAAAACAGATTGAAAGCTCGGCCCTCGCTCAAGCCGATCAGATCATCGATCTGACCGCGGAAATTGATGTGCTGGCGCAGCAGCTGCAGTCCATCGCCTCAGAGTCAGTCACAGCCTTAGAACCGGTCCACGTCACCCATAGCGGTGTTGAGGATCGCGCAACCGGTCTGGTGTCGCGCGAATATCTAGAATCGCATGTCCAAGCGCAGATGCAACAAGCCGATGAGTTTATGTCCGCGCTGTCCGTGGTCGCTTTCAAACTGTCTGGAACAACAGATCTTCGACACGTCGCCCAAGTTGTCCGATCGCATTTGCGTGACACCGATCTCGCTGGACGTCTCGACGCCAATCATATCTGCATCACGCTGCCGGAAACCAATTATCGCGGCGCTGTCGTCCTCGCCCGCCGGATTGAAGAGGCGCTCGAAGGCTCGGTCACGTGGCGCGCCATTGAACGCCGACAATTCCA
>CAYNUI010000031.1:0-14215 GCA_964400185.1 uncultured Hyphomonas sp.
GGCGCTAGTTTTCCAGCACTTCGTAGAGCACGATCAAATGGCCATCGAAGTCGACAAAGGCTTGCTCGACAAAATCAAAATCTGCGCCGGCGGCAATCTTGGGGTCTGTGGTGTTGAGGCCGAGCGCTTTGATCTCTTCAAACTTCGCTTCGAGGCCGGTGACGCCGATGACCACAGCGCTCATGTGCGGCGCGCTGCTGGGGGTCGGTAGATCAAGACTGGCCAATTCGGTCAGAGCAAGGACCCTTTGTTCGCCGGGTTCGTGGAGGGTCGCGCCGCGGATCGTCGTGCCTTCTGGGATTTTGAAGACCGGATAAGAATATGAAGTGACAGATGAGGTCGATATCTCGGATGCCGTGAGGTCTAAGATATCACGATAGATGGTGAGAGAGCGCTCTAGGTCGGACACGACCAGGTTTGGACGCTTTACATGCGGGTATTCGATCACGGGTGCCGCGTTCGACGTCGTCTCCGCTGGTATCGTTGCACAGGCGGCAAGGCTCGCCATCAACGAAACCGATAAAAAAGTCCGAAACCTCATCACAAATCCTCCTCCGAAATACCTGATGCACTGTACATTTTTAGCGAGATGCGTCAAAAGATATATCATTTCAAGGGAGAGTCTTTTTGGCGCGAACGGTGTTCGATAAACTGTGGGATCAGCATCGCGTCTGTGACGCCGGTGACGGCGCCGATTTGCTCGCAATTGATCGCTTGCTCTTACATGAGCGCACTGGGGGCGTGGCCCTAAAATCGCTACGGGAAGCCGGCCATACGGTGCGCGATCCGTCGCGGGTCTATGCGATCATGGACCATATCGTCTCGTTCCGCAGTGGTCGGTCCCGCGATGAAGCGCGCAGTCCAGGCGGTGAGGCGTTCATCTCTGAGACGCGAGAAATGGCAAAGGCGGCGGGCATCCACCTCATCGATACGGACAGCCCAAGCCAAGGCATCGTGCATGTCACGGCGCCGGAGCAGGGCATCGTTTTGCCTGGCCTCTCGGTCCTCTGTCCGGATAGCCATACATGCAGCCTCGGGGCGTTCGGTGCGATGGCCTGGGGCATCGGTTCAAGTGAGGCCGAACATGTTATGGCGACCGGCGTTTTGCGCGCCAAAAAGCCAAAGCAGATGCGCGTGCGAATCGACGGCGCGCTTCCGGCGGGCTGCAGCGCCAAGGACATCGCGCTTTATCTGATTGCCAAATATGGGACAGCCGGTGGCAAGCGCTGCGCGATCGAATTCTGCGGCAGCGCGGTTGAGGCCCTGACCATCGAAGGGCGCCTGACTCTGTGCAACATGGCAGTGGAATTTGCCGCCTTCTCTGCGGTGATCGCACCGGACGAGCGTGTGATCTCTTATGCTAAGTCGAGATTGAGTCCATCTGTGGATCAAGCTGCTGCGATTGCGCACTGGCGCACATTGCATACCGATCCGGACGCCGTGTTTGACCATGAGATTGAAATCCACGCGGCGGACGTCCAGCCACAAATCAGCTGGGGAACGAGCCCCGAAGAGAGTTGCGCACTCGGCGACACTGTACCCGCCGACGCCGCACCGCGGGCGCTGGACTATATGGGGCTTCGCGCAGGTTCATCTCTCAAAGGGTTGGAGGTGCAAGGCGCATTTATTGGTTCCTGCACAAATGGCCGCCTCTCAGACTTGCAAGCTGCTGCGAAAGTCTTGGACGGACGTCAGGTTGCACCGGGTGTGCGCGCGGTTTGCGTGCCAGGATCACAGCTCGTGCGTCGCGAAGCAGAAGCGCTCGGATTGGACAAGATTTTTAAAGCCGCAGGGTTTGAATGGGGCGAGCCTGGCTGCGCGATGTGTTTCTATGCAGGCGGCGAGACATTTGCCCCAGGCGCGCGGGTCGTCTCTTCGACCAATCGCAATTTTGAAGGCCGCCAAGGCCCCGGCGTGCGCACGCATATTACAAGCCCGGTCGTGGTGGCGGCGAGCGCGGTGGCTGGGATAATCTGTGCACCGGCGGACTTGCCGGTTTTGGAAATGGAGACGACGTGATGCCGGAACCATTTCTACAGCATACTGGTCTCGCCGCTCGATTGATGCTGGACAATATCGATACCGATCAGATCATTCCCTCTCGTGAAATGAAGACGGTCAGCCGCGACGGCTTGTCCGACGGCCTGTTCGCAGGCTGGCGTTATCTGGAGCCAGGCACCCGCGACATTGACCCTGACTTTGTCCTCAACCGTCCAGAACAAGCCGGGACGACGATCCTCATCTCCGGACAAAATTTTGGCTGTGGGTCGTCACGCGAACATGCGGTCTGGGCCCTGAAAGAGTTTGGTATTCGCGCGATCATTGCCGAGAGTTTTGGCGAAATCTTCCATGGCAACTGCATTCGCAATGGGATCCTTCCGATCAGCTTGCCGCGTGATGTGAGCGAACCGATTGCAGAGATGCAGGCTCCGCTGACGCTGACGGTGGATCTCGAGGAGCAAACGGTTCGCTGTGATCAAATTAAAGACTGGTCGGCATCGTTCGAAATAGACGGCTTCGCCAAACGCTTGCTGACGGAAGGTCTCGATCCGATCTCTCTGACGCTCAAAGAGGAGGCGCACATTCACGCCTATCTTTCGCGTGATGCTGACGAGCGACCGTGGGTCTATTCGGCTGGCTGAGCGGCTGGGCTCGGCGCAGAAGAATCAACGAGCCCACGCTCCAACAGATCATCAATAGCCCGGTCGGACAGGCCCAGAGTTTTCAAAACATCGATCGAGTGTTCGCCAATCTCGGGAGGATTGATTGTGAGACCCGGCCGCGCGCCATCTATCGCAATCGGCATCGCGGGCAGAGAGATCTCACCGCCATCGGGAATGGTCATATCGAGCAGACCACCGCTCTCAACAAGATGCGGATCGCTCGACAGGTCTTCTGGGCGCTGGATGGGGGCGAAGGGGAGGCCTGTCGACTCAAGCTTCGCCATGAGTTCCGATTGGGTGAACCCCGCAAACAGTTTGCGCAATTCTGGAATAATCTCTTCGCGCCTCGCTACGCGGTCATTGTTGGCTGCGAGGGACGCGTCATTTGCCCAATCGGTGAGCCCAAATGCTTCGCAAAAGGCGCTCCACTGAGAATCTGAGACGACGCCGACAAAGACTTTTTCATCATTTCTGACGTCGAACACATCATATACCGCCCAAGCAGAAACCCTTGCCGGCATCGGCGCGGCGGGTGTGCCGGTGACGGCATATTGCGCCATGTGCTGGCCGACTAAGAAGACGGTTGTTTCATAAAGCGAGGCGCTGACATGCCGACCTTTGCCGGTACGGGTGCGATCCTGCAGGGCGGCGAGCACTGCGATCGCGCCAAACATTCCGCCAGTGACATCAATCACGCTCGCGCCTGCGCGCAGTGGTCGCCCGGGTGGACCCGTCATGTACGCGAGTCCGCCCATCATTTGGGCAACTTCGTCTAAGGCGGTGCGGTGAGAGTAGGGGCCGTCGAGAAAGCCCTTTTCAGAACAATAGATGAGTTTCGGATTGCGAGCGGCCAAGGCGTCATAGCCGAAACCAAGTTTGTCGAGCGCGCCGGGTCGAAAGTTCTCGATGAACACGTCAGCATCATCGATCAGCTTGAGAGCGATCTCTTTGCCTTCGGGCGATTTCAGATCGATCGCGAGACTCTTCTTGTTGCGGTTATACATCGCAAAATAGCCAGCGCCCGAGCCGCGCAGGCGGCGTGTCTTGTCGCCACCAACAGGTTCAACTTTGACGACGTCCGCACCGAGGTCGGCGAGCACCAGACCCGCCGCTGGGCCCATGACCATGTGGGTGAACTCGACGACTTTGATACCGGCCAGTAAGCCTGTTTCGCTATTCACGTGTCTCTCCCGCCTCTATTATGTCGCACATTATCTTGTCTTGCATGCCTACAATAGATATATCAATTCAAAATGATATATCATTTTCACAAAAGGTCACCCTTCGACCTATGAAAAAGGTTTTATGATGCCCGCGAGCACCGTTCTCATTAGTGAAGTCGGCCCGAGAGATGGCCTGCAAAACTGTCAGGCGATCATGCCGACAGAGGCCAAGAAGCGCTGGATCTCTGCGCTCGCTGCGGCGGGCGTCAAAGAGATTGAAGTCGGGTCGTTTGTCTCACCGAAACTCTTGCCGCAGATGGCAGATACCGGCGACATTGTGCGTCACGCGGTGGAGATTTCAGATCTTGAGGTCGCTGTGCTGGTCCCGAATCTGAAAGGCGCGGAACTTGCGGTGGCGGCTGGCGCGCACAAAATCACGTTGCCTCTTTCTGTCAGCGAAACGCATTCTCTGCGCAATATTCGCCGGACGCATGATCAAGCCATCGAAGAAGCGAAAGCGATCGCTGAATTGATTGCGGGCCTGCCCGAAGACCAACGCCCGCATTTTGAAGGATCTTTGTCGACGGCGTTCGGCTGCACTCTTGAAGGTCCGATCAAGGAATCGGTCATTCTGAAATGCGCAGAGCGGCTAATGGCGGCCGGTTGTGATGAAGTGGGTCTGTCCGATACGACCGGATATGGCGACCCGGCTTCAATGAAACACCTGATCCGCGCCGTTCGTGGTGTGGTCGGAAATGAGAATCTCACGGGCGTGCACCTTCATAATACGCGGGGGCTCGGTCTCGCGAACGTGCTCGCCGCCTTCGAAGAAGGCATCACAACGTTCGATAGCTCACTCGGTGGTCTCGGCGGTTGTCCAACGGCGCCTGGTGCGAGCGGCAATGTCGTCACCGAAGATTTGGTCTTCATGTTTGAGTCGATGGGGGTCGATACGGGCATTGACCTCGACGCCTTGATGGCGACCCGCGAAATGGTCGCTGCCGCGCTGCCAGATGAAGAGTTGTATGGATTTACGCCGCGCGCCGGACTGCCGCTCGGCTACAAAGGCGGGCCCGTGCCGGTGGCCGCGGAGTAGTCCAAGCCTCGGCTAGATCCATTTGTTTGGACGGCACTCAGAAAATTTCGCGCGACGCACGAATTAGGACTTGGCGCAGCGCCATAACCGTGTCACTTTAAATGATATATCATTTGGAGGTGGCCCCCATGAAACTCATTTCAAAAGTCGCAGCTCTCGGCTGTTCCCTTGCAGCCCTCGCGGCCTGCGCAACGCTTAGTCAGGCTCAAGAAGGCGCTCGGCTCGATCCGACCGATGCTTCGGATTCCCTGACCATCATGCGCAAAATTATGTGCTCGACCGTGGACGACCAGCCGGAGGTCTATTGGTGGCATGGCATCGCCCTTTCACGGAAACAGGGTGAGAAAGACAAGCATATCTTCGACGTGGAAGGTATGAATATTCGCGCCTGCTCTACGATCCAAGACGATGAAAAAGGCACCGGACTCCATTTGGTGTCTCGAGAAATCTTGCTCTATAAAGATCCGACCACAGGCGAAGTGCTGTCCACCTGGGACAATCCATGGACAGGCGAAACCGTCGACGTCCTGCATGTCGCAAATGATCCTGTGAACTTCAAAATGTATGAGACAAATCGCGATGGTTCACCCCTTCAATGGCGCGGTGAAGTTGGTGCGGACGGCACCTGGTGGATGCGCAACACAGTGCCCCTTTGGTATCCCAACCCGCTCGGTGGCGACTTCCAAAAAGAAATTGGCGGCACTTATCATGCCACCGAGCTGTTCAATTTCTTCGGTCGGACCGATGACTTGTTCGATCCAAGCGTTGATTCGGCCAAAACTACGGTCGGTTGGGCCCGGATGGCAGATTGGTTGCCATGGATGAACATGAACGGCCGCGAAGGCATGCTCTACATGCACACGGCTGGCTACAAATTGGAAAGTTTCGACCAGCTTTCAGATACGATGAAAGCCGAAATCGCGACGCACTATCCGGAATATGCGAGCGCGCCGCCTTCGGGCGATCCACGTAAAAACATGACCAGCTGGAAATATTATAAAGGGGTTGCGGACGGCTCGATCACAGCGCCGGATCGCGGCGGCGAGTAAATTATACGATCCTCCAAGAAACTGGCCGGGACGTTTGTCCCGGCCTTTTTTGTTAGAATTCTTGGCCTTCATAAGCTTGCCAGTCCTTGGTCACGAACGTCTCATCGACAAGCGTGCGTTGGAACAAACGGTCGGCCTTAAACCATTGCCAGACGCGAGCGCGCGAGAGGCCATCATCTGACAGTTGGATCATTTCATAGAGATACAAGTCGGGTTCGCCGGTACGGGTCCAGTTAAGCATCGTCGTGCGATTGAAGTCATCTAACGCGACATCACACGCCCACCCATTGATGAAATCATTATCCCATTTGAGGCGGCCATTCTCGACCATGGCTGGAAAATCTCGGGTTTCTCGCTTTCCGTCTTCCCAGCGATAATAATTGGTTTGGTGATAAGGATGTCCTGCATCCGGGAAGCGGCAAATCAGACGGGACGCATGCTCGTCGATTTGTTCACCCTGCACATTGAAATAGCGATAGGTTCCTTCCCAGACGCCTTCATGGCGCGCCAGAAGCGGCATAATTTTCTTCAACTCGTTCGATGTCATGCCATCTGCCATGGCGGGATCTCCTCTAGGTGTGCCGAAATTGACACGGTTTTGTGATCATTTGTCCGGTCTTTTTAATATGGCTCTTGCAAACCGAAAAAAACATGCGACAAAAGATATATCATTTGCTGCCAATGCCGAGGAAACATTGGTGAATATAAAATCTATCTGTCGCCGAAACCTAGGAACATGGCGACGCAGCGGGGAGACCTTAATGTCCAAGACCTTTTTAATGATCGGAGCTGCAGCGGTTGCGATGACGGCGTATAGCGCGCCAGCCTTTGCGCAAGACCAAGACGATGTCGATGCGGAAGCACGCCTCAACACGATTACGATCACTGCGCGTAAGCAAGAAGAGAGCCTTCAGGACACTCCGATCGCGATCACAGCGCTTGGCGCGCAAGATATCTCTGATGCCGGTTTGGAAAGCATTATTGATGTGGCGAAAGCCGCGCCGGGTCTTTTCATCGAGTCTTATAATGACCGTAATGCGCGCGTCTCCACGTCACCGCGTTTCCGCGGGATCGTGGTCGACAATGACAGCCCGCTTCTGAGAACGGCGTCCGTGTTCATGGACGGCGTCTATGTCACCGGCGGTATTCAAAGCTTGAACCTCCAAGACGTCGAGCGCGTCGAGATCATCAAAGGCCCGCAGTCTGCTTTGTTTGGACGGAACACCTTTGCGGGTGCGATCAACTATATCACCAAGTCGCCTACCGATGAGTTCGAAGTCGCGGTTTCGGGCATGGTTGCCGATCGTGATGAGTGGGGAATCGGCGGAAGCATTTCTGGTCCAATCGCTGGCGATAAGCTCGGCGGTCGCATTAGCTTCAGCTATAATGACAAGACCGGTCACTACACGAACGTGATCAATCCGAGCCAAACTCTTGGTGATGAGTCGAACTTTACCATCAATGCCGGGCTCGATTTCGAGCCGAATGATCGGTTCCGCTTCAAATACAATGTTGGCTATTACCGCACAGAAGACGGTGTCGCCGCTGTTTCGCGCGTTGGTGGCTTCGCTGAGCACAATTTCGGTGGCTTCCCGCTTTCAAACGGTGTTGCTGACCGGACGGTTCCATTCACCATGCCGCCATCTTTCTTTGCTGGCGCCTTCTTCACCGAGTCTGCCTTCCAAGGTACGATCAGAACACCTGATGCGAGCGAGATCGGGGCCAGCACAACGGACGCTCAATTCCAAGCGAGCGTCGATGCAGCTGTGAATGATCCGCGCGGCTTCACCTTCTTTGACTTCGATTTCAACGATCTCGATGACAATGGTGGCCTGATCCAAGAAGGTACGCGCTTGAGCGGCGATGTTTCTTTCGACATCACCGACAATGTGACCTTCGACTTCCTCGCGGGCTACAACACCAACGAGTACTTCTTCTACGCTGACTTCGACAGTACTCCGAGCTTCGGTTTCAACACGACCGGCGCCGAAGAATTGGAAGACTTCAGCATTGAAGGTCGTCTCTCAGGGACAGCGTTCAATGATCGCCTCGGTTGGTCACTCGGTGCGAACTATGTCGACATTGAACGCCTGACGACAGGCGGCTTCTATGATGGCGTGACTGCGAGCTGGTTTGCAGGCGCCTTTGGGCCCCCAGCCCTAACCACAGCCGAAACCGTGGGTATCTTTGGTACGCTCGATTATGAAGTCACCGACCAAATCACGGTCCGTCTCGAAGGTCGTTACCAAGAAGACGAGATCGCGGATGAAGGCGTGAATGCTGGCCTTCCAATGCCAATCTCGCCAGCGTCATTCGACAAGTTCCTGCCGCGCGTTGTGATCGACTATAAGCCGAACGATAACACGCTTCTCTATGCGAACTATAGCGTTGGTAACTTGCCGGGCGGGTTCAACTCTGAAGTTGCGGAACTCGATGCAACTCAGTTGGCAGAGCTTCTGGTGGATAATCCAGGCGTCGGTGTGACCTTTGACGAAGAACAGCTCGAAAACTACGAGCTCGGTTGGAAACAGTCGCTCTTCGACAATACGCTGGCGTTCAACTTGGCGGCCTTCTACATGAAGCGCTCTGACCAGATCTTCTCTGGCTTTGGCTTCATCTCCGAAACCGATCCAAACGCTCCAAACCCTGTTCGGACCGTGGCCTTCACCGGCAATGGTGCAACCACAGACATCTATGGTGTGGAAATCGACGGCACCTGGTTGCCGACCGATGAGCTGACCCTGCAAGGCTCTCTGTCTTGGATTGATGCGTCTATTCAATCCTTCCCAGCAGGGGCTGGCGCAGGCGACTTCTCCGACGTCTTCGGCCCTGATGCTGACTTTGTCGGGCAACAAGCTGAGCGCTTCCCAGAGTGGGCTGGCTCATTCAGCGCGACTTATGAAGACGACCTGCCAGCATCCTTCCAGTTTGTTGACGATGCTGATTGGTATGTCCGTTCAGACGTCTTCTACACAGGCGAGCTCTTTGACAGCAACACGAACCTCGCGGTCCTACCGGACGCGACAGACGTGAATGTTCGAGCCGGTATCCGCAGTGGTAGTTCGCGGGTTGAGCTTTTTGTCACGAACCTGCTCGAAGAAGACACACCGCGGTCTGCGAACAACATCGCCGATACGTCACTGGATGTTCGCTTCGGCAGCTTCCTGTTCGACTTCTCTCGCGAAAGTATCCATGTCGGTCTTCGTGATAAGCGCCAGATCGGTCTGCGCTTTGAGAAGACATTCTAGTCGTGGGCAAAAACGTTTAATCGGAAAAGGCGGATCATTTGGTCCGCCTTTTTTAATCGAGAAAGGATGGATCCGTGAATCATCGCCTTTGGATGGGGAGCCTTGCGGTCGCAGCGCTTTGTGGCTGCGCAACAGCTCAAGAGACCGCCGAAGTACCAGGTTGGCTTGCGAAGGACTTCAACACGTTTGTCCAAACCTTCGAGGGCCGGTGGGACAATGACCGGCATGTCTTCTTCGCCGAAGACGCGGACATGGAGACGGACGGAATTGCTCCGCGTCAGCATATCCACATCAAATCTATCTCTGCGGATGATGCCGCTCCAAACACGGCGACGTTTACAGCCACGCGCACTGTGGAAGGTGAGCCGTCGATTGATCTTATCCATACGCTCGCCATCAACTTAGAGCACCAATCCATTCGCCAAACCGTTGCGGTTCCCGGCAGTGAACCGATCGACTGCGCTATTGATTGGCATCGAGAAGGGGCGCAGTTTCGCGGCACCGCGAGCGGCGAGGAATGTTCCCAAATGTTCCCGCGACCCGCAGACGGTGGCGCGCTAGAAGTCACGCTCGCAAAATCGGATGACGAGTTTTGGATCACCTCCCGGCGCGGTGACGCGGTCATCGAAGCGCGGCTCCGCCGTGCCCGTCCGTTCGAATGTTGGACGGCCATCCTCCGCGGTGCCAGCCATGGCGATTCTGGTGAAGGCATGCAGGATTGGGATTTCCGGCGCGGCGTAACCTTGCATGACCAAGGCGGTGAAGCGGAATTGATGACCGATGAGGAGACGCCGCGGCGGATCCGACTGCGCCTCCGGAATGTGGATTGGCCCTACGGGACAAATCGGCCCTCGCTGACACTATACGTGCTGGAAGGGGATAGCGATCGCGCTGTTTCTTACGCGTGGAATGAAGGCAATGCGGAGCGGATCGGGATCAATCTACGGTGGATCCAGGCCAGCTGCACGCACACGCTGGACGAGTAGGCGCGCGCGTTAGACCGGAAGCTCGGTCGTGTTCTTGATACACTCCATGGCAAAGGTGGCGCTGACATCGCCGACCTCCACTTTTGAGATCAGCGATTTGTAGACCCGATCATATTCGGAAACAGAGCCCACGGCGATTTTCAGCATATAGTCGACGTCGCCCGCCATCCGGTAGAATTCGAGTACTTCAGGAATATCGATCACCGTCTTGGCAAAATTCTCGAGCCAATCAGACGAGTGATCACTTGTGCGAATGGCAACGAAAACGACTTGCCCCACGTCCAAAAGTTCTGGGTCACAGATGGCGACGCGTTTCTGAAGGATGCCATCGTCCTCAAGACGCCGCACCCGACGCCAGCACGTGTTGACCGAGACGCTCAAGCGCTCGGCAATGGTTTCAAGCGATGTCGTCGCATCAGCTTGAAGGATTTTGAGGATTCGGCGATCTGTTTCATCAATGCTCTTCATAAACGCGATCATATACGAAAATTATACCCAAATAAATCGTCATGCGCCGAAATTTCATAATGATTTTTGGTGGCCGATCAGTGATGACCCTCGCAAAGGAGTCGATCATGGCATTTTCGGGTTCGGTGCACGCCGAGTTTTGTGAGCAAAAACGGTTGGCCTCGCTCGCAGAGATGATCGGGCGAACGCCTCTGTTGGCGGTCCACTTGCGCTTACGAGGCGAGCGCCGCGTGATTTTTGCTAAGGCCGAGCATTATAATCTCACCGGAAGTATCAAAGATCGAATGGCGCTGAACATTCTGCGCTGTGCCTACCGCTCTGGCGCGTTGAAACCCGGCGATACAATTGCCGAAGCGACAAGTGGCAATGCCGGGATCGCCATTGCAGCCCTCGGCCGCGCGCTCGGCCATCCGGTTCGCATCTATATGCCGGATTGGATGAGCGAAGAACGCAAGTCTTTGCTGAGATCGCTCGGCGCGGATTTGCATTTGATCTCACGCGAAGAGGGCGGGTTTCTCGGTGCCATTGCTGCCACGGAAGCGCTTGCAGAGACTCGCGACGATGTCTTCCTGCCATGTCAGTTTGCTAATCGCGACAATTGTTTCGCGCACGAGACCACAACCGGGCCTGAAATTCTCAGTCAGCTTGCGTCGGTCGGCCTAAAGCCGGACGGATTTGTGGCTGGCGTTGGCACGGGGGGCACCGTGATGGGCGTCGGTCGCGCGCTTCGGTCTGCTCACCCTGATGCAAAAATTCATCCGCTCGAGCCGGCTGAATCGCCGACCCTGTCGACGGGTTACAAAGTCGGGTCCCATCGGATCCAAGGTGTGTCTGACGATTTCATCCCATCCATAGTTGAATTGAATGCGTTGAATGACGTCATTTCTGTCAGTGATGGCGATGCCATCCTGATGGCGCAGCAATTGGCGTCCAAGCTCGGCCTCGCGGTTGGCATTTCATCTGGGGCTAACTTGATCGGGGCGCTTGCTGTGCAGGACCGGCTCGGGCCTCAGGCGACCGTCGCAACGATCTTCTGCGACGACAATAAGAAATATCTCTCTACCGATTTGGCCCGAGAAGAGCCGGTCAAGCCAGGCTACATGGCTCCCGACATCGAACTGATCGGATTTGAGACGATCACCTATAGGGCGGCAGAAGCGGAAGCGGCTTCAATGATCGCATAGGCGGCGCGCTCGCCGGATTCCATTGCCCCTTCCATCCCGGTGTGAAGGAAAGACGTGTGCTCGCCCGCCAGGTGCAATCGCCCAACGGGTTGAGTGACACGTTCGGCCCAAGACTGAATTTGCCCTGGCGCCCAGTGCATATAGGCGCCGCCGCTCAGCTCTTGATCTTTGTCCCAGCGCACCACCGCGCGAGCTTTGGCTTTAATGCCACGTGCGTCGAGCAGTGTTTGTTCAGCAAGCGCCATCCAATCGGCATCTGACGTCGAAGGCCGCGTGCCAATGCCATTGACCCAACAGGTGAGAGCAACGGTTTCGCCTGAGGCATCGCGAACGGGGAAGACCCGTTCAATCGGCGTATCGGTCCACATCATGATTGGCAGATCATCATTCGGGCCTTCCTCAAGCTCCAAATGGACTTGCTGAATTTGCGTGTAAGGCATGTCCGCAATGATCGGCCGGATGGGTTCAACTGTATCCGGCAGATCAAGTGGGAGCTTGCGCAAGACGGGGAAGGGGAGCGTGCAGATTGAGAATGGGGCGCGGTAGGTTCGGCCGCCCGCGACCACTTCGACGCCATCTTCGGCGACACGAATGCCGCTAACGGGTGTGCCAAGTTTCAGCGCGTTTTCGCCAAGGCTCGCAGCCATCGCTTCTGGCAGACGCTGCGATCCACCTTCCACTTCTTCTGAGCCACCGGATGAGGAATCAATCGCAAACAAGGTGAGACTGCGCCAAAGGTTCAACATGGAATAAGTGCTGAGATCATTCGCGTTGAGCGCTATGTTGCAGAGCGCTCTTGCGCGCTCATCAAAACCCGCTTGCGAAAGAAAGGCTTCCGCGCTGAGGTCAAACTCGGATCCAACTTCGCGCCAGGCATATTGATCGATGAGCGGGTTGTTCGGTACCGCTGCGGCGAAGAGTGCCGTGTCTGGAGTCGCGCGCTTGAAGGCTTCGGGAAACGGGTTTTCTGGCGCGCTCGCCCAGTCTGCCGCGTTGAACGCACGGCCTCCGAGCACCATCGTCTTGTCCCGCGAACCACCGGGGGAAGGAGGGACTACGTTCAGACCGAGATCGATCGCTGTCGAGCGAATACGAGCATAGCTTTGGCCGACTTGCTGACCGCCGGCTTCCGGACGGCCTGGCAGGTCATCTAACGTCCACATGCGTCCACCGATGCGCGTGTCGGCTTCTAAAACGAAAACTTTGAATCCATCCGCTTCCAACATACGCGCCGCATGGAGCCCGGCCAATCCCGCGCCAAGAACAAGCACATCGGCATCCTGTGCTGGCGCAACGTTTGGGGCACACCCAGCCGTGGCCGCGAGGCCTGAAAGCGCCATAAATCCTCGGCGTGTCAGTTGCATAGCAGATTTTCCTCGACGCCTGCGTGAAAAGATATACCAATAGACCCCACGAAGCCTATTTCGCCAAGAGCGAATTGAAGATTCTGGAGGAATTTATGGAGCAGGGCGGCGAGTTTAAGCGCGGGTGGCCAGTACTGGCGGCTGCAGCGGTCGGGGTCGGTCTCGGCCTGTCGCCGCTGCCTTTCTACACCATTGGCGTCATGATCCCGCCATTGCTTCAAGAGTTTGGCCCCATGGGTTGGACACCGGGCGATATTCTCAATGCCCTGGCCATCTATACGTTTGGCGCTTTTGCGGCCTCACCGATCATTGGCATCATGGCCGAGCGGTTCGGGGCGCGAAATGTCGCGCTCGTTTCGGTTGTTACCTTTAGCTTGGCGATGATGGCGCTGGCGCTAAACACCGGGTCCAAATCGCTCTACATCGTCTTGTGGTTGGTCCTTGCTTTCGCGGGTGCGGGAACATTGCCGATTACCTTTACAAGGCCCGTGGCCAATTGGTTTGATCGCAATCGTGGGATCGCTCTAGGGATTGCCTTGATTGCGACGGGCGTATTTGGCGCGCTGGCAAAGTTTTTTGCGCAATACATCGTCTCCAATCCGGAATGGCATTTTATTGGCGGATCCGGCTGGCGAACGGCTTATGTCTTGCTGGGTCTGTTGCCCTTAGCGATCGCCTTGCCGCTGGTCTGGCTCGGCCTGCGGGATTTGAATGACACGCCCGCTCGAGATGCGAAGTCGACAGAGTTGAAACTACCAATCTTGGCGATTTCGTTGGTTGGGACGATTGGGCTGGTTTGGATCGTAATGCAGCAAGTCTTGCCGCTAGCTTCGGCCAATGGATGGCGTCTTGAATACATTATGGCGATGGGCTTCTCACTGCTCGTCTTTGTGCCGATCGTTATGATGATGGTGCTCAACATTAAGACTGCGCCTGTGCAGTCTGAGAGCGCGGCGCGAGTAGAGCTGCCTGGCTTGACGCTCGGCGAGACGCT
>CAYNUI010000031.1:14315-15489 GCA_964400185.1 uncultured Hyphomonas sp.
GAGCGATCCATCATCTCGAGCGTTTGGCCTGGGCCTTGGCGCTCTACGACGCGTGCCCAGCTGACTGTGAAACGGGTATGTGCTTTGTCGAGCGGGATCGGCGTGAACATGTCGACGAACATGGCGCGCTCTTCATCGGTCAACAAAGCCGCAGAGATCATGGCGATGGAGCGAATGCCCGCGCCGCGCTGCATGGCCATAGAGGCGGCGACTTTTGAACCGGTATGATTGCCGAACAGATCCACCTGCTTGAGGCCGAGCGCATCGACAACACGCCACATTTCTTCGGCATACATCGGCACAGTGGTGTCAGCTTCTGATGGGGCAGGATCCGACATGCCATAGCCTGGATAGTCAGGGGCGATAACCATTCGGTCGCGGGAGGCGACCTTCATAAAGATCTCGAATTCGAGCCCGCATTTCGGGCTTTGGTGGAGGCACAATAGAGGCGGTTTTTCTTGCTCCGCCTGCGCCTCAGCGATCCGATAATGGATTTGGCCATAGCGGCCATCGGTATAGGCTCGGCGAACGGTCATGCTTGTTCCGGGGCGACTGATACAACCGCCTTTCCTTTGTTTTGGCCATTCATCAAACGCTCGAACAAAGCCGGTGCGGCTTCCAGGCCTTCGGCGCGGTCTTCGGCAAACTTGAGCGCGCCGCTGTTCAACCAAGGCGCCGCTTCTGCCACATATTCATCCCAGCGGGGGTAGAAGTCATAGACCACCAATCCGTGGAGCTGCGCGCGCTTGCCGATGATCAGGCCTGCATTCAAAGGATGCTGGCTTTGCGCTTCGGTATGATAAGCATCAACCAGTCCGCACAGCACGCCGCGCGCATAGGTCTGTGCGTGCGTCAGCGCAAGCATGGCCATATCGGCAGACACGTTTTCGAAGAAGACGGAGAGGCCATCCGGCAATGCTGCTGCCAAGTGATCGCGCCAACCATCAGCTTTGTAGTCGATGCAGGCATCGAAGCCATATGTGTCCGTAACAAGGGCGCACTTCTCAGGGCCACCGGCGATGCCAACGATCCGCTCCGCGCCTTTGATGCGCGCGATTTGACCAACTGTACCGCCAACCGGACCCGCGGCGGCGTCAACTAAGACCGTGTCGCCCGGTCCCACTTTGGCAAGTTGCGTGATCCCCGACCAAGCGGTCAGGCCGGGCATGCCAAG
>CAYNUI010000032.1:0-15411 GCA_964400185.1 uncultured Hyphomonas sp.
GCTTGGTTGGCATCCAGCAGGCGCTTGAATGGTGTTACTCTGGCCGCGTGTTCCCAGCTGAAGAAGCGCTCAAAGGCGGGCTAATTCACTCCATCCACCCACAGGCAGAGCTTATGACTGTGGCCAAGGCCATGGCCACTGAAATTGCTGAAAACACCGCGGCGGTCTCAACCACGCTCACCCGTCACATGATGTGGCGCATGTTGGGTGCGAGCCATCCGATGGACGCCCATATCGTCGATAGCGCCGCGATCTACTCGCGTGGGCAGACAGAGGATGCACGCGAGGGCGTGATGAGCTTCTTGGAGAAGCGTAATCCTGTCTATCCCGTCAAAGTCTCTGACGGCATGCCGAGCTTCTTCCCGTGGTGGGACGATCCAGAATTTAAGTGGATTGGCGATTAAACTTTAAGTGACCGCTGCATCGAGCAAGAGGTAAGTCGCCAAGCGCGCGCTCGCGTTCTTGTTCGAGGCATGCGTGTTTTCCAGCGCGTTGAGGGCGTCTGAGGCCTCCAGCGCGAGGAAGTCACGCGCAAGGGTCATCATTTCCAAATTGCCCCGCAGGCGCTGACGCACGCGTTCAACCTGGCGACCGGCTTGCTGCGTGATGGCCGAACGACGTTGCTTGTCGCCTTTGCGCGCGGCAACAGCAATTTTCTTTTTGTCTTTTGGACGGAAGATGTCGGTTAGCTTGATGCCCGACTCTTGCAGCTGATTGAGCAAGGTCTCGGCGGTTTCTTCTCGGGACAGGGTAGAACGCTCATCTCGCTCCATGTCGGCGATAATGTCGCTGAGCGACTCGCCGGCGCGCAAGCCAATCTGTTTAGAGCCTATGAGCGGTTCGTCGTTCTCATCATCACCATCGAACACGTCTGGATCATCAGACGACAGCACGAGATCGCTGCCATTATGTCCGTTCGCTTTGGCTCTGGCTTCGGCGGCGTCTTCCATCATAGCCTTGGCCATACGGTCGGCGCTTGCTTCGAAGAGGTCCTCTTCTACGGCTCGCGATGGAGATTGCACCACGCTTGTCGGGCTGGGTTGGGACTCCGCGACTGGTTTCGCTTTCGGCGCCTCGGGTTCCGGTTCCGGTTCTGGTTCGGACTGGATTTCAGGGCTCGTCGCTTCGGTCACCCGCGCTTCCATGGTTTGTGTTTTTTCAAACAGCGCCTGGCTCGCATTGTTGGCGCGGCGCTCTGAAATATCCATTTCGGCGCGCGCCGCCATGCCAGCTGCGCGTACGGCAGCGGCCGCTTGTTGGCCGGCGTCTTTCAGATCAGCCAGGGCGCGAGCGGCAGACTCGGATGCTTCAAAGGTTTGTTTCTGAATTTGCGAGCTCGCGTCTTTGGCGCCGTCCAAAGCAACTTTGACGGACTCCATTAGGCGATCACCGGTTGTGCCAGCCGCGGCTGCGGCGAGTTCGCCAGCGCGTGCGGCCGTTTCAACCGTCTTGCGAGACTGTTCGAGTTTTTCTTCCATACGCGCGATGGCGAACAGGAGAGTCTCGTTGCGCTCGCCCGCTTCAGCGGCAAGCGTATCCATCGCGGCAATCTTTTGAGCGAGGCTTTTGCCGGTCTGGTCGAGGCTAGAGAGGCGCCCTTGCAAGGCATCTTCTGCTGCAGCGACTTCGCTCGCGGCCGCTTTGGCGGATTCCACCATCAGCTCGGCTTGCTCTGGAATGGCTTCGTTCAGAAGATCCGTCTGTTCGCGGAGATCCTTGGCCAGCTGTTCCAAGCCATTGCGCTCATTGCCGAGACGCTCAGCCAAGTCGCGTGCATTGTCGGCGCTTGCATAAGTCACAGATTCAAGACGCTGACGCTCATCGCCAATTTCTGCAGCCATGGCTTTCATCGCCGACAAAGCGTGTCCCATAGAGCGGTCGACCTCGGCGCTTGCCTTCGACATTTCATCGGCAAAGACTTTCGCGTCTTTAGACATGGTCTCTGCGGGCAAGAGGAGACGCGCAGCAGCTTCTAGAACGACGCCATTGGCCGCCGTCGAGCGCGCTTGTTCGCGCGCCATCATACCGGCGAGGACCAACATCAATCCTGGGAGAATGATCGCGATCAATCCCGCGACGATCAAAGCCGGAGATTGTTGTCCGAGGGCTTCGGGTCCGACCAAGGCAATCACGCCGACAATCGCGGCGACCCACCATAAGAAGGCGAGGATTAGTCCACCCCAGGCGAGATGCCCTGAGGTTTTCTGTGCGGCTTCTAACCGGGCAATGGCGTCAGACGGGTGCATTTGCGGGGACTCGGATACTTCACTCATGATGGTCATTATAAGCTTGACTGCGGCAAAAATGCGAGGGTTCGGCGCATTTCATCCTTGTCATACTCCAAAAGCCTGAACCAGTGGTGAATTTTTACACTGAGAAAGCGCTCTAACTATCTAAGTTTAAAGCGAATTTTCAGTCTGTGTTTCAGCCTGGGACAGGTGTTATTCCCATCATGCGATGCGCGCAGGGTGTGCGCTTTTCTCCTCGCATGAGAGTCCGCTTGATTCGAATCCCCTCAAGCGCGAGTTGCTTTTGGGTTCGAAGGAAAGCCTGGCCAAACCAATGCGAGTTGGGCACACTTCCCCGATGAAGCGCTCGATTGTCCTCTACGCTTTGGCGCTCGCGGTGATCGCGTTTGCTCTGCAATGGGTGGAGTACCAATATCTCACCCGCTTCTTCTCAGTTGAGGTCTATATCCTGGTCATCGGGATCGCATTTACTCTGCTTGGCGTTTGGTTAGGCCGGGTGCTCACCCCTGCGCGGCAGGCTGATGTCTTCTCGCTGAACGAGGCGGCGCTGAAGTCGCTTGGCATCACGACCCGCGAACATGCCGTTCTTGAGCATTTAGCGGATGGCAAAACGAACAAACAGATCGCAGCCTCCCTGCATGTATCACCCAACACGATCAAAACGCACATCGCGCGCCTCTATGAAAAGCTAGAGGTGAGCCAAAGGGTGCAGGCGGTGCAAAAAGCCAAGGATCTACACCTCATTCCATAAGGGTGTCATAAGGGTGCCAAAAGGGGGCCAAAAAGGGTTAGAGTCTCGTCATTCACGAAAATCACCCGTTCGGGCGATGGTTTGAACAGCCGGTTTGGGTGAGAGCCAGCGACATGTTTTGAACCAAAGGAGGCAAACATGTTTCGGATAATGCTGATCTATGGCGGGATCGCGGGTGTGGTGATCATTGGCGTGATGACCGCAGGAATGATGTTGAGTGGAGGCCCCGGTTCTCAGGTCCAGGGCTATCTTACCATGTTGGTGGTGTTGTCTTTGATCTTTGTCGGGGTCAAACGCTATCGCGATAAAGATCTCGGCGGCGTGATAAAGTTTTTGCCAGCGCTCGGCCTCGGGGTAGGGATCGCAGCGGTCGCGGGTGTGTTCTATGTGATCTCTTGGGAAATCAGCCTCCATCTGACCGACTTCGCCTTTATTGAGGCCTATAAAGAAACCACCATTGCGGGCTATGAAGCCAAAGGACTGACCGGGGAAGCCCTGGCTGAAAAAGTCACCGCTTTGGAGGGGATGATGGAAAGCTACTACAATCCAATGTTCAGGTTGCCGATCACTTTCCTGGAGATCTTTCCCGTAGGCTTGCTGGTTGCCTTGATCAGCGCGGCCCTTCTTCGGAACCCCAAACTCTTGCCGGCCAAGGCCTAGATGCGATCACATTTTGTGAAAAATGCAGGTCTCGGCGTCGCCGGGCCTTGCATTGTTGTGGTTGCAATGGTTTTGACCGCGACAGTTTGAATTGGTTTCGCACAGGAAATGAAGCTCGACTCCGTTTGACTGTTTCAGGAATCAAACCATGTTCTGGCCGTTTGCCCGCTCGGCGGCGGAAGCGGACATAAAAAACGAGAGGATAGACCATGGCTGCGCTGGACACACATTCGAAAATTGATCTGATTGGCTTTAACTTGAAGATGCTCGCCAAAGGGCAGCAACGCTCTTTGCTGATCAGTGCAGGCGCGAAGGAAGACAAGGAGTTCCTGCTCGAGTCATGTAAGAAGATGGCCGAAGTTGGCGTTGGCCTTTATGCGACGCCCGGTACGCACCGCTTCCTCGCAGACAATGGCGTGGAATCGATTGCCGCCCGCAAAATCTCCAGCAGTGAAGAACCGAACATTGCGACGCTGATCCAAAATGGCAGCGTCGATTTTGTAGTGAACATCCTCACCGGCGACACGACTTATGATGAAGCCTCTGATGCGGCCAGCATTCGCTCCCTCTCTGTGAAGCATGGCATCCCGCTTTATACAGATCGTACCGTCGCCAAAGAAACCATTGAGCTCGTCCTCTCCGATCTCGAAAAAGGCACCTATAGCTATTCCATCCGCAGCGACGACCGCCCTTGGGATCTGCGCGCAAGATTTATGGAATTGGTGCGCCAGCGCGGCGGATGGTCGAACCATCATGGTCACTTTGACAAAGCTTATCTGATCTCTCCAGAGAACCTCGCCCTCGGCTTCGCGGATATGGAGAAGAAGTGGGAGCTTTATCGCCACTTGAAAGAAAACTACACGCACGAAGATCTGGTTGAGCGGATCTCACGTGCGCTTCAAACCGTCGTCGACCAAGGCGCACAATATTGCCGGACCATGGTCGACGCAGACAGCATCATTGGCCTGAAACCGATCCACGCTGCGGTCGAAGTGAAAGAACGCTTCAAAGACAAGATCCGGTTCGAGATTGGCATCCAGCCGCTCGAAGGCGTTCTCGATGAGAAGTCTCGCGAGCAATACATCGAAGCCTGTAAGCTCGCCGATTTCTGCGGCGGCCTGCCATCCCGCGACCGCCCGCGTGAAGGCGAGCACCTCGACATCGTTATGCAGACAGCGAAAGAGCTCAACAAAATGGTTGAGGTCCATGTCGACCAAGAGAACAATCCATTCCAGCACGAGACTGAATTGCTCTGCCTAAAGACGATCGAGCATGGCATGCAGGGCCGCGTCTATGGGATTCACTCCATCTCTGTCTCTGCTAAGGATGAGAGCGAGCAGGACCGGATCGTGGCGCTCTGTAAAGAAGCCGATGTTGGTATCGTCATCTGCCCATCTGCGGCGCTCTCGATGAAACAGCTGCCAATGCAAGGGCCTTTGCACAATTCCATCGGGCCGTTCGTGAAGCTCAAGAATGCAGGCGTGCGGACCTATCTCGGCATCGACAATATTGCGGACCTGTTCATGCCGATCGTCGATGGCGACATGTGGACCGAAGTGCGCATGCTAATGGAAGCTTGCCGTCACTATGATCTCGAGCAAATCGCCGACTGGGCCGCCGAGCCACCGCTTCACGTTCTGAACGAACAGGCAGAGAAAGTCGCGGCCGAGTAAGGGACACTCCTGCGGCCAGAGGAAGCATTGGATTGCGCCCTCGGCTTTGACATATAGAACTTCAAGAGGCGGACCGTCGTGGCCCGCCTTTTGTTCACGAGGGCCTTATGCTCGCAGAGATCGGACAGATTGCGCTCATCCTCGCTTTGCTGATCAGCGGATTGCAAGGATGGATGGGCCTTCAAGGCGCGCATCAAAATGATCGCCGGGCGATGGCCTTTGCCGATCGCGCCGCCGTGGCGCAAGCCATGCTCTGTGTGCTTGCCTTTGGTCTGCTGGCTTACGCCTTCATGATTTCAGATTTCAGCGTCAATCTGGTCCACGATAATTCTCACACCACTAAGCCGATGATCTACAAGTTCAGCGGCACCTGGGGCAATCACGAGGGGTCATTGCTCCTTTGGGTGATGATCATGGCGCTGTTTGGTGCCGCCATGGTTTGGTTCGGCAAAACATTGCCATCGGGCCTGCGGTCGCGCGCTGTGGCGATCCAAGGCCTGACGACCATGGGCTTCCTCGCTTTCATGGTCTTCACGTCCAATCCGTTTGCGCGGCGTTGGCCGGTGCCGGAAGATGGGATCGGGCTGAACCCCTTGCTGCAAGATCCAGGGCTCGCGATCCATCCGCCGTTTCTTTATCTTGGCTATGTCGGCTTCTCGGTCGCGTTTTCCTTTGCCGTCGCAGCGCTGATCGAAGGGCGCGTCGACGCTATGTGGGCGCGCTGGGTGCGCCCTTGGGTGCTGCTCGCCTGGAGCTTCCTCACCATCGGCATCGTGCTGGGCAGCGTCTGGGCCTATTACGAGCTTGGTTGGGGCGGCTGGTGGTTCTGGGACCCGGTTGAGAATGTCAGCTTCATGCCTTGGCTCGCCGGGACGGCTTTGCTTCATTCGACGCTCGTGGCGCAGGCCCGCGGAAGCTTTATTCGTTGGACGCTGCTGCTTGCGATCACGACCTTTTCGCTCAGTCTCGTCGGCACCTTCATTGTCCGCTCGGGCGTCCTCACCAGCGTCCATGCCTTTGCCGTTGATCCAGATCGCGGTGTCTTCTTACTCGGGCTTTTGATCTTGGCGACGGGCGGTGCACTGGCGCTCTACGGCGCGCGGTCAAACAAGATCACCCACGGCGCGAGCTTTGAGCTTGAAAGCCGCGAGGCCGGTTTGGTGCTCAACAATGTGCTTCTGGTCGTCGCGACCGTCACCGTGTTCCTCGGAACCTTCTATCCGCTCATCATCGACGCTATGACGGGCGACAAGATAACAGTCGGCCCGCCTTACTTCGAGCTCACCTTCGCGCCGATTATGACGGTGCTGATCCTCTTCATGGGCATCGCGCCCATGATGAAGTGGCGCGCCGACAGTTGGCAGCGTATTCAGAGACCGTTGATGCTAATGGCCGGTGCCGGCTTGCTGGTCGGCATTGCGACGGCGGTTTTCGGCAAGACTGTATTTGGCGCGCTCGGGATCGGACTTGCCGCTTGGCTCTGCGTCGCAAGTGTTTTGACCTACGCCAAGAAGCTGCGCATCGGCGAGGACAAAAGCACGCTCGCAAATTTCCCCACTCGGTTGGCCGCGCTGCCCGGCACCACGCATGGGTTTGCCTGGGCGCATTTAGGGCTCGCTGTCTGTACGATCGGGATCGTTTCCATGGGCGTTTGGGCTGATGAGGATGTCGACCGGTTGAAGCTTGGCGAAAGCGTCTCGGTCGCCGGC
Source organism: uncultured Hyphomonas sp. (assembly GCA_964400185.1). Lineage (GTDB taxonomy): Bacteria > Pseudomonadota > Alphaproteobacteria > Caulobacterales > Hyphomonadaceae > Henriciella. The sequence continues at coordinate 7,043 of CAYNUI010000032.1, forward strand.
TATGACTTTTTGCTGGAAGACGTCACGGTCACCCAAGGCCCGAACTTCGTCTCGGAAAAAGGCCGAGTCATTATTCAAAAAGACGGTCGCCAGATCGGTGTGCTCAATCCTGAGCAGCGTCAATATCCCGTCGAGCGGAACAATACGACGGAAGGCGCGATGGAGATTGGCGCAACCCGCATTCTCTATGCCGCCAAAGGCGATGGAAATCCGGAAGAGGGCTGGGTGATCAGTGTCTATTATCATCCCATGGTGATCTGGATTTGGATTGGCGCTCTAATGATGTCCGTCGGCGGGTTTGTCTCTGTTGCGGATCGTCAGACGGCGCGCAATCGGCGCCGCGCGTCTGCGGCGCAAGCGGTTCCGGCGGAGTAGGCGATGACCTGGTCTCGGTTCCTTCCCGCCGGCGTGTTCGTCATCCTGGTTGTGTTTCTCGGGATCGGCCTGACGCGCGACCCGAGCGTTTTGCCGACCGAAATGATCGACCGCGACATGCCGCAATTTGAGCTCAGCGAATTGCGGGAAGAGGGCGCGACGGTGACGCGCGCCGATCTGATCGGTCGTCCAACGCTAGTCAATGTCTTCGGTTCTTGGTGTGTCGCCTGCCTTCAAGAACACCCAACGCTGATGGAACTGTCGCGCGACGACACGGTGCGCATTGTCGGCGTCAATTGGCGCGATAAGCGAGAGGATGCGCTGCGCTGGCTCGAGCGACATGGCGATCCGTATGAAACGATCATCTTTGACGAGCAGAGCGATCTTGCAATCGAAGTTGGCGTCACTGGCGCGCCTGAGACCTTCGTTCTCGATGCTGCCGGGCGCATTCGCTACAAGCAGATTGGTCCGATCACGCCGGACGTCTGGTTGGATACAATCCGTCCGGTTTTAGATGTCATCGCGTCGGAGGAAGCCGTGGCACCGCGCCCGGCGGCGGTCGATTTGGATCCGCTTCCAGATGCGACGCAGGTGGAAAGCGTTTTGACCGATCCTGAGCTGATTGCCGTGCGCACGGAAGCGGTGTCGAAGACCCTGCGCTGCGTGGTCTGTCAAAACCAATCCATTTATGATTCGAACGCTCCACTTGCCCAAGATATGCGTCGCCTGGTGCGCAAACGGGTCATGGCAGGCGATGATGATGAAGCGGTGCGCGCTTATCTGCGCTTTCGATATGGCGACTATGTGCTGATGCGTCCGCCCTTTCAGTGGAACACCGTGCTGCTCTGGATCGCACCTTTGCTTCTGATCGTGGGTGGCGGGATCTGGTTCATGCGACGGTCAAAGCCCGCGCAGAAACGAGCGGAAGATCCGATCAGCGAAGAAGACCTCGCCCGTATCAAAAGCGCGCTTTCTGAAAGTGATGCGGGCTCATGATTTGGGTGATCTTGATCGTGTTAGCCGGACTGGTCGGCGCTTACTTGCTGCATCCGTTTTTGGCGGATGGAACGGACAAAGCAGACGTCCAGCTGGGTGAGGTGAAAGCCCAACGTAAGGCGATCGAGTTAGATGAAGCCGAAGCCCGAATGACGCCAGAGGCGGCAGCGCAAGCGAAAGAGGCGCTCGATCGGCGGTTGCTCGCGCTGATAGACGCCCCAAGCGGACCGCTTTCTGGACGGCTTAAATCCATGGCGCTCTATCTCGTGCCTGCGGTGATCTTGATCGGCGGCGTTGGCCTTTATTCGCAAGTCGGTAGCCCAGGCTTCCAGCCGATGACGGTGGCTGAGTTTCAAGCCCAGCAAGCGGCGGCGCTTCCGGAAACGCTCGAAGAGTTTGTGGTCGAACTCGAAGCACGGATCGCGGGGAACCCCAATCCTCCCGCAGAAGCTTATGTCGTCTTGGCGCGTGCGTACTTGCGCTTGGGAGAGATCGAACGCGGCTTGCGGACCTATGACCAAGCTGTCCAGGTTTCAGACGACAATCCGGAAATCATTGCTGAGCGCGACGAGGTCATTCAAATACTTCGGTCCCGTGTTGCCGCGCCGCAAATCGATCCTGATGCTGCAGCCGCGATCCGCGACATGTCGGCGGACGAGCAAGCCGCAATGATTCAGAACATGGTGGACGGCCTTGCAATTCGTTTGGAGCAGGATCCCGATGATTTAGAAGGCTGGATGCGCCTCATCCGTTCTCGTGCCGTGATGGGAGATGTGGATCAAGCTCTCCGCGATCTGGATACGTCATTGGCGCATTTCGGACCGGACGCCCCTGAAAGCGAAGCGCTGAACGCGCTCGCGGCCGACGTCTTGCCGAACACTGAGCCGGCCTCGGACGACGAATAACAGCGCCGCCCGCAGCATTGACGCTACGGGATGTTTGAATTGAGGCGGCGTCTGTACAACTAAGATCTATCACAAACAAGGAGGACACCATGGCAACTGGCCGCGAATTTGACGTCATCGTATACGGATCAACTGGATATACCGGCCGCTTGGTGGCTGAATATCTGTCAAAGACTTACGGCGTCGGGGGCGACGTGAAATGGGCCATGGCAGGGCGCAGCGCTGACAAGCTTGCTGCTGTGCGCGATGAGATCGGCGCGCCTGCTGACACGCCTTTTGTTGTCGCCGATGCGAATGATCCGGCCAGTCTGAAATCCATGGTCGAGCGCGCTGGGTGTATCTGCACCACGGTCGGCCCGTACCAGCTTTATGGCGAGGCGCTGGTCTCCGCCTGCGCAGATGCTGGGACAGACTATGTCGATCTATGTGGCGAGCCGGCTTGGATGCATCAAATGATCGACAAATATGATGCAGCCGCCAAAGCCAGCGGCGCGCGGATCGTCTTCTCCTGCGGGTTTGACTCCATCCCGTTTGACCTTGGCGTCTGGTTCACGCAGCAGGCGGCGAAAGAGCGGTTCGGTGCGCCGGTTCCGCGTATCAAAGGCCGCGTGCGAAAGATGCAAGGCACGTTCTCAGGCGGCACGGCTGCCAGCTTCAAAGCGACCATGGCGTCGGTTGGCAAAGACCCATCCATTTTGGGCGTTTTGCAAAATCCGTTCAGTCTTTCCGACGGTTTCCAAGGCCCAGAGCAACCGCACGGCATGGCCCCGACCGAAGATACCGACATTGGCAGCTGGTCCGCGCCTTTCATCATGGCCTCGATCAATACCAAGAACATCCATCGCTCGAACGCCTTGCTGGGCCACGCCTATGGAGAGGACTTTGTCTATGACGAGATGATGCTGACTGGCCCAGGCGAAGAAGGCAAAGCCGCTGCTGAAGCCGTCGCCAGCATGGACTTGATGGGTGGCGATGATGGTCCAAAACCCGGCGAGGGGCCGAGCAAAGAAGAACGCGAAGCGGGTTTCTATGACGTGATGTTCTACGGCACGTCCGCAGATGGTCAGGTGATCGTGGGTGGCGTCACGGGCGACAAAGACCCTGGCTATGGCTCCACCTCGAAGATGATTGCAGAAAGCGCGATCTGTCTGGTCAAAGATGATACCGGCACCGCTGGCGGCGTTTGGACCCCAGCCCCAGCTATGGGCGGTCACCTGGTGAAACGCCTGACTGAGAAAGCTGGCCTGACGTTTGAGATTGAGAATTAGGTAGATTTTGAAGCCATCTTAGGCCCTCATCCTGAGCGAAGTCGAAGGATGCGGGCCGTGTGAAACCTGTCCCTGACATCCGCCTCGTCCTTCGACTTCGCTCAGGATGAGGCTTCAATTTTCTCTTACAACGATCGTCGAGGCCGAGTTTGTGGCTATCGCTCGCGCCGCATCTGTTGTCTCAGCATGTGCGATAGCGACGCCCATTCGGCGTTTTTCATACGAAACGGGTTTCCCGAACAGGCGCAACTGTGTGCCGGGTTCAGTCAGGGCTTGCTCAACGTTCTCAAACGCCACGCCTTCAGCTTCGACCCCGCCATAAATCACAGCGCTCGCGCCTGGCCGCGTCAGTGTCGTATCTACTGGTAGCCCGAGAATGGCGCGCGCGTGCAAGGCAAACTCGCTTTGATCCTGCGTGGCCAAGGTGACGAGGCCAGTATCGTGCGGTCGCGGGCTGACTTCAGAGAACCAAACCGTGTCGCCTTTAACAAACAGCTCGACCCCAAACACACCGAGCCCGCCAATATCGTCGGTGACCTTCTTGGCCATGTCTTGTGCCGCCTGTAGAGCGGCTTCACTCATCGCTTGTGGCTGCCAGCTCTCGACATAGTCGCCGCTCTCCTGACGATGTCCGACGGGGGCACAAAAGCTCGTCCCGTTTATGTGACGAACCGTGAGCAGCGTAATCTCGTAATCGAAGTCCACCGCGCCTTCGACGATGACGCGGACTTGATTGCCGCGCCCCGCCGTTAGGGCATGATCCCATGCCGCAGCTATCCCAGCGGCGTTGTCTACTTTTGACTGGCCTTTCCCGGATGAGGACATGACCGGTTTGATGAAGACGGGAAAACCTATCTTATCCGCTTCTGCGGCGAGCGTTTCGGCATCGCTGGCAAACGCATACGGGCTTGTTTTCAAGCCAAGTGTTTCTGCCGCGAGGCGGCGAATACCTTCGCGATCCATCGTGAGCTGCGTGGCGCGTGCGGTCGGGATGACCGTGGCGAGGCCTTCAGCTTCGATGGCGGCGAGTTCGTCCGTGGCGATGGCTTCGATTTCCGGAACGATGAGATCAGGGCGCTCTTTTTCGATAATGGACCGCAAGGCAGCGGCATCCGTCATGTCGAAGACATGCGCGTGGTGGGCCACTTGCATGCCGGGCGCGTTGGCGTAGCGGTCGCAGGCTATAACTTCCACGCCGAAGCGTTGAAGCTCGATAATCACTTCCTTGCCGAGTTCACCAGCGCCAAGAAAGAGAACTTTCGTGGCGCTAGGGGAAAGGGGCGTGCCGATGCGCGTCATATTGAAAGAACCTTGTAGGTCACCGTCTTAGCCTTTTTGAACGATCCCGATCGCCTGGGTCATCGTGTCGATGAAGTCCTGCCGGCCCATGCCATACTGAGAGTCTTGAGTGTTCGCTTGGACGCAAGCGTTCAGATACATCAAGTGATCCATATAGAGCTTACCCGGTTCCATTGTCGGGCTCGAAAAGCGCTGGCGCATGATCTCTTCATTTTGCTCAATCATGGCGTCGACTTTGGCTTCATCCCAGCCAAAGGCTGCTGAATCGGCATAGGTTTTGGCCATGCCTTCAGCCACGATCTGCCTCTGCGCAGACGCAAACGTATCGAGCGCCGTGACCATTGAGCTTTGCAAATCTGCGCCAAATCGGCTGTCGGCTTGAACAATTTTGGAAGACTCTTCCGCCCACACTGCGCAGTTTCCAGGCTTGGCTTCAACCGATTGTGCGTGTGCTTGAACGCTTAGAAGCGGGGTCGCAGCGAGCGCGAGTGCGATTAAATATTTCATGGCGGCGCCTTCTTGTTTCTTCGACCCAAACGCTAAGTCAGTTTCGCGAGTTTATCCAAGCCAAACAACAGCATGGGGCTATTTCGAAGTCTTTTGATGGCGCTTTTTGATCGTGCCAGAAAAGTTCAGAACCGGTCGCCCGTCGCTGGTGATCACGCCGCGAACAAAGGTAATCGACCGGCCACCTCCCATCACTTCTCCGCGGGCTTCGATAAGTTCGCCTTCCAACGCACCCGCGAGGAATTCAGACGTGAACGCCACGGTGACCCCATAGCCATCATCTTCGCCAGAATGAGCGAGGGCAAACAAAGCAAAATCGGCAAAGGTCATGAGCGCGCCGCCATGCACCACCCCGCCGGCATTCATGTGTTTGCGTTCGGCCCGAAACGCCGCGACCATCGTTCCATCTGCGTCTTTGCGCATATAGAAGGGGCCAGCCGTGTCATGCTCAAACGGTTCGCCAGGCCAGGTGTGCCATCCGGCAAATTCGCCGTCGGTGATTGTTTTGGTTTCCATCAAGCCATCTCCTTCATCGCTTTGATAGCGTTCGAGAGAAGTTTCGCCAGCGTGACGATGCGTCAGGGTTCGACTTGGCGCGCGGCTTCGTTATTGTGGGATTAGAAGGAGTTCGTCATGCCATTTGATCCGGAAATTCGCGCCGCCCTTATCGATCAGGTTCGCCGCTTCGTTCGCGAACGTTGTGTGCCCGCGGAAGCGCAAGTGGCCGAGGATGATCTTGTCCCAGATGAGCTGGTCCAAGAGATGAAAGAACTCGGCCTTTTTGGCCTCGCCGTTCCAGAGGCCTATGGTGGCCTTGGTCTCGATATGGAAACCGAATGCATGGTCGGTTTCGAACTCGGCTGGACCTCGCCAGCGTTCCGGTCGGCGGCCGGCACAAATATCGGCATCGGTTCGCAAGCTCTGGTTCTGTTCGGAACGGAACAACAAAAAGAGACTTATCTGCCAGGCATTGCCAGCGGAGACATTGTGACGAGCTTTGCGCTCACGGAACCAGAAGCAGGCTCCGACGCGGGAGGCCTTCGCACGAAAGCGACCAAGGATGGCGATGACTACGTCTTGAGTGGCGGCAAACGCTACATCACCAATGCCAATGTCGCGGACCTGTTCACCGTTATGGCGCGCACGAACCCGGATGAACCCGGTGCGAAAGGCGTCTCAGCCTTCATCGTTCCGCGCGACACACCAGGTCTGTCCGTCGGCAAGCCAGAGAAGAAAATGGGCCAACAAGGCGCACACATTTGCGATGTTAGTTTCGACAATGCGCGGGTGCCAGCCGAGATGATGGTGGCTGGAGAAGGCGAAGGTTTCAAAGTCGCGATGAGCGTGCTCGACAAAGGCCGCTTGCACATTTCATCCGTTTGCACCGGAATGATGGACCGCCTGATCAGCGAGATGGTCAACTATGCGATGGAGCGCGAGCAGTTCGGCAAACCGATCATGCAGCATCAGCTGATCCAAGCGATGATCGCCGATAGCCAAGCTGAAGCCTATGCCGCGCGTTGCATGATCCTGGATGCCGCGAAGAAGCGCGATGCCGGGGAACCGGTCACGATGCTCGCCTCTTGCTGCAAGATGTTCGCCTCAGAAGCGGTGGGCAGGGTCGCGGACCGCGCGGTCCAGGTCTTTGGTGGCGCCGGATACGTCGCCGACTATGGCGTTGAGCGGTTCTTCCGAGACGCCCGCATTTTCCGCCTTTACGAAGGCACAACTCAGATTCAACAAATCATCATCGCCCGCGAGCTCAGCCGCGCAGCGAAGCGTGGAGAGATTTAAATGGCCGATACTGAACACGAATTTGCGCCTGAGGATGTGGGCCTCAACGCTGAGCGCCTGAACTTCATTCCCGATTATTTCGACAAAGCCTATGTCACCGATGGCAAACTGCCCTGCATGGCGACGATGGTGTCGCGCAATGGTCAAATCGTGCACGAGTCCTATCGCGGCAACACACACCTTGAGGGTGGATCCCCCATCGGCCCGGACACGATCTTTCGCATCTATTCGATGACCAAGCCGATCACATCGGTTGCAGCGATGATGCTGCATGATGAAGGTGTCTTGCGTCTCGACCACGAGATCTCGCGCTACATTCCAGAATTCGCGGATGTGCAAGTGTGGGATGGCGGCGATCTGAAAGACTACAAGACCCGAGCACCAGACCGACCCATGACGGTACGCGATGCGTTCACGCATACGACTGGCGTTACCTATGGCTTCCTCTTTCAGCACGAAGTCGACGCGCTCTATCGGGCTGAGAAGATCGGAAATCTCGGTGAGGGCGATGGCGAAACGCTGGGTGAAATGTGTGCGCGCATCGCCAAACTGCCATTGGTGTTCTCGCCAGGCGCCCAGTGGAATTACGGACACTCAACCGACATTCTCGGCCGCGTGGTCGAAGTCGCGAGTGGCATGACGCTCGATGTGTTTTTCCGCGAGCGCATTTTCGAGCCGCTCGGAATGGTGGATACCGACTTCTTCGTGCCGGCGAGCAAGATCGATCGCTTGATGGCCTGCTATGCGAAGAACCCCATCACGGGCGAAGTGACCTTGAGCGATGGGGCAGGGACGGACAGCAAAGCCTATCAGACCCAGCCTAAATTGCTCAACGCAGGAGGCGGATTGGTTTCAACTTTGCGGGACTATCATCGGTTCTGTCTGATGCTGCTGCAAGGCGGTAGCTTGGAAGGCAACCGTCTGCTCAGTCCGAAAACCGTAGAATTTATGCGCATGAATCATCTACCTGAGGGCAGGACGATCAAAGAGATGGGCGACAAGACCTTCTCTGAGGCGCGTATGGAAGGCAACGGATTTGGGCTTGGCGGATCGACCGTCGTCGACGTTGCAGAAACGCTGACACCCGGGTCGATCGGTACTTTTAGCTGGGGTGGACTGGCGAACACGTTCTTCTGGATCGATCCGGTTGAGGAATTGATCGCGATACAGGCGACACAAATGATCCCAACCGGCTGTTACCCGATCCGTCCGCAATATCAGCAGC
>CAYNUI010000033.1:0-15392 GCA_964400185.1 uncultured Hyphomonas sp.
CGCTCAATGCGATATTTCGCAAACAAAATGCGCGCTGGATGGCAGCAAGTGCAATATCAAATTTATCAACGAGACCGGCCTCCTCGGTAAGGATGGAGGGACGGATTTGAACCGATCGTCGTCAGCTCAAACCATTCGCGTGAAGGCCGTGAAGGCCGACGGCAAGACGGCCGGCAACGCCCTCAGCATTAATGCGGGCGCCAGCAAGACCATGAACTTGGACAAGAAAGCCAAGAAGAATTTCGATCGAATTCGAATCTCGTCACCAGCCATGAACTCTGTCAGCGGGTCCACGTTGAGCTGCGCGTCGGTGCAAGCCGTCCTCAATGGCAATGGCACGTGCAAGATCTTTCACGGTACCCCGCCCTATGGGGACGCCAATTTTGAGTACCAGCTCGGCTATCGCTGCGATCACGGCGATGTCACCGGACCGAAAGGGTGATGGCGGGCCTCCAACCCCTGAAATACAAGCAATCCAAGGAGGCGATCATGCGCCCTTATTTCTCAATATCCGCCATATGCGTCGGGGCAGTGCTTACCTTCGCAACCCCCACCGCAAGCGCCAAAGTGTGCGATATCTCTCAAACCAAATGCGCGTTGAATGGCGGCAAGTGCAATATCAAGTTTAGAAATCGCACCGGCGACTCCGGCGGCTCTGAAGGCTCGTCAAACATCAATCAACGCTCCAACGCGATGACGATTGTGATCAAAGCCCGAAAAGGGAATGGTGACAAAGCGGGCAATAAATTGCAGATCCCGGCCGGCACCAGCAAGACCATGAACATGGACAAGAAGGCCAACAAAGACTTCTACGATGTTCGGGCCATGTCTCAGGATTTTAGCGGCTCAATAGACGGCGTTACGATTCCCTGTGAAGACATTCAGACCATCCTCAACGGAACCGGTACTTGCAAAATCTTCCACGGCATCAAAGCCAAAAAGTCGGGACAAAAGTCACGTTATATTGGCTATCAGTGCGATAATGGCAATGTGGGCGGGCCGAACGATGCCACCGCGAGACCTTCTTAAGGGGCCTAAGGTTGACCCATCACGTTCCTGGGCGCGTCCCACTTTCAGTCACGCCTGACGCGAGTTCTGGGTCTAGATAGTCGGCCGTTATGCGTTTGTCGGCTTTCTCGAGCCGCCAAGTGTACAAGGCGAAGGCCATCCAACCGAGATGGAACAAAATGCCGGCGGTCAAAGCGAGCCACCCAGGGATTGGCCCAATATGGGCGCGATAAAGAAACTCCTGCCACGAGCTGACATCGCTCGGATGCATACCGATCTTGGCATAATAGGCAGCGCCCTGGATCAAGAAGAGCCAGCCATAGTTGCGACGAAGCCGGCGGCCAATTGCGCGCATCGTCGAAATGCGATGGCGTGGCCGCATATAATCGTCTGACAGGGCGGTGCCTTTATCCATCGCGATCTGAGCGCCTTTGCCACGAAGGATCGGAACATAGTTCGTGATCTCGATCATCCGCGCGCGGAATTTCCAGACATAGAAATAGCGATACCGCCGTGCTTCCAAGATCAGGAACATGGCCGACAAAAGCCCAACCAAGACGATGGGCAAAGGCGACGCTTGCTCATTGGCGAAGCTCACGGAGAAGGCGATCCCGGTCGAGACCACCGCCCAATTCGTGGTCATGTCCAAACGCTGACGCCAGATCGTCGATCGGTAGACCTCCGCGCGATACAAGTGCGCAAGCGCGCCGACTTCAGCGCTGCCACAAATGGCTTCTGGTGGGTCTTCGTTCGGATCGATCATAAGCTAGGTATAGACTGAATCGGTCAGCCGCCTATCTGGTCTTTCCGCGCATGGCAATAGCCGAGCTCTTGGATCGCCCGATAGCCTTCCAAGACGCGGCGCACCTCGCGGGTGTCCTGATCGGTCTCAATCGCGCGCACCCGGGCAAGCAAGTCGAGCGCATTTCCATCGATCCGCGCGCGCCAAAATGCATATCTCAGATTGCCCGGCGCCGTGGTCGACATCTCGGCCAGCCCGAACGTGCTGAGGTCACATCGAACCATCGCAAGTTCAGCCGCTGCATGCGCAAGGACAGGTTGCTCAAAGCTGGACGCCGATCGGGTCAACTCCATTAGCGCATCATTCAGTTTGCGTGCCTCTTTTGGCTCGGCGACGAATAGTCTTTTACCTGCCGACAGGAGCGCGTCCGCGCGGCCGAAACTGAGGGGCGCAGCGCGGCGTTTGGCTAGGCTGATCAAAGCATCTACCCCGCCATCGCGTAGAATCGGTTCTGCGGTTTGCCAGCCATAGTCAGCATAGGATTCCGGTGTCCCTGCCTGAAGGCCGAGGCGTTGCTCCCAAAAGGCTAAGAGCTCGGGGTCTCCTGAGAGGCTGGCAATCTCAAGAAATGTCGGGGCGAGGCGGGCTTGCTTTTCTTCTGGCAGCACCAAGGCTGCGCCCCACGCAGCCTGCAGGATTTGGCTCGCCTCGGATCGCTCTGTCGGCGCTGGCTGCGCAGAAACGCCCAGGGCCACAGAACAACAGGTCACTAGAAATAGGATCAGCCGCATCATGGCGCGGTTTCTACACCCTCAAAGCTGAACCGAAGCTGAGTAAATGCGTGCGCTTACAGCGGCTTAGCCGCGACCGCGATACGGCGCGACGCCTGTATCTGGCACATACAAGCCGTCTGGAACCGGGCCCGTTTGCCAGAAAACGTCAATCGGAATACCGCCGCGCGGGTACCAATAGCCGCTAATGCGCAACCAGCGCGGAGACAGCAGCTCCGCGATGTCTTTGCCAACGCGCAAGGTGCAGTCTTCGTGGAACCCGCCATGATTGCGGAAACTCGTTAGGAACAGCTTCAGGCTCTTGCTCTCAACCAGCCAATCGCCTGGCGCGTAGTCGATGACCAGATGCGCAAAATCCGGTTGGCCGGTAACCGGGCAAAGCGAGGTGAACTCTGGCGCGACAAAGCGGGCGAGATAAAGCGTATCCGGATGCGGGTTTGGCACACGTTCAAGCGTCGCCTCATCTGGCGAAGCAGGGGCGCCGGTTTGCTGGCCGAGCTGGTTCAAGCCGGAATAGATCTCTTTGTCTGCCATATCAGGCTCCAAAGGTCGGGATGAGGTCGAAGCGAAGCCCCATATAGAGCAAGTAGGCACCGAGCAGAACACCGCCCTCCCAGCGGGCAATCTTGCGGCCGGTGAAAGCAAAGACCAAAAGTAGGAAAATCGACAGGAAGATCGCGCCCATATCGGTCCAGGTCACCATGCTCGCTGCAGCCCCAAACTGCATCGCGGCAACCTCCAGCGGCACACCTGGCGCCGAGGTTTCGATCAGCGAGAACGGGAAGACGATCGCAGAGATGCCAAGAATGCCGAGAATGTTGAACACATTCGACCCAAGCACATTGCCTAAGGCGACGTCTGCTTTGCCTTTGCGGGCCGCCATAATGGAGGTCACCAATTCCGGCAGACTGGTCCCGATCGCGACGATTGAGATGCCGATCACGGTTTCAGATACGCCGAGCAAACGCGCCGCATCCGAGCCGCCCTGGACCAAGAACTTCGCACCCAGGATGACGCCGGCAATCCCGCCAAGCGTCAACAAAATCGACAGCCAGACCGGGTCATTATAGTCAAACTCTTCGGCTTCCTGATGGTGCATACCGCCTGCCGAGCTGTTGGCTTGGCGGTCGAGAATGACTGAGACGACAAGATAAGCGATGAGCAAGGCGGTAAAGGCCATTCCCGTGGTACGGTTAAAGCCATCAAACCAGACAACGACCGCAAACAGCACGGTGACCGCGATCATGAAGGCCCCATCGCGCGCGAGGGCTCTCGGGTCGGTGTGAATCGCGCGCACAAAAGCCGCCGCGCCGATCACCAGGAGAATATTCGCAACATTAGAACCCATGACATTGCCGATGGACAGGCCAACCGCGCCCGCTTCGAGCGCTTCGAGGCTGGTCACGAGCTCTGGCAGACTGGTACCAAACCCGACCAATGTGAGGCCGATGACCAGTTCAGACATTCCGGCTTTGCGGGCAACGCCCACAGATCCTCTCACGAGCGCTTCACCGCCCACGAACAGCAAAACAAATCCGCCCACAATCAGGAGGGTCATGATCATTTTTTTATCGCTCCGTCTTCGTCCGCGCAGATATGGTAAGCCTTGCCAAGATGTCCATCCGGGTAAATGATTTCTCCCCACACGAACAGCCCTGTGACCCATCGCGCATGTAAATGATACATGGGACGACAGTGGAGGAGGACCACCATGACCGATCTTCGCATTCGCCAACTCGTCTTCGCCTCGCACGACACCTCTGACATTGAGCACCTCAAAACGGTTCTCGGTCTCGGCAAGGCTTTTGTAGATCCCGGCGTGGCTGAGTTCGGTCTCACCAATGGTGTCTTCTCGATCGGCGACCAATTCCTAGAAGTGGTCGTCCCGGTTAAAGACCAAACCGCGGCGGGACGCTTTTTGGATCGATCTGGAGGGCGAGGCGGCTATATGGCGATCTTTCAGTCAGACGATCTAGAAGCCGTTCGGGAACGCGCCGACTCTCAAAAAATCCGCCGGGTCTGGAACATTGATCTACCCGATATTTCGGCGAGCCACCTTCACCCGGCTGATATTGGCGCTGCCATCGTCTCGATTGATGAGGCTCGTCCGGCTGGCTCTTGGCGGTGGGGCGGCCCCGAATGGCGCACGCAAACCGTTTCGGGTGGCATTCACGGTTTGGAGATCACCGCCGCCGATCCACAGGCCCTTAGCGTGAAATGGGGCATGGTATTTGGCTTGGCAGCGATCTCTGTCGGTCATGACGTCTATGACCTCGCCACCACGGATGGTCCAATCCGTTTCATTCCGGGTGATCGCGACCATCTCTCAGCCTATGATCTCACGCATCCCGATCCGAAGGCCTGCCTAGAACGCGCGCACGCCCTCGGTCTGACATGCGATGAAACCTCTTTTCACTTCTGCGGCGTGCGCATTCGACTGAAAGCAGATTGATTGGCGGCGTTTGCACGCTAAAACCACGAATCAAGTCGATGATGTGAGATGACGAAGGCGCTGTCGCATGAAGCAAGGCACACTTGATCTAGAGACCAGCAACTCGCGGATTGAAACCGCGATTGAAGGTGTTCTGTTTCGAAACTTTATTACGACCCTGATCATCGCAAATGCGGTCATCTTGGGGGTTCTGACCTATGAAAAGAGTCTGCCTAGCGGGTTTGTGGCCTCGTTGAGTTGGTTCGACCGCGCGGTCACCCTGATCTTCGCGGTCGAGATCGGACTGAAGCTATTCGTCTATCGCCTCGAATTTTTTAAATCTGGATGGAACTGGTTCGACTTCTTAGTCGTCGGGATCTCGCTCGTCCCAGGCGGTGCGGCCTTCTCCGTCCTTCGCGCCATGCGGGTCTTACGGATCCTACGCCTGCTGCACATCGTGCCGATGATGCGCCGGATCACAGAGGCGCTCCTCAATGCCTTGCCGGGCATGGGCGCTATCCTCGCCGTGCTCGCCCTGCTGACCTATGTCGGCGCCGTCATGGCGACCAATCTCTTTGGCAACACAGATAATGAAGAAGTCTTGCAACTGTTCGGGGATTTGCCGAGCTCAGCCTATTCGCTGTTCCAGGTCATGACGATGGACGGTTGGCGCTTTGAAGTCGTTCAAAAAGTGGTCGATGACGGCAACCCGTACGCGCCGTTCTTCTTCTTGATCTTTATCTTCGTCGCCAGTTTCGCTGTTCTGAACTTGTTTATCGCGCTCATTGTCGATGCCTTGGCCGCGGACCAACGCGCAGCGACGGAAGAGCACCTCGAAGACATCGAGGATGATATGGATGAAGAGTTCAGCGAGGCGGACAGAGAACGCGACGTGATCATCGAGATGCTCACGGAACTAAAGAAAGAAATCGCCGAACTCAAAGCCGAGAAGAACAAGTCTTAAGGCTCGCCCAAAAACAAATCCCGCCAGACCAGGTCTGACGGGATCGTTTGGGAAGCCATTCGGGATTGGGGGGGACGCGGCTTCCCTTTAAGGTGGTGCGCTTAGCCAGCTGGCAAAAGCACCGTATCGATGACGTGAATGACGCCATTCGATGCGCCAACATCTGCGGCAATGACCGTGGCAGTGGATCCTGGCGCGGTGAGAACCACACCATCTGTACCGTCAACTGCCAAATCACCATTGAGTGTGCTCGCCGTGATTTGCTGACCGGCAAGATCTTTCGACTTGATCTTAGCGCCCGCAATGACGTGCAGCTTCAGGACGCCGGCAAGCGCGTCCTTATTTTCAGGCATGAGGAGTGTTTCGACCGTCCCTTCTGGCAGGGCCGCGAACGCTTCATCGCTCGGTGCGAATACGGTGAGCGGGCCATCGCCTTTAAGCGCGCCAACAAGGCCAGCAGCCTCTGCAGCAGCGAGCAAAGTGGTGAACGAGCCAGCGGCAGCGGCTGTATCGACGATGTCGGCTTTGGCTTTGGTGTAGCCTTCACCCGCAACAGCCGTCGAATAGCTCGCATCAACACGATGGTTAGTGGACTTAGACGAGCACTGTTCTGCAAATGCAGGAGCGGCAAACAAGCTGGCGGAAATCAAGAGGGTAGCGAGTTTCACGAGGGAATCTCCAAGTTTGAGTATGACCCGAACCATTTCGGCATCATACCATATACGTTATGCTATATAAAATAGTTTATTGAATGACTCGATTGTAATGAATGAACTCAGACCTACTGATCAAACATGTCAGTATTGCCCACTGACATCTTCCGACAATACGCGTTATAGGTGTGCCCATGAACCTTTGGCAGCGCCTGATTGAGAGCGGAAAACGCTTGTTTGATGTCGACGTGGTGGACGAACCCGTCCCCGCGGACCTTGATTGTGCGCCCGATCCAAATGATGTCGGCTTCACCGCAGCCGTTGTCGGTCTTGGCGCCAAGATGGCAAAAGCCGATGGCCGGGTCAGCGATGAAGAAATCATGGTCTTCTCGCGGGTGTTTCAAACAGCGCCCAAGGATGCGGCCGCCGTGCGCCGCGTCTTCAATCTCGCGCAGCAGACGGTGCGTGGATATGAGTCCTATGCCCTCAAGATTGGCCGCAAATACGCCGCGCGCCCATGCTTGCTTGAAGGCGTTCTCGATGGGTTGTTCATGATCGCGACCGCCGACGGCGTGGTGACCGAGGATGAAATGATCTATCTGGAGACGGTCTCAAAGGCGTTTGGCTTCACCGACGCAACCTTCCGCCGGATCAAAGCCGGACATATGGGCCCGGACCGGGACGACCCCTATCATGTCCTCGGCGTCGCACATGATGCTGAGTTTGACGAAATTCGCCGCGTTTATCGCCGCCTCATGGCGGATAATCACCCCGATCGCGTCCTTCAAAACGGCGCGCCTCGCGAGTTTGAATCCGCTGCCCATGAGAAAGCTGCGACAATAACGAGCGCCTATGCTCGAATCCGCGCCGAACGTGGCCTCATCGCCGCAAATTAAGACTTGTCCAAAACTTAACGTTGACGGCACCGCACTTGCACGCCATCTAAATGTGAGACGAGGATGATATGACCGCGACGCATACTGCACCTTTAGGCTTTCCTGAGAATCTTTACGCGCTGCTCCGCCAGCTCGGAAATCTCATGGCGAAAGGCATTCTGGCGGTTGCGATTATCTTTATGGCGGGTCTCATCGCTGTCGCCACCGCGGCGGCCGGGATCGCGCTAGCAGCCTTTGCGCTGATTCTCCGTCTGTCCGGATCTAAAGCCGATACCCACAATACACGTTTCGAAGAAACGGCCGAAAACGGCACAGTGACGCTCGAAGCGAAGAAAACGCCGCGCGGCTGGACCGTCGAATAGGCGCTATTGCGCAGCCTTTTGCGGCATACTCTCAATAAACAGTGTTTGGGTCGGATAAGCGAATTCGAGCCCGTGCTCTTGTAAGCCTCGGAACAAAGCCAATAGAACGCGAGATCGAGCCGCCATGGACCGATTGAAGTCTGGCTGCAGTGAATAGAAGACCAGGTCATAATCGAGCGAGCTCGGGCCGAACGCCGCCATGCCGCAATATTCGAAATCGACCGCCGGCACGTCTTTGACTATTTTAGCGACAATCTCAGGCACTTTGTCAGCGAGATCTGGGGCCGTCTGATAGACAACGCCGAACACGGTCTCAACCCGGCGACGGGCCATCCGCTCCATATTATGGATCTCATAGTCGAGCAGGTTTGTGTTGGAGATAATCATCTGCTCGCCGGTTTTGGCGCGCACGCGGGTCGTTTTCAGACCGATGTCCTCGATAATCCCCCAGCTGTCGCCATAGCGGACCGTGTCGCCAACCTGGAAGGGCTTGTCGATCACAATGGACAGCGAGGAAAACAGATCCCGGAACACGCCTTGGGCCGCGATACCAATGGCGATACCACCAATACCAAGACCCGCCAGAAGCGCGGTCACATCAGCGCCGACATTATCCAAGATAAGCAAGAGCGCGACCGACCAGACGGCAACGCTGATAAACCATTTGATGATGTTAAAGGCCGAAGCCAGCGCCCGCGCATCACCGCTGGAGCGCGCCACATTGCGCCGAATGAACCCGACCGCAAATTCTTGCACCCACTCTGCAATTTGCAGGATCGCTGTCAGGACGAAGAAGATTTTCACGATCACCGAGACCGCGTTGGGCAGGCCCAGCATGGCATCTGTCACAGCGAAGGCGATCATGACCATGAAATAGGTATGGAAGCGTTTGACGACCCGATAGAACAGATCCGCAAACGAGTAGTCATCGTGCCGCGGCAGCTGAACAATACCTTTCAAGATGGCCCAGCGCGCCAGCCATTGCGCGGCGGTGAAGGCGATCACAAGTCCGAGGGCGATCAGCGCTTCGAGCTCACCCGAGCCAATCCAGCCAAGAAATTCGGTCGCGGCCTCGGTCGCGTCAGCGGCAGTTTCGGTAATGGCCTCAATAGGGTCCGCAGCGGGCGCACCGCTCTCGGGCGTCTCCTCCTGCAAGCGCAGGGGCGTACCTGGAAAAACTCCACTTCCGAAACGCATGTTCGGCCCTCTACTCAACCATTTGGGCGAAGCCTGCAGCGATAATTCGCCGGGTTTCATCCCACAATTCCAGAGAGTCTAACTCAGATTGGTGAAAAAACCGTGCCTCTGCCGCGTCATCGCCCGCGACGGGCTCTCCACCGCGCCAACGGGCAACAAAATCGACCAACACGTAATGGCGCGTGATGCTTTCGCCCGCGCGGTTCTGGAAGATCGCATCGACAACATCGATCAGGCCGATCAGCTCTGCCTCGACATCCGTTTCCTCTTTAAGCTCACGTAATGCGGCGTCTCGCGCCGGCTCACCGGGTTCAATCCGCCCCCCTGGAATCGACCATTCGCCTTGTTTGGGCGGGGTGCCGCGCCGGATCAGCAAGACCTCTTCACCGCGCAAACAGACCACGCCCACTGCAGGAATGGGCTTTAAACCATCAATCGGGACTGCTTTTTCCGCCATGGCGAGCAGATTGCACAGAATGTCTTGAAGACCGCGTAAACAGTTTGTGGCATGGGGTCGCCAGTTCGTAGAGTAGAGTGTGATGCCGAGGCGAAAAGATCATCCGATTAGCCTAGCCCTGCAGGGCGGTGGCGCGCATGGTGCGTTCACCTGGGGTGTGCTGGATCGCCTGGCCGACGAACCGGGTCTGAACATCAAAGCCATCACGGCCACCTCTGCCGGCGCCACTAATGCTGTCGCTTTTGCCGCCGGAATGGCCGAAAACGGCTCAGAAGGCGCAAAACAGGCGCTGGAACGCCTGTGGCGCACGGTTTCGCAAAAGGGCGCACCGTTTTCAGCCTTCTCCTGGACCAACTCGCCTCTGGCCGCCCTGCCGTTTGGACCACTGCAAGCGGCGATGGCCTTCACCAGCATTGCCAGCCCATACGAGTTCAATCCGTTTGACATCAATCCGCTGAGAGATGCCTTGGACGAGGCGATCGACTTTGACGCCGTCCGCGCGGCCCCGCTCGACCTGTTCCTGTCTGCTACAAATGTCGAAAGCGGGCGCGTGAAAGTCTTTCGCGATCATGAAATCACTCGCGATACTGTGCTGGCGTCTGCCTGCCTGCCGCAAACCTTCAAGGCGGTCGAGATTAATGGTCAGTCCTATTGGGATGGCGGTTATATGGGCAATCCAAGCCTGTTCCCGCTCATCTATGCCGACGCACCGCGCGACGTGCTTTTAGTGCTTTTGAATCCGATCTCACGTCTAGGTGTGCCCCGGCGGGTCCCGCAAATCATGGATCGCTTGAATGAGATCAGCTTCAACGCGTCTTTGATTGGAGAGCTGCGTGCCATCGCCTTCGTCCAGAAGCTGCTCGATGATGGCATGCTGAAACAGTCGATGATGAATAAGTATCGTCGCCTCACCATCCACGCTGTGCGCGGCGGGCAAATTCTGCAGGATCTCTCGCTGCACACCAAGTATGACACCAGCTGGGCTTTCTTGACCGACTTGCGCGATAAAGGCCGGGCGGAAGCCGATCGCTGGCTCGGCTCATGCTCGAAATATCTTGGCAGCGGTGAGTCGTCGCTCGATCTGCGCAAAGAGTTTTTGGACGACTAAGCCTGTTTCAAGAACCAGAATTTCGCCGCCCCACTTTCGCGGGTCGAGACATCTTCCCAACCGTCCAGCTCGAGCGTTTCGTCCACGGCCGTCTCAGCGACAATTAAGGCATCATCCGCCAGCCACTGCCCGATTTTCAAAGTCTCTAGACACGGTAGGATGAGGTCTTTGTGATAAGGCGGGTCCAAGAAAGCGAGATTGAACGGCGCGCCCAGCCCTGCCGGTTTTTCACCGAGCTGAACGGCGCTCCGTCTATGAATACGGGTCACCCCAAACAGCCCCAGTGCCTCGATGTTCTGGCGGATCGCGCCACGTGCCGCGTGCGCCGTTTCAACAAACAGGCAGAAGCTCGCCCCACGTGAAATCGCCTCCAGACCCAGCGCGCCAGACCCGGCAAACAAGTCCATTACACGCGCGCCTGAAAGGTCAGGCGCCCAATCCGCATGCGCGAGCATATTGAACAGGCTCTCGCGCGCCCGGTCCGAGGTCGGGCGCGTGGCGTCGGTCTTCGGGGCTTGAATGGGACGCCCTTTAAACTGTCCTGCAACGATACGCATGGCTTGCCTTTAGGGCGCTACGGCGCGATGGGAAAGTCATGACCGACACGATCTCCCCCATGCAGCGGGCGCTGGCGCTCGCTGAACAGGCGGCCGCGATGGGCGAAGTGCCCGTTGGCGCAGTGATTGTTGATCCTGCGACTGGGGAATTTGTCGGGGAAGGACACAACCAACCGATCGCGGATCACGACCCGACCGCGCATGCTGAGATCAAAGCGCTGCGCGCCGCGGCGGCGAAGCTTGGCAATTATCGGCTGCCGGGGTTGCATCTCTATGTCACGTTGGAGCCTTGCGCGATGTGTGCGGGCGCGATCAGCTTTGCCCGGATCAGCAAGCTCATCTTTGCCGCTGATGACCCGAAAGGCGGCGCCATTGTTCACGGACCAATATTCTTTGAGCAGCCAACCTGCCACTGGCATACCGAGATTGAACAAGACACCGCAAATGCACCGCAGGCCAGCGCCCTCTTGACCGGTTTTTTCAAAGCCCGTCGCTAAAATCACAGTCGATGACGTGGAGACAGGCTTGCGTGCCGCGATGTGAGTGCGGCTAGCTGCGGGCAAAACTATCGGGAGACCTGAAAATGACCGCCCCAGCGACGATTGAGATTAAAGACGAGATTGCCGTCATCACTATGGATGACAGCAAAGCCAATGCGATCAACCCGCCTATGCTTGAAGCCCTCAACGCCTGTCTCGACCAGGCTGAAAAAGACGCAAAAGTGTTGATCATCACCGGGCGCGAAGGGCGATTTTCCGGCGGATTTGATCTTAAACTGATGATGAGCCTGCCCGGGCCGGAAGTGAAAGCTCTGGTCGATGGCGGCGGAAAACTGGCGCATCGCCTGTTCAGCTTCCCAATGCCCGTTATCGGAGCCTGCAATGGCCATGGCGTTGCGATGGGCAGCTTTATCCTGCTCTCCTGCGACGTGCGGATCGGCACCGCCGGGGCGTTTAAAATCGGCGCCAATGAGACACAGATCAATATGGTCCTGCCAATTTTTGCCTCTGAATTGGTGAAAGCGCGCGTCCCCAAAGACTTCCTGACCCGGTCTATGGTGTTCGGTGAATTGTTTGATCCTGAGACGGCGGTCAAAGCGGGATATCTCGACCAAGTCGTCGAGGCTGACAAATTGATGGCCACCGCGCAGGGCTTTGCTGAAGCCTTAAAACCGCTCAGCAGTCCTTCGCTCACCGGCAATAAGCGCCTGCTACGCGAAGAAACGCTCGCCACGATTGCGGCGTCCTTGCCCGATTAGGTTCCAGCCTCTAGCACCTAAGGCATGTTGTTCCTGACACGCCACGGCCAAACAGAGATGAATTGGTCCGGACGTCTTGTCGGACGTCAGGACTCGCCTCTGACGGATCGCGGCAAAGAGCAAGCGCACCGCGTAGGGCAAAAGCTGCAATCGCTGATCGGAAACGCGCCCGTCTCGCTGTGGGCGAGCCCGCTCGGTCGTGCCCAAAGTACGGCGTCGATCATTCAAGACTATATTGGACGCCCGCCCATCAAGACCGATGACCGCCTAGCAGAAATCGGTCTTGGGGATTGGGAAGGCATGACGATGGAAGATATCGAGTTCACCTCACCCGGCGCCTTGGATGGAACCGACCGGTTCGATTGGACCTATCGCGCCCCTAATGGGGAATCCAAGGAGGCGTTCTTCGGACGCCTCCAAAGCTGGTTGAGCGATCTTGAACGAGAGACCGAGCCGCTCGTCGCTGTTTCACATAGCTGGGCCGGCATGGGCTTGCGATCGCTCTACACCAAGCAGCCCTTTGCGGCCGTCACGGCACAAGGCAATTCCCACGAAGCCGTTTTTGAGTTCAAGAATGGAAGTATCCGAGAGCATTGAGGTCTAAGCTCAGTAAATCCCGGCTGCGCGCAGCAGGAGGACGAACCCAATCGCGGTGACCAGACCCTTCATCCACTTGCGGAAATTGACGTCCGTCATGCGCTCTAGCACGCGTTTGCCGAGGGTCGTGCCGAGCATGGAGAGCGGGATGGCAGCCGCGAAAAGCCACCAGGGCGGTAGGGCGCTAAAGCCCGCCGCGCTGACGATCGGAACGCTCCAAAAGCCAATCTTGATCAGGTGGCTCAGCGTCTGCGTGACTGATTTGGTGGCGACGATTTGCTGTCGCGTCATGTCTGCGCGCACGAAGAAAAGATCCAGTAGCGGCCCCGCCACCCCGGCCAAAGTGTTCAGCCCTTGAACCACAAACCCGGCGGCAATCGCATGATCGACGCGCTTGATATCCAAATGCAAACGCTCCTTGGGCAGCCAAATCAGCATCGGAGTGAGACCCAGCAGCAGATAGAGCGCGCGTTTATCCGGCGTCCAACTGACAAAGAAGAGCCCAACAACCCCAGCGACCGCGCCAATGCAATAATAGCCAAATACGCGCCAAACGATTGCCTCGCGAAGCAAGAAGGCGCGATAGCCATTGGCGACCATTTGGATGCCGCCATGAATGACCATCGCCGTCGCAACGCTGACCAGCGCGACCAAGACGGCCATCAAAATGATCCCGCCCGCCATGCCAAAGATGCCGGAAATGAACGACGTCACCAATGTGGTCGCTAGGATTATGGCCGCAGCGAATACACCCATCGCCGCTCTCGTGAGCTGAGTCTCTCGTCGACACAAACAACCCTAGGGAGCTTACGGAGTGACGGTTCGTCTCACTTCGGCTCACCTTACCCAGCGATACGGTTTTACAAGTTTACGTGCGCGTCATACCGTAGACCCAGATGAGATGTGAAAACGAGGAAAAGTAAAATGCCCTATACCGATAGCGGTGCTGGCGAGTTGAACGATGATCTGTTCGACCTCAGAATGTCAGATGAAGCGCGTCCGCTTTATGATCATGTGAAGAAATTCATCGCCGAAGTGGTCGACCCGATGTCGGTCAAGTTTCATGAGCTCGGCAAGGACAAGAAAGACATCTGGTCTTACGCGCCAGGTCAGCTGGAAGCCTTGGAAGAGGCCAAAGACGAAGCCAAGAAACAGGGGCTTTGGAATTTCTTCCTGCCCGATGCCGAAACCGGCGAAGGCCTGAAGAATCTCGACTATGCCTACATCGCTGCTGAGCTTGGCAAAAACTCGCTCGCATCAGAGTCGATGAACTGTTCCGCGCCAGACACCGGCAATATGGAAGTCCTGGAACGCGTCGGCACGCCCGAGCAAAAAGAGCAATGGCTGAAGCCGCTTCTAGAAGGCAAAATTCGCTCGGCGTTTGCGATGACCGAGCCGGCTTTGCCCTCTTCGGATGCGAAAAACATCTCCACTCGCGCTGTCCTGGAAGGCGACGAGTGGGTGATCAATGGCGAGAAGTTCTACATTTCTGGTGCCGGCGACCCACGCTGTAAGATCATGATCACCATGGTCAAAACCAATCCAGACGGAGAGCCCCACAAGCAGCAGTCTCAAATCCTCGTGCCGACGGATACACCCGGCGTGAAGATCTTGGACGGTATGCAAGTGTTTGGCGACTATGACGCCCCGCACGGCCACATGCATATCGTCTTCGACAATGTACGCGTGCCGAAAGAAAACATGCTGCTCGGCGAAGGCCGCGGCTTTGAAATCTCTCAGCTGCGTCTTGGACCAGGCCGCATTCACCACTGCATGCGCTCAATCGGTGCCGCAGAGCGCGCCCTCGACATGATGGTTGTCCGCGGCATGACGCGTCAGGCCTTTGGCCGCGACCTGATCAAGCTGGGCGGCAATATTGAGAAAGTCTCTCGCGCGCGGATCGATATCGAATCCATGCGGATGATGGTCCTCAAGGCTGCAAAGGCCATGGACGTCCTCGGCAACAAAGAAGCCCGCGTTTGGATTTCGATGGTCAAAGCGATGGTGCCAGAGAAAGTCTGCCGCATCATTGACGAGGCGATCCAAATGCACGGCGCTGCCGGTGTGTCTCAGTGGACCCCACTTGCTCGGCTCTATGCCAATCAGCGCACCCTGCGTCTTGCGGACGGACCGGATGAGGTTCACCACATGGTGGTCGGCCGCGCCGAGACCCGCAAATATTCAGGCGAAGAAGAAGATCCAGCCATGGCCGCGGTCTGGCGGAAGTAAATCTGACGCAAATACTTTTCGAAAAACGCGGCCTCGATGGCCGCGTTTTTTTGTTTCCTCATTCGGCGATATTGAAGATCCACCTACGAAAATGGGATGCACCAGAATTGGTGCATCCCAAGGTCATGCTCGGGAGTAGAGG
>CAYNUI010000034.1:0-6830 GCA_964400185.1 uncultured Hyphomonas sp.
GCTGCGGTAACGACCGTTTACTCGAACCATCATCAGGCAGATCGAACGTAGAAGGAATAAATCTGCCGTTGCAATATGCGAAAAGCACGTCTCGCAAATTGCAGATTCACCTTCGCATATTGCGGTTATCACGAGCCACCATACATCTACTACCCTGTTATTAATCGTGTTTTTATATACCCCCGCATCTTGCAACCCTGAAGGTCCAAACAGGAGGCTTTCATGGCTAGCGTATGCGTATCTATCGAAAATGACCTAGGTCTTGGCCGATTTCATCAGGCTTTGAATGAGGCCGGGTGCATTGCGAGCGACATGATCGAAGTCAAAACACAGATCGACGGCAGCAACGTGCTCAAGATCATTCGCACCGAATGCCCATGGGCCATCGCCGTGTTTCGGTCTCTCAATTCGTTGGAGGCCCGCAATGACTAGCAGCCTTCAAATCCTCATCCGTTTGTTCTCGATCCTTGTCGTTTTGGCTTTGGTTGGCTGCACCGGGTCTTTCGAGCGTCCTCGTAACTTAATCTCAGTCAACGAAGCCCCTTACCAGGCTGAGCGACAGAGCATGTCTGACGCAAAAGAGAACGCTTCATTCGCATCTGCCTCATCTCAGAATTTGGGCCGCTGTCAGGACATGGATCTCGCCCTGGCGGGACAGCCAATTGATGCCGGTTTAGGCGCCGCGTTCGATGAGCCAATGCTGCTCTCGCCCGGTGACCTGATCCGTCTTACGATCGTGCGCGGCGAAGGTTTTCAGGGTGACTTTGTGATTTCGCCTTCAGGCTACTTGCGCTTACCCTTCTTGGGCGATGTTCCCGCCGCCGGCACATCCAAAGCGCAATTGGAAGATGCGATCGCGCGCTTGCTCGTCAGCGGCGGTTACTTTCAGTCTAGCTTTATTCAAGTCTCGACCAGCGTATTGCACTGGGCACCGATCCAGGTCTCAGTTTCAGGAGCGGTTTATCAATCCGGCGATGTTCTCTTGAACGAGAAAAAGGCGGACGCTGACTCTCAGCTGCGCCTCGACGCCTCTGGGGACTTCACGCTCCAGCGGCGCCTGAGCGCAGCTCTGTTTGCGTCTGCGGGTGTCCGTCCGGATGCCGATATTCGCAATGTTGTCTTGACCCGCAATGGGCGCCGCCGCGTGTTTGATATGACTGGCGCCCTCGATGGCGGCCCATTGGAAGACCCTCTCCTGGTGGCGGGTGACCGGGTTCACGTACCGTCGCGCGGCTGTTTCCAGATGGCGTTGGCGCGCCCGTCTCGGATTACGCCGCCAGGTATTCGCGTATTCATGTCGAACCTGACGCGTCCGGCGCTCTCCAACGCCAATTCAGCCATTGGTCAACATGCGACGCAATTGCCTTACGGCACGCGCTTTCTTCAAGGTTTGGTTTCGGCCAACTGTGTCGGTGGCATTCAAGCGACCAATGCGCGGCGGTGGGGCGTGCTCATCTCACGCAATCCGATCACCGGTAAAAGCGAAGTCGTTGCGCGCTCCATCGAAGATCTGGTCCGCCGCGCTGATCGCGACGACTTCAATCCAGTGCTTCTCCCGAACGATGCAATCGCTTGTTATGACAGCCACGTCACCAATGTGCGTGATGTGATCGCCATGGTCAGCGAGGCCGCAGCACCGGCCCTCAATGCCGCTCTCGTGGGAGGAGTTGTACGATGACCCGCGGTTGGACATTCCTTCGAGGTGGACCCGCGCAGGGACGTTTCCTGCGCTATGGATTGGTCTTGATGACGGGATGGGTTTTGATCGCCATTCTTGCCGCCGCCTTCTTCTTCCTAACACCGAAATCCTACACGTCAGGCTTCACCCTGATCTTGCCCGGGGCCGGTTCAGGTACGTCCGTCAATTTAGACTCGCTGGGTCAGGCAACCAGTAACACGGCGTCCCCTTTTGGCAGCCACAGTCTCAGCCCAACTGAGAATTATAAGAAACTGCTCCAGTCTTACCGCTTACGCGGCAAAGTTGCTGAGACGGTTGGGCTGCCTATGAGCGAAGTCTCTGCGCCGAGCATTAAACTCGCCAACCAGACAAAGCTTATGTACGTCTCGGTTTCGGCGTCGTCGCCAGACGCGGCCAAGGACTTGGCAGACGCTTGGCTGATCTCGTTCGAGCTCGAGCTTGCGGCGCTACGCTCTGAAGAACAGACGCTGCGCGAGATGGCATATCGTGACACCTTAGCCAGGTTCGAAGAGAGCGTCCGCGAAACGCAATCCAAGATCATTGCCTTTCAAAGCCAGCACAACTTAATCTCGGTCGAACAGTTTCAGGAGCTGGTTGGCCAGACCGAAACGCTTCGGATTGAGCTTGATCGCTCGCAGGCCGAACTTGAAGTCGCCCGCAGCGAGGTGATGCGTCTATCAAGCATTCTCGGCATTTCCGCTGAGCAAGCGATTGATATCCTCACGCTGCTTTCCGACAGCGCTTTCCAAGCCATTGTCGAAGCGCATTCAGACGCGACGACGAAACGGTCGGAACTGAAAGACATGTTTGGTCCGAACCATCCGGACGTGATCGCTGCATCGACGGAATTGTCAGGTCTGAATAAAGGCATGTTTGATCGTGGACGTCTTCTGATCGGATTTGAATCCTTCGCCACACTCGACCGAGGCTTCTACACTTCCACGGATGAGCGTTCCGATCTCATTGCCAAACTGGTAGAGGCGGCGGTCAACTTGGCCGGCCTGCAGCAGCGCCGAGACACGATGCAAGAGCAACTGCAATCGACGCAGGCGCGTGTCGAAGACCTTGCAGTCCCGGCCACCGAACTCGACGGGCTTTTGAGGGACCACCAAGTGGCCGAAACGGTCTTTGCCTCAGCTTTGGCGCGCATTGATACCAATCGCACGGACGTCTTTGCCTCATATCCGTTGACGCAGACGGTTGAAACGCCGGGCTTGCCTGAAGCCCCCGCCAACCCGTCGAAAAAATTCATCGCCCTCGGCACGATTGCCGGAATGCTCTTCTACGCAATTGGATTGGCCCTGTTATGGATCAGACTGCCCATCATTCGCGCGCTCCTGAAGACCTTATAGTCGGTGTCGCGCTGGCCGCGACGTGGTTCGTCTATTTGTTCGGGGGGCTCTATGTCCTCGGCCCCGTCCTGGGAGTGGGACTGACCGGCTTACTGTTTGCGCGTTCCTATTTCGGCCAGAGCAATCTGTCTGTAAGAAACGTCCCGGCTCTGCCGGGAGGTGTATGGGTTTGGATCCTTGGCATGCTGGTCATGCTGCTGGCTTTAGAAGTCGGGCACATGAACCGAGATCTCGGTCTTGGCCAAACCATTAAGTCGACGATTGGTTGGGCCAAGGGCTGGGCGCTCCTCGCATTGTTCCCGTTGATCGGCGCGTGTTTGCACATCAAAATTGAGACACTGATCCGCGCCTGCGGCTGGGTTGCGCTTGGCACGCTTTTGCTGACCCCGGTCTTTTTAATCGCACCGATGGTCGGCCTCCCCGAGGTGTTGTTCGTCTCTCCGTTGAAACTGGTCGGTGGACCGGGCCCCGAATTCTTCGCCGTTCAGCTCTACTCATATGAGCCCATGGATGGCTCCACGCGGCTTCGCTATTTCACACCATGGTCGCCAGCGGCAGGCATGATCGGAAACATGTATTTGATCTTCGCATTGTCCGATAAGCGAACGTTCTGGAAATGGATGGGTGTGATCTCAGCGCTCGCGATGATCGTGACCTCGAAGTCGCGCCTGGCCATCGCTGCGGCCCTGTTCATCTGGCCCGTTGTGATCGCTGCGGGTGAGGCAAAGCGCCCACTCATGTGGTTCTTGGCGACGGTCGGCCTCCTAACCCTGACCCCGCTCGCCCAAGGTATTATCGATTGGATCGACGCGACCCTAAACTCGGTAAAGTCGATGCGCGCCGACTCGACGCGCGTGCGTGAGATGCTGGGCGAGATCGCCGTGGACCGGTGGTGGAATGAAGCGCCGATCTGGGGTCACGGCGTCGTTGAGCGCGGCCCTCATGCCGTAGAGTTTATGCCCATCGGAAGCCATCATACCTGGTATGGTCTGCTCTTCGTGAAAGGCGCTGTTGGGGCAATAGCACTCGCCATTCCGCTCGCTTGGAGCCTGATTGAGTTTGCGCTTCTCGCCATGACGAGATCCAAAGCGGGGCGCATTGCCTTTGGAATGGTTCTATTGATGGCGTTCTACTCGATTGGCGAGAACCTAGAGATCCTCGCATACTTAATGTGGCCGGGTCTGATCGCCATGGGCATTGCGGCGCGCGAATTGAACGAGATCGAACGCGCTTAGTCTGATCGTCTTGGCGGAGTGTTATGAGACGCGCTAAGACCAGTCTATGTCATTTCAAATCGACCATTTCGTTTGGGCTGTGCCTGATCTTGATGAAGGGTGCACCGAGATTGAGCGTCTCTTCGGAACGGCGCCGGTTCGCGGGGGATCGCATCCTGGCTTAGGCACCTGCAATGCGCTGCTGAGCTTGGGGCAGGATCTTTATTTGGAAGTCATGGCCCCCGAAGCGCCGCAGCCGGGGAGCGTGGGCGAACGATTAGCGGGGCTGGAGTCCCCTGGGCTTGCGACTTGGGTGATCCGGAGTGGAGATTTAGCCGCCCTTTCTGCGGCCGCAACGGATCCTGCTGTTAAAGCGGCGCCCCTCGGACCTGTTCCTACTAAGCGCCTCACCCCACAAGGCGATGAACTATCGTGGGAGCTCTTATTCTTGACCCAGCACAGGTATGGCGGACTGGTTCCGTTCGCGATCGATTGGCAGGCCACTCAGCACCCATCAACCACATCTCCGATCGGCGGCGCGCTCGAACAGTTTGAGATAAGATCAGCGAACGCCAATGCACTTTCTGCGCTACTCGCTGGGTTAGGAATAGCGCAAAACGTGCAAGCGTCAGATGAGAGCGCATTGGTCGCTCAGTTTGAAACTTCCAATGGACGCGTTGAGCTTCAAAGCACTTCGCAAACGCTAGGCGTCTTAGATATGTGACGAGCCCTTTTCGTCGTGATCGTTCCATTGATCGCCGACTGAAACAGAACGCGCCAGCGATCAATCATCTGATCATATTCGCCCGCGGCGCCTGCTCGCGCGACCAAGCCACGAGCATCGATATCAGTGGCTTTGGCGGCGCGATAGATCGCCCGAACGATACTTGCAACGCTGCTCGGCGCGTGTGGGAAGGCTGATTCATCTATCTGGTCTTCCAAACCATCCACCCGCGCCGCTAGGAGGGGACGTCCTGCGGCGCGGGCTTCAGTGCCGACAAGCCCGAAGGCCTCCCAGCGAGAGGGTATCGCGATGACGTCTGCGCCCGACAGAAAGGCTTCTGGCGACGTAAACGGATCGCAAATTTTGACATGGTCGAGATCTTCAGAGAGGGCGCGCAAATGTGCTTCGTCCGGTCCTGTCCCGGCAATTTCTAGCGTCGCGAGATCATCAGGGATCCGGCGCATGGCGTGGATCAGAAGATCAAACCCCTTTTGTTCGTGAAACCGCCCAAAAGCGCGAAGGCGAAGGGGACCTTGTTCGCGTTTCGCGGGGGCGAGCGTCAGCAGATTTGAACAGTCTCGGGATTGCGGAATAGCCACAACTTTCTCGGGCCGAGCCAGCTTGTGTTCAAGGATCCACTCGCGTTGCGCATTGGAAACAGCGACCACCGTATCAACCAAGCGATAAGCGAGTTTCAGCATCTGACGGAACCGGCTGGGCTTGGCCACTTTGTTGGTTTCAAACCCTTCTGTGTAGGTGTGCTCAATCAGAATGATTTTGGAAAAGCCGCCGCGCAGGCGTAGATCCAGCAACCAAGCGAGCTTCTTCCAATTGCCTGTGAAATGCAGCACGGCGATATCGTTCGGCGATGACGCCCTGACCGTCTCGCTTCGAATATCAGCGGTTTCATGCGTGCCCAGACACGCGAGCGCGGGGTGCTCGAAATTCTTTAGAGCGCGGGTCACGCCGCCCATGGCGAGATCATCAAGTACGTGGACAATGCGGTTGGTCGCGAACATGACTTAACCTTTCGCAATCAGGGCCTGAAGCGGCGTGTTCAGGCCGCTGGGTAGGAATCTCAGCACCGAAGCAGCCACCAGCGTGGTCAATGATTTCGCTGGTTCTTCGAGCGCGATATTTGGGCATTTCGCGAAAGCGTCTTTCAACAGAGACCAAGCCAAGGCCCCCTCGCCCATTCGAACCGCGCGCCGCGCAAGATAGCGAAGCTGGTAAGCCTCGGCATATGGGGCATGCGCCCGCCCGAATGTAGGATCGAGGCTCGCTACGCGATCACGAACACGGGACCATGTTGCAAACTGCTTTACGACATTTGCGGAAAGACCGCCGTCATTGATGCGGTAGAGCGTGTGGGCGCCTTTAATGCCCTCAAATCCCCAATCGGTGGTCAGCGCGATCCGACACCAGCACTCGATATCTTCTGACTGACGGAAGCTGTCATCGAAATAGTCGAGCTCTTCGCGATCCGGATTGAGGTAAGCGATGTCCTCGAATACTGCGCGGCGCAAAACAGGGGCCGAGCCATTGCCAATGGGATTGCGTAGAAAAACGTCCCTTGGGGTTACATTTTTTAGTTTCGGGCGCTGAACGATTCGAAGTAAGTTCCCATCATCGTCGATCAGCTTCGAGGCGGCATAACTCACCCCGATATTGGGCGCGCCGCGCAAATGCGCGACATGGCGTTCGAGCTTTTCGGGCATCCACAAATCATCGGAATCTAAGAGAGCAATGAATTGTCCTTTGGCGTTTCGGATCCCGGTATTGCGCGCACCAGCGAGGCCGCGATTGGCTTGCGAAATGATGCGAATGCGCGGGTCGTCAAA
>CAYNUI010000034.1:6930-15061 GCA_964400185.1 uncultured Hyphomonas sp.
AAGACGGACTCGACTGCCGCTTGGACATATTTTGCGGTGTTATAAACCGGCATGATTACAGAAACGGTAGGCGTCTTCATTTTGCGACAAGCTCCTTGAAAGTTGGGTGGGGAAGAAGAGTGAGACAGGCCCCCAAGAGGGTGAGCCCTGTCCGTTTGGGTTGGCGCAGGATCATCAGCGGATCGCGGCGCAGTCCCATAAACAGATAGTTGATCGCATCCGCGGTGCGCCCCATGCGCAGAGCGCGGCGAGCCAACTGTCGATGGATCGGACCGAAGGCCCGGCGCGCTGCGCGAGGGGCAGTGTCTGGGAAAAGCTCAGAAGCAGCTTCAACCATACGATGCCAACCGGCCCGCATGGCTTCGAGATCGGCAGACTGGCTGTCTAGTGCAGAGCGATAGAAGAACCATTCCTCGTCGACGCCGCGGATCTCCCAGCGATCCTCGAGCGCGATCCGAAGCAACCAGTCTTGGTCTTCAGCATGATGCAAGCCGGGTTTGAAACCGCCCGATTCAGCGAAGACGGACTTGAGGCACACAATGTTCGATGTGCTGCAAAGGGCGTTCTCAGCCATCAGGTCGGCTGCGGTAAGTCTGTCGAAGTGATGCGTCAGCGTTCCTGGTTGAAGCGTTTGCGCATCGAGAAAGCGTGTGCGGCTGAACAAGACGCCAGCTTCAGGCTCATCCCTGAAGGTTTTGAGCATGCCGGATAGGCGGTCGGCGGACCAAAAATCGTCTGCATCTAAGAACGCGAGCACGCATCCTCGAGCAAGGTCTGCTCCGGCATTACGGGCCGCAGATGGTCCGCGATTGCATCTTTGGATCACGCAGATGCGGGTATCCGCTTCGGCCAAAGTCTGCGCCACTTTCGCGGTCTCATCGGATGACCCATCGTCGACGATGATGAGTTCCCAATTCTTGAGGGATTGCGCTTGCACACTTTGAATTGAAGCCGCGATTGTGCTGGCTGCGTTATAGGCGGGCATGATGACGGAAACAGCAGGATACTGGCTCATGACTGGGCCTCCAGGTTGAGAGGTTTTGACGGAAATGGCTTGCGACTCATGACCTGCGTCACCGCGAGGGCGAACGCGCAAGCAGATGCCGTCGAGATGATGGCGACGAACAACAAGCCGTGCTGCGCAAACACGATGAAAGGCAGGAGCACGCTGAGGCTAAAGCCCAGAGAAATTTGAAAATCTTGACCAGATTGGCCCTCGGCGCGGGCTTTCATACGCGCTGCATCGATGAGCAGTCGTGCGGGACCACCAAGGCAAAGGACGGCGACCAGAGGCGCGGCCGTGGCCCACGCGGCTCCGAAGACGACTGGCACATAATAGAGCGCCAGCAGGGCCTGTAGGACGTACAAGAGACTGAATGGTAGACCCAGGTTCAAAATGGCTTTGCGATAGCTCGCGAATTTGTCGCTTGCGGCGCAAAGGTGCGGATAGACGGCGTTGCTAAAGGCGCGGTTGAGCGCGGTGGAAACACCAAGACCAGCATTGAAGGCGAAGTAATAGAGGCCCAACGCTTCGACACCCAAAGTCAAAGAGACAATGAATTTGTCCATCTGATCGCGGAAGGCGCACATAAGCTCCGAGCCAAGGACCGGCATGGAAAATTTGAGAATCCCAGCCATCGGCGCAAAACCCGCCTCGCGCTTACGGGTCCAAGCTTGACTGCGCAGCATGCCGACGAGCCAGATGGGCGCCGTGAGGAGTTTCGGGAGCACGATCGCCCACGCGCCAAACCCGCAAATCGCAAGAATGGCGGTTAGAACATGATCGGCGGCCACTTGCGCGGTCCCAATCGCGGCCAGCTCTTTCATGCGTTCTTCGCGTAGCAGGCAATACGCGTGCATGACGCCGAAGGGCATGAGCAGGAATACGCCGGCGAGGACGGCCACCATGAGACCCGCGTCGCGACCGGGGAGCACCATCTCGACGATCAGGCCAGCCGATAGCTGTACCCCTGCAAGCCCGATACAGACGATCCACATCAGCCGGTAAGCTGTGTTTGAGATTCGTTCAAACTGGTCTGCGCTGGCGCGGACAACGGCGGCACCGATGCCATTCTCAGTGAACACGCGTGTGATCTCAAAAATCGTGAGCGCAATTGCGGCAATGCCAAACGCAACCGCATCCAATTGCCGAGCGAGGATGATCGCGGCGACGATGCGCCCGACCCGACTGATAAGCTCAGCACCGGTCAACCAACCAATATTGCGGACAAGCTTTTGCTGGCCGAGCCGGGCTGTAAGCTTTGATATGGTCTGCCGCGCAAATGTAAGCATCAGAGTCTCCTCGAAAGTTTCGAGAAAGACAGTTCAAGAATCGATGCACTTGAGCGGTTGAGCGCGAACGCCCCTTAATGTGCTGTATTTGTTGCTTATTTCGAATTGGCATGAGTGATTTTGCATTCTGCAGTTCGCAAAACCTCTTGCAATTTGCAGCAGAAGACTGCGGCAGAATGCATTGACTATCGGCCCAGCATGATCGTGCCAAACCACCTATAACTCTGTAATTGTTGATTTATTTTTCCCGTCCGGCGAGCGGAACGCTTTCTGCGACGTGAGTTTCAAATTCACGATTGCAGGAGCACATAGATGTCGCCGCTGAAACAAGACCTTCAAAACATTGTCCCTTTCCCAACGGGGCGCCCGCAGATTGGTCCGTCACGAACCATCGAGACGACAAACTTACTTGGCTATGCGGTCGCGAACGCGACCATGGCGGAAACGGTCTATTGGATTGCCGATCGCGCACAGTCTCGCACACCGACGCAAATCGCCTTTCTCAACGCCCATTGTGCGAACGTCGCGCGTAAAGACTGGCGATATCGCGATACGCTTCAGAACGTTGACGCCCTTCTACCAGATGGGTCAGGCGTCGCGCTCGCTGCGAAACTGGATGGCCAGGCGCTCGGTGACAATCTGAACGGCACCGACTTATTCGGGCCGCTGTGTCGTTGCCTCGCCTTTCGCAAAATTCCTGTTTTCTTTCTTGGCGGACAGCCCGGCGTTGCTGAGGCTGCGGCCGAAAATGCCAAAGCCGATTGCCCAAATCTCAACATCGCGGGCCATCAGCATGGGTTTTTCAGCCCACGCGAAGAAGATGAGATCATTGCGAAGATCAATGCCTCTGGCGCGCGTGTGGTGTTCGTCGCGTTTGGTGTACCTTCACAAGACGTTTGGCTGGCTCGGGTGCGTCATCGTTTGCACGCGCCTGTCGTTCTCGGTGTCGGTGGTCTTCTCGATTTTGTCTCTGGCCGCATTCCCCGCGCACCAGAATGGATGCGCAATTCCGGCACGGAGTGGATGTATCGCCTCAAGTGCGAACCACGTCGGATGTGGCAGCGCTACTTGGTTGGCAACATCACCTTCACAGCAAGTGCGATCAAATACGCGCTTGGTCGCCGTAAGCGCGGCATCTTTAAATCCTTTGATCGCGGCTTGACTCGGACAATGGATATCGTCGCTTCCGGCTTGGGCATGCTCGCTCTATCGCCACTCTTGATCGGTACGGCCTTGGCTGTTCGCCTCGAAAGCAAAGGACCGTCGCTCTACAAACAAATCCGCGTTGGCGAAAACGGGAAGCCGTTTGAGATCTACAAGTTCCGCTCGATGCGCATGGATGGGCCTTCTCAAGAGGAACTCAGCAAACAGAGCCATGATCGCAATGATGGCGTCACGTTCAAGCTAAAGCGCGATCCACGCATCACGCGGGTCGGGCAATTTATTCGAAAATTCTCGATCGATGAGCTGCCGCAATTGTGGAACGTCTTCAAAGGCGACATGTCCTTGGTGGGCCCTCGCCCCGCTCTGCCGGTTGAAGTTGAAAAATACTCGACGGTGGAACGCCGCCGCCTACGTGGGAAACCGGGCATTACATGCTTCTGGCAAATTCAGGGGCGTGCAGACCTTCCATTTGATCGTCAGGTCGTGCTCGATGTCGCTTATCTGCAAAAACGCTCGATCTGGTTAGACATCATGATCCTTCTGAAAACGCCCATGGCAGTTCTGACAGCGCGCGGAGCTTATTGATCCAATCATGAGGGTGTTGCAAATTGCAGCGCCCTCATTTGCATTTTGCAAATCTTCATGTGGCATATTGCAAATAGGGATTAGGAGACATCCTACTCTCGCACGCTATAACGCTGTTTTGTTTGGTGTTTTCTGCTTGCTTGAGTCTGAATTGGAATTTGCATCACTTCGCTCAAAGCAAGCGAGTTGAGCAATGACAAAGACAAACCAATCGCGTTTAGACACGCGCGAAAAGGACTCAAACATGGCGGAAGCCAAACGCACCCTGGTCGCGATTGAGCGCGACAACGCACTCCGCAACGCCGTCATCGATGCGGCCCTCGATTGCATCATCATGATGGATCAGGATGGATTGATCGTTGAGTTCAATCCAGCCGCGGAGCAAGTCTTTGGCTATACAAGAGACGAAGCCATTGGCGCCGTTCTCGCTGACCTCGTCATTCCTGAAAACCTTCGAACGGCCCATCATGACGGCCTCACAAAGTATCTCGCTACCGGCGAACATGCGGTTCTGAACCAGCGTATCGAAGTCCCCGCCACCAACAAAGCCGGCGACGACCTGTTGGTCGAGCTCGCCATCTCACCTGTAGAATTTGGCGGCAACAAATTCTTCTCTGCCTATTTGCGCGACATCACCGAAGCGAAAGCGGCGCAAGATCGGTTGGCCGCATCCGAGGAGCGCTTCCAAAGCCTATTCGAACTCTCGCCTGACGCGATTGTCGTGATCAATGGAAAAGGTGAGCTGCTGGATGCGAATAGCCTCGCGTGTGAGCTTGCGGGTTACTCTAAGGAAGAAATGCTGCGTATTCCGGCGATTGATTTCGTTGACCCCGACAGCCTCGCAGAAGCGGCATCAGGCATGTCCGTCGCCGGCAATGGTGAAACCGTCAAAGTCCGCGTTGATTTTCTCAATTCGAAAAAAGAGAAAATCCCCACCGAAGTCCTCGGCCGCCGAATTGAAAGCGCTGAAGGGGCCCTCTACTATGGTGTGGTACGCGACATTTCAGATCGCCTCGCGAAAGAGCAACAATTGCGCGATTCCAAGGAGGCAGCCGAAAAAGCCAACGTCGCTAAGTCAGACTTCCTCGCTAATATGTCCCATGAAATGCGCACACCTCTAAATGGGGTGATCGGATCCTTGTCTCTTGTCGAGCGCGATGGCGTCAGCGAACAAACCGCTGGCTTGATCCAAGCCGCAGAACGCTCCGCTGAAACACTGCTCACCCTCATTGATGACCTTCTTGACCTCTCCCGCATTGAAGCCGGTGAAGTTGATGTCGAGTACACCGTTTTCGACCCCGCAGAACTTTCGACCATTGTCAGCGAAGTGTTCCGCCCCCTCGCCGAAAAGAAAGGTATTCAACTCGAGACAAATGTCTCTGCGGCCGGAAAGATTGTGAAATCTGATGTTGGGAAGATCCGGCAAGTCCTGATCAATCTCGTCGGCAATGCGATCAAATTCACACAACGTGGATCTGTCTCTGTGCATGTCGATTATGAAGGTAATGAAGAGGACGGCCGTCTGTTCCTTGAGGTGACGGATACAGGTATTGGCATCTCGAAACGCGATCAATCCGTCTTGTTTGATCGTTTCAAGCAAGCGGATTCTTCGCGATCGAAGTCGCATGGAGGCGCCGGCCTCGGCCTCGCCATTTGCAAACAGCTCGCGGACATCATGGAAGGCTCGATTTCTGTCAGCAGTGCCCCTGGCGCCGGATCGACGTTCAAATTCTGGGTGCCCGTCAAACGTGCCGCATTGGCGGTCGAGCCAAGTACGCAGATCGATGAAACAGCACACCTCCATGGCCGTGTTTTGATCGCAGAAGACTCCGAAACCAATGCCATGGTTGCCAAAAAGATGTTGGATCGTCTCGGGCTCGATTATGAGCATGTCCTCGACGGTGCTGCCGCCATCGATGCCGCACTGAGTGGAGATTTCGACGTCGTCCTCATGGATGTCTCCATGCCCAATCTCGATGGGTTGGAAGCCACCCGCATCCTGCGGCAGCGCGGCTTTACGGCTCCCATCATCGCGATGACAGCACACGCATTAAAAGGCGACCGCGATCGCGCGTTTGAAGTCGGCATGTCTGGCTATGTCACCAAGCCAGTCCGACCGAAATCCCTTCGATCCACCCTTAGTAAGTGGCTCAAATCATCCCCTGATGAGCCCGCAATAGAGGAGCCCAAAATGGCAGCACTCGATCAAGATGCAATTCAAGAAGTCTGGGAAGGCGATATTGAAACCTTTACTGAGATCGGTCGCATTTTTGTCGATGAACTCAGCTGGCGCCTGCCTGGGCTAAAAGGTTCCAATCAGAACGAGTTGGAACATCACGCCCACTCCCTCAAAGGCGCAGCATCCAATATCGGCGCGACGGAGCTCAGCCGTCTCGCCGCCGAGCTTGAACAGATGGCTGCATCAGGGAACGCTGAGCGAATAGCGGCACTGATTGCCAATATCGAAACCGAAGCGTCTGCCGTGCAGTCGACGCTTGAAAAAGACTATTTCGGAGACGCCTGATGCCGGATCTTGGTCGCCTGCTCATTGTTGAAGACACGCCCTCTTTGGCGCGGACCTATCAAGCGCACCTGCGCCATGACTTTAGCGATATCATTATCGCCGATACGGGCGCGAAGGCCCTCGCTGAGGTCGAAGCGCAAGCACCGGATTGTATCCTGCTTGATCTGAAGCTTCCCGATGCGGATGGCTTAGACCTCTTGGACCGTTGGGTCGGCGCATCTTTGAACGCGCCGATTATCGTCATCACGGCGAATGGCTCGATGTCCGTCGCGGTCGATGCAATGCGCCGCGGCGCCGTCGACTTTGTGGTCAAACCGACCACCAAGGATCGTCTTCGCGTCACGGCTCAAAACGCGCTGGAAAATTTCCAACTCAAGAAAGTCGTTGAGAATTACGAAGCCGAAATCGATCGCTCAGATTTTTGCGGCATCATTGGCAAGTCCCTTGTGATGCAAGGCGTGTTCAAATCCATCGAAGCCGCGGCCCCATCTAAAGCGAGTGTTTTCGTCACCGGCGAAACCGGAACTGGTAAAGAGCTCATCGCGCGCGCGGTGCATGATCTCTCGCCCCGGCGCAAAGCCAAGTTCGTTGCCATTAATTGCGGCGCTATCCCGCGCGACTTAATCGAGAGTGAGATATTCGGCCATGTCAAAGGCGCATTCACCGGCGCGACATCTGACCGAGCCGGCGCAGCTGAGCTGGCTGAAGGGGGGACCCTCTTCCTTGACGAATTGGGCGAGATGCCGATCGAGCTCCAGCCGAAACTTTTACGCTTCTTGCAGCTTGGCGAGTATCAACGCGTTGGCGACAGCACGGTGCGCAAATCCAACATCCGCATCGTCGCCGCCACCAATCGAAACGCTCTTGAAGCGGTCCGCACTGGCAAGCTGAGAGAAGATCTCTATTATCGCCTGCACGTCATTCCAGTCGCATTGCCGCCTTTACGCA
Organism: uncultured Hyphomonas sp.; assembly: GCA_964400185.1. Classification (GTDB taxonomy): domain Bacteria; phylum Pseudomonadota; class Alphaproteobacteria; order Caulobacterales; family Hyphomonadaceae; genus Henriciella. Next base: position 14,444 of record CAYNUI010000034.1, read on the forward strand.
ATCGCGGTTCGGATATTCTGTTACTGGCTGAGAGTTTCCTCGCACGCTATGCGGCTGAAGAAGGTAAGTCCTTCGAAGGGTTCGCACGCGACGCCGAAGAGTGGATGGTCTCACACGCCTGGCCGGGCAATGTCCGCGAGCTTGAAAACCTGGTGCGCCAAATCGTGGTCTTGAATACAGGCGGCCTGATCAGCCGCGCTGAACTTCCAAGCCAGGCGACCCACGCCCCTTCCCCGGCCGCCCCCCAGCCAACCGAAACGGCATCGACCTCAAGCTTCGCTGACCCAGCCTTCCCGGAACCGGATTACGGCCTTGAACCCCTCTGGATGACGGAGAAAAAGGCGATCGAGCGGGCTATCGCTCTATGCCGCGGGAATATCGTTGCGGCGGCAAAGCAGCTACAGATCAATCCATCGACGATCTATCGCAAAAAGGCGTCTTGGGAGGAGGCTTGATCGGCGAATAGAGGTACAGCTGGCACTCATTGTCTCAATGAATATGGCGGCTCATTGCTAGCGAACCTCAAATCCCCGGCATTGCTGCGCGCTTATCACCCAACCAATAGTAGCGAAATTATTGGGAAATACGTGATCAGAATCAGACAGACGATCAGCGCGG
>CAYNUI010000035.1:0-14903 GCA_964400185.1 uncultured Hyphomonas sp.
ATTAAGAGGCAACATCTATCTCGCGAAAGTCACGCGAGTAGAGCCTTCCCTGCAAGCCTGTTTCGTCGAATATGGCGGCAATCGCCACGGCTTTCTCGCCTTCAGCGAGATCCACCCAGACTATTATCAACTCCCTCAAGCCGATCGCGAGGCGCTGCTTGAAGAAGCCGCACGCGAGGCTGAAGCCGCTGCGGATGATGATCCCGATGATGAAAACGGCATCGATGACGATGATGAGGATGACGCCGATGAGGCTGACGCCTCCGCCGACACGGATGACGAGGATGAGTCTGACGACGACACTGATGAGGTAGAGGCCGCCGCCGACGATGCAGACGAAGACGGCGACGAGACAGAAGCCTCGGCCGACTCAGATGATGACGAGGATGAGTCCGAGGACGAAGCGGCTGAGCCGAAAGCCAAAGCCAAGCCGGAGCGTCGCCGCCGCAGCCCGCGCAAGACTCGCGGCAACTCGATCACGCGTCGCTACAAAATCCAGGAAGTCATTCGCCGTCGCCAAGTCCTGCTCGTGCAAGTCGTCAAGGAAGAGCGCGGCAATAAAGGCGCAGCCCTGACAACTTATCTGTCGCTGGCGGGCCGTTACTCCGTCCTGATGCCGAACACCCCGCGCGGCGGTGGCATTTCGCGCAAGATCCCGAACGGCAATGACCGCAAGCGCTTGAAGACGATCATGGATGATCTGTCTGTGCCGAAAGGCATGGGGCTCATCGTGCGAACTGCGGGCGCAAAACGGACCAAGTCTGAGATCCGCCGCGACTATGATTACCTGCAAAAGCTCTGGGCGAAGATCCGCTCCAAGACACTGGAATCGGTCGCCCCAGAACGCATTCACGAAGAAGGCGGCCTCGTACACCGGGCCATGCGCGACATGTTTGATCGCGAGATCGAAGAAGTCGTTGTGCAAGGCGATCACGCCTACCGCGAAGCCAAAGATCTCGCCAAAACCTTGATGCCGACCCAGGCCAAGAAAGTGAAACGCTGGACGGCTCCTGCCCCTCTTTTCGTGAAGGAAGGGGTCGAGGATCAGCTCGATTCGATCTTCTCACCGACCGTCCAAATGAAGTCGGGCGGCTATCTCGTCATCAACCAGACCGAAGCCTTGGTCGCGATCGATGTGAACTCAGGTAAATCGACCCGCGAACGCAACATTGAGCAAACCGCGCTGCACACAAATCTGGAAGCGGCCGAAGAAGCGTGCCGCCAGATGCGCTTGCGGGATCTTGCCGGTCTCGTCGTGATCGACTTCATCGACATGGACGAGAACAAGAATAATCGCGCCGTTGAGAAGAAGATGAAAGAGGCGCTGAAGCTTGATCGCGCCCGCGTCCAGAACAATCGCATCTCGCAGTTTGGCTTGATGGAAATCTCTCGTCAGCGTCGCCGCGCCGGGGTTCTCCAGGTCACGTCAGAAAAATGCGACGCGTGTGACGGCACCGGTCGTCGTCGCTCGATTTCGTCGGCGGCTCTACAATTGCTACGCGCGATTGAAGCTCGCGCCGCCGGAGGCGGATTGCGCGGCATGTCGGTCACTGCACCAACCGATGTTGCGCTTTACCTGCTCAACTCGAAGCGCGATCTGCTTTCCGCCATCGAAGAAGATGCTGGATATACAATCGCCATCAAATCATCAGGCTCAATGATCCCGGGTGACTTTGAGATTGAAGCGGAGAAATCTTCCAGCGGACGCCGCCGACGCAAGAAGTTCAACCGCGCAGAGTTTCTCGAAGGCGATGAGGATGATCATCTCCTGCCAGACGCCGAAGAGGACGAAGACGAAGCGGACAGCGAAACCTCTGCGTCTGAAGACGATGGTGACGAGGAAAGCGGTGGTCGCCGCAAGCGCCGTCGCCGAGGTCGCCGCGGTGGACGTCGTCGTCGCAAAGACGGCGAGGCCATGGATCCAGGCGCCCCACCATCTGATGGCGGAGCGCTGCTCGACGGCCTTGCGCTGTCAGTCTCGAATCTCCTCGGCGATGAGCCGGATGAACTTCCCTCGGCCATCGAAGGCGGCTTGGAGGCTAAACCTGTCGCCATGCCTGAAGCACGCGCTGCCGACGCTTCTGAAGAGACTTCCGAAACGCCATCCGCTGAAGCCAATGCGGACGATGAACCAAAGGAAGGCAAGAAACGCCGCCGTCGCCGTCGTCGGAAACGCCGCGGATCTGAGGCGCCGGAGACTGAAAACGCAGAGGCAAGTGCAGAGACTGACACAAAGCCACAAGACGAGACGCCTGCCGAAGTCGAGGCCGCGCCAGACGGTGATCCGGAACCCGCCCCAGCCGACGAAGAGCCCGTCATCCAGGCCCTTGATCCTGAACCTGCCCCGGAACCCGAGCCGGTTGTGGAAGCGGAAACGGAACTCGAGCCAGAAACCGAACCCGCAATGGCGACGGAAACGGCTCAACCCATCTCAACGGAACCCGTGCTCGAGACGAGCGCTCCGAAAAAGAAAAAGCGCGGCTGGTGGTCTCGCTAAAGTGAACACGTCCACACGCCGGGGCTCATAAAAATTCTTGACCCCGGCTTGTGGAAATCATATGTGCGCCGCTGACAAGTAAGCGAACCACGACGAGCTTTCTAAAGCTGTCAGTACGGGGGAGCCCAACTGTCTTCTCTTTCAACGCCGGAAGGACGCCGGCTTTGCTTTGCGAGGATACTTGGATGACTCATCCCCTGACGGGCGCCTGCCCACCTATTCCAGTCCCATTGATCAAGCGCATCGATGTTGCGTTTGACGACACAACTGTACACAGGACCTTTGCCAAGGACGCTGATTATATGGCGGCCTCGGTTGAACTTATCAGGCTGTAGCGGGCCCCTTGCCCGCCAAATTCCGACTGAGCCCGACACGCGTTTTCGCTGTGTCTGCCCCTGAAAAATCTGGGCTTTCATCGCCCAATCTCGGAACCCGCCGATCATGTACAACCGCCACACTTCTCGCCTTGCGCAACCCACCACGCTTCCAGACTTTGACCGTCCGTTCGGTCTTCCCGCCTTTAACTCGGTCGCCGATGCGATTGAGGCTTATGAAGGCGATGATGCCATTTATGTGCTTTATCCGCGCCGGATTGAAGCGGCTGCGAAGCAATTTCTAGACGGCTTTCCAGGCCGCGTGCTCTATGCCGTAAAAGCAAATCCCCATCCCGCCGTGTTGAAGACCCTTTGGGCCAGCGGCATGCGCGGGTTTGATGTCGCCTCCATTCGTGAAATCGACTTGGTGCGCCGGGCCTGCCCGGATGCAGAACTTTATCTCATGCACCCGGTCAAATCACGCCGGACGATCCGGCATGCCTATGAGAATGGCGTGCGCCACTTCGCCTTCGACTGCGCCGCAGAGCTCGGCAAGATCCTGGTCGAAACCAATGATGCGAGCGATCTGCACCTTCACTTGCGGCTGGCGCTCCCAAAAGGTGGATCTGCAAATATGCCACTCGATGGCAAATATGGTGCAGAGTTTGAAGAGGCCGTAGACCTGCTCCGCGCGGCACGACCGGTATCCGCAAAACTTGGCGTTTGTTTCCATGTCGGCAGCCAGTGCATGGACCCGGCAGACTACATCAAAGCGCTCGCTTATGTGCACGGTCTGCTCGAAACCGCAGGCGTCGAAATCGACAGCCTCGACTGTGGCGGCGGTTTCCCGGTGGCCTATCCCGGCATGACCCCGCCTCCAATGGCGGACTATTTCGCCCGCATCCAAAAAGGCTTGGACATTTTCGGATTTGGCGAGCTTGAAATTATCGGCGAACCGGGCCGCGCGCTTTGCGGTGAAGGCGGTTCAACCCTCACCCGCGTCGAGCTTCGCAAAGGCCAGGACCTTTACCTCAATGAAGGCTCGTATGGCTCTCTCTTCGATGCGGCCCAGTGCGCGTGGAAATATCCGGTGAAGCTCCACCGCGACGGTGAAGCGAGCGAGGCAACTGAAGGCTTCCGCTTCTTTGGCCCGACATGCGACAGCTTGGACACGATGGCCGGACCGTTTGAACTCCCCGCGGATATGCGCGAAGGCGATTGGATTGAGGTCTGTCACCTCGGTGCTTATGGCCAAGCGCTCGCCAGTGACTTTAACGGCTTTCAGTCCGAGACCACCGTGGCGGTCCTCGACTAGCTAAGCAGCGGCGGCGTCGATCACATCGATCTGCGCCGTGCGCCGACCATTCCAGACATTGTCTTTCAAACGTCCGGCAAGATGGACCCGGCCGCGTTGGAGCAAGGCATCGCCCAGCGGCGTCCCAAGACAGCGCCAGACCAGCGCTTCCACCCGCGCCCCGGCATCTTCTACGGTGAGCTTCAAATGGTTCTCGCCGATGGGGCGTGTGTGAGTAATTTCAACGTCTCTCAGTCCAAAGACGGGTTCCGGCGCGCCCTGCCCGAACGGACCGATGGTTTGGATCAGATCGAACGTCTCTGGCGTCACTTGAGATGGCGCGAGCAACGCATCGATGGAGAGTTCTTTGGCGGCGGCGCGCTCCTCTCGAAATTCAGACATGTGCGCTTGCATCCAGTCTTTCAGACCCGGCAATTGATCCGGTTCAAGGCTAAGCCCGCCCGCCATGGCATGCCCGCCCCCAGAAAGGATGACGCCGTCCTTTGCAGCGGCAGAAATCGCATCGCCAATGTTTACCCCGCGCACGGAACGGGCTGAGCCTTTGGCGACAGGGCCGAGGCCTCGGCCCCATCCGATGACAATGCTGGGCAGATGAAACCGGTCCTTCAGGCGCCCCGCAACAATGCCGATCACGCCGGGATGCCACCCTTCGCCGGCGGCAATCAGGATCCCCGTATCCGGGTTGGCTTCTATCTGTTTCTGCGCTTCGACGGAGGCCTGTTCTAAGATCGCGCTCTCGACCGCTTTGCGCTCATCATTATGCGCGTGAAGGCGCTCAGCAAGCGCTATGGCCTCAGCACGGTCATCGGTGGCGAGCAGTTTGGCCGCCAGCCATGGATCGCCCACGCGTCCGCCCGCATTCAGACGCGGGCCGAGCACGAAGGTCGCATGATAGACGCTCTCAATGGTGCCAATTCCGGCAATGTCCGCGAGCGCCCGAAGCCCGGGATTTTGACCGCGTTCTAGGATCTTGAGACCTTGTTTGACGAAGGCCCGATTGGCCCCGCGCAAAGGCGACATATCGCAAAGGGTGCCGAGGGCGCATAGGTCGAGCCAATGCAAGATGTCCGGCAATCCGTTTGGCGGCGCGACCCCGCGCTCTCGGGCGAGCTTGTTGAGCGCCGCGACGAACACATAGACCACGCCCGCCGCTGCGAGGTGCCCTTGCCCGCTCGTATCGTCCGCCCGGTTCGGATTGACCAGCGCCGCGCACTCAGGCGGTTCAGCGCCCATCAAGTGATGGTCAATAACGATCACAGGAAGGTCGATCGCCACCGCTTCAGCGAGCGCTGCAATCGCTGCCGCGCCGCAATCAACTGTGATGACGAGATCCGCGCCTTGCTCTTTCAAATGTCGGAAAGCTTCGGGGCTCGGCCCATAGCCCTCTGTCAGGCGATCCGGAACATAGAGACCGATCTCTTGTCCCCAGGCGCGAAAATAGCGGGCGAGGATGGCGGAGCTCGTCCCGCCATCGACATCATAGTCAGCGAACACGGTGACCTTTTTACCGGCTTGGATCGCATCGAGCGTCAAACCCGCCGCCTTCATCATGTCCTGGAAGCTCGCAGGGTCCGGGAATAGCGCTCTCAAAGTCGGATTGAGAAAGCCATCCACATCGTCCGCCGCAAGTCCGCGGGGCGCGAGCAGCCTGGCGAGCAAGTCATTGCCCCCCAATTGCGGCGTCAGTGCCCGCACAGTACCCTCATCAGGCGCCTGCAGCGTCCAGAACCGGCCTCCGTAAGAGTCCCGAATCGATAAGGAAGATGCGCTCATACCGCTATTTTACAGGCGTTCCGGCGAAGCGCGCAACAATGCGAACACCGTTGGGTTCGAGGCACCGGAACCGCTACATTAGCAGGAAAGGAGAACGCTTTGCTGCGTTCATAAGCCCATCACGCCGTTTCGCGCACACTCGGGTCTATCAGCGATATCTCATCTTCCGTCTGAGCCGGGTCGACTTTGATCCCCCAGAAGATCGCTGTGGCAATCACGCCCGTAAAGGACGCGGATAGCAAAACCAGCGTTTGTCCGCCAAGCGACTCCAGCACGCCAATTGCCAGGCCAGACAGGATAATGCCGCCATTGGCGCAAGCTAAAAACAAGGCGAACTGCGTGGCCGCCCCGGTTGAATCACAAAGGCGCATGGCCGTGACATAGGCCCCGATGCGCATCAATGCGTCGCTGAGAAACACGAGAAAAATCACACCGATGAAGACATACTCGGCTTTCCAAATGGACGACGTTGCGAGCAGAATGAGACCTGCCATTGCGAACAGAGCCATACCAATCGTACGCCCAGCACGCGCACCTATTCGATCTACGATCGCCCCGAAAACAAGCATGCCCGCGAGTCCCGCGCTCAGCCCGGCAACGCCGTTAAGGGTCGCAAACCCTTCATCTGTCCACCCGGCGAAATTTGTGGCGATGATGGGCGCAATGACCATGTAAAGGCCGACCGCCACCCCATAAAGCGCCAAGGCGATGCCCAATAAAACGCTATTGCGCTCGGACATCACGCGCCAAACGCGAGCGAACAGAAACGTCCACCGTTCTGCGTGATGCGAAGCGTTTTGCTCATATGTCTGACCTTCACTCCAGGGCAATAGGCGCTCGCCGGGTCGCTCACGAACGAACGCGACAAAGGTCAGCACGATAGTGACAGAGATCGCCATGCCGACAAAAGCCGCTTCAATCCCGAGACGCGCAATCAAAATACCGCTGAGGATGGTTCCAACGGCTGTGCCCACCGCTTCACCGGCTAAGATAAACCCATTCGCCTGAGCACGCTCCTGATCCGGCACAATATCGACCGCGAGACCGTTGATGGCGGTGTCCTGAAACGCACAAAGCGTGTTCACCGAGAACGCAATCGCCGCGAGCACCGTTACCTGCCCAAAGGTCGGCGATAAGAAAGCAGCTCCGATCAGAGCAATCACGATACAGGTTTGCGACCCGATCAACCAAATCCGCCTTTTGCCCATGGGCAAAAAGGTGAAGCGGTCCATCAAAAACCCAGTGAAAAACTTGAACGTCCACGGCAGAGTTGCCGCGCTCACATATAAACCAATCGAAGCCGCGGAGACTTGGTTTGAGGCCAGCCAAATGGGGATGGCATAAAAGAACAAGCCAATCGGAAAGCCTTGCGCGAACGACCCCGCAAACAGCATCGCGTATCGTAGCCCAGCGCTCTGCGACAAGGCCGAGGAAGGTTGCCCAAGTGTCAAAGAAACAGCCTCCGAGCTCGATCCCCAGGGAATTCGTATTAGGTCTCGAGGCTTTTGTCGCCACGCTTCAATCTAGACGAGTGGACGAAGGCTTATACGCGGTGCCAACTTTTGATTTTACGAACCATGCCGTCGGCACTGCTCATGACCAGTGTATCCGTTTCGATCCGGCCATTGCGACGCACCACGCCATCAACGAGTCCGCCTTTGGTCACGCCAGTCGCACAGAAGACGGTCTCTCCTGAGGCAAGCTCGTGGAGATCATACTTCTTATCATAGTCGGTGATGCCTGTGCGGTCGGCACGACGACGCTCGTCATCGTTGCGGAACACCAAGCGACCTTGCATTTGTCCGCCGACGCATTTCAGCGCCGCAGCCGCGAGAACACCTTCAGGTGCCCCACCAGAACCGACATAGAGGTCGATGCCTGTGCTTGGATTGGTCGTGTTGATCACGCCAGCGACATCCCCATCCGAAATCAAATGAACGCGGGCGCCAACGCCGCGAAGGCTTTCAATGATTTCTGCGTGACGCGGGCGGTCGAGCACGCAGGCGGTCATCGCGGAGACGTCCACGCCTTTTGCTTTCGCCATCGATGAAATGTTTTCTGCGGGTGTCGCATCCAAATCGATCACGCCGTCTTCATAGCCCGGGCCGATCGCAATTTTGTCCATATAGGTATCCGGCGCAAACAGAAGGCCACCGCGCGGGGCGATTGCCAAAACGGCCAATGCATTGGACATGGCTTTGGCCGTCAGGGTGGTTCCCTCAAGCGGGTCGAGAGCGATATCGATCTCGGGGCCTGTTCCGGTGCCGACTTCTTCACCAATATAAAGCATTGGCGCTTCATCGCGTTCGCCTTCGCCGATGACGACGCGGCCCTTGAAATCGACCTGGTTAAACGCGGTGCGCATCGCATCAACTGCGGCAGCGTCGGCGGCTTTTTCATCCCCGCGACCCGCCAGTGTTTCAGCGGCAATCGCGGCTTTTTCAGTTACTCGAACCATCGCATCCGCTAGGTGCGGAATCAGAACGCTCTCACTCAATTTTTCTCTCCCCCAGACCTCTTGTGGCCTGGCTCAAAACTCAATTTGCCGCGTCGATCGGAATGACCTGCGGAGCCCCCACACTGGCCTCCAAAGCCGAGACGCGGGCGCACGCGGCATCGATATCCCCGCGAGAACACACATGTGTGACAATAGCAACAGGCGAGACATCGCTGTCATCAGCAGACTCCTGCAGCAATTTGTCGACGGACACACCGTGCGCGGCCAAAGCTTCGGTTAAACTTGCGAGCGCGCCTGATCTATCCGCCAGTCTTACACGCAAGAAAAATGCCGAACGCTCATCTGCTTCAGCGGCAACAAAGCTGCGGGTCTGGTGGTGGTCGGCGCGGCCAAACGGACTGCGTGCCGTGGGAGAGAAGAGTTTTGAGATATCCCCCATCACAGCACTCGCCGTCGGTCCGGCCCCGGCACCAGGGCCCGTCAGCGTTACCGCGCCGAGAGGTTCGCCTTCGACGCGAACCGTATTGAGGGCGCCATTTACGCGAGCGAGCGGGTGATCCACCGGCATGGCAAGCGGCGCCACACGGCAGACAACGCCTGCATCGGTCAGAATCCCTTCGGCGATGAGTTTGATGCGGAGCCCCAAGCGATCAGCCAAGTTCAAATCGATCAGCTCGAGCGTATCGACGCCTTTGACGGAAACTTTTTCGAAGTCGAGATCGGCCGTGAACGCAATTGAGGCAAGAATGGCTGCTTTATGGGCGGCGTCCATGCCCGAAACATCAAGCGTTGGATCTGCCTCGGCATAGCCCAAACGCTGCGCCTCTTCGAGCACTTCGTCGTACGATCGCCCTGTCTCGAGCATTTGGGTCGTCAGATAATTGCACGTGCCATTGAGAATGCCAGACACGCGCTGAATGGCGACGCCAGTGAGCGAGTCCCGCAACACACGGACGACCGGTACACCGCCCGCCACAGCGGCTTCGAACATTAGGTCGACATCGTTTTTCTGCGCGAGCGCTTCTAAGGCTTGGCCATGCATGGCGATGAGGGCCTTATTCGCCGTCACGACTTGCTTACCCGCTTTCAAGGCTTCTTCGACCGCAAATTTGGCCGGTCCGTCGGAGCCGCCCATCAGCTCCACAAAGACATCAACCTCCGGGTCCTCCGCCAAAGTCGCCGCATCGTCGAACCAGCGATAGCCAGAGATATCGACCGGCCGGTTACGGCTTTTGCTGCGCGCGGAGACACCAACGATTTCGAGTTTTCCGGGCAGCCGCAAGTCGGCTTGGCGTTCCACCAATTCGATGAGGCCGCAGCCGACATGGCCGAGCCCGGCAATCCCTAATTTGACTGTTTTCAAGATCCTGTCCTTTGCAGGGGCTCGCTTTGCCCCTCCTCTTCGAGTTTGGCAAGGAACCGCTTGATGTTTCTAGCTGCCTGACGGATGCGCTGCTCGTTTTCTACCAAGGCGATGCGCACATGTCGGTCACCATGCTCGCCAAAGCCCGCACCCGGCGCGACCGCGACTTCCGCTTCATTCATCAGCTTCAGCGCGAACTCGAGGCTCCGCATGTCGCCGCATTGAGGCGGGATCTCCGCCCAAGCAAACATGGACGCTTCCGGCGAAGGAATGTTCCAACCGGCGCGCCCGAAGCTTTCGATCAGGACATCGCGGCGAGATTTATAGGTAGCACGGAATTCATCAACACAGTCCTGCGGCCCGTCGAGCGCGGCGCATGCAGCGACTTGGATTGGCGTAAACGCTCCATAATCGAGATAAGATTTTACCCGCGCCAGAGCGCCAATCAGCCGCTCATTGCCCGCCGCAAACCCAATCCGCCAACCGGCCATGGAATAAGTTTTCGACATGGTCGTGGTTTCAACTGCGATATCCTTCGCACCATTGACCTGCAGGATCGATGGCGTCGGCTCTTCGAAATAGATCTCATTATAGGCGAGATCCGAGAGGATATAGAGATCGTGCTTCTTCGCCAGCGCGACGGCGTCTTTGTAGAACTCCAGATCGCACACATCCGCGGTTGGATTCGATGGATAACAAAGCACCATCGCCGTCGGTGGCGGTACGGAATAGCGGATGGCTTTACTGATGCCAGAGAGATAAGCCTCTGGGGTCGGCGCCGGGATCGCACGAATGGATGCGCCCGCCATGATGAAGCCGAAATGGTGCAAGGGATAAGACGGATCTGGCGCTAAAATGACGTCACCCGGTGCGGTGATCGCTTGCGCCAGATTGGCAAAGCCCTCTTTCGATCCAAGCGTCACGATGACTTCGCGGTTCTTGTCGAGCTTCACATCAAAGCGGCGATCATAATAATCGACCAATGCCCGGCGAAGGCCAGGAATGCCGCGCGAAGCTGAATAGCCATGAACGTTGGGTTTGGCCGCCGTTTCGGCCAGTTTCGCGATCACATGCGGCGGGGCCGGCATGTCGGGATTTCCCATGCCGAGATCAATGATATCGGCACCGCCGGCGCGCAGCTCAGCTTTGCGGCGATTGACTTGCTCGAAGACGTAAGGCGGCAGGCGCCGGATTTTGTGAAATTCTCCGCTCATCTTGCGGATCTCCATCTATAAAAACTCTGGGTCTAGAGGCGGGCGCGCGGCACATTGAAACGTGCTTTGATCTCTTCCACCTCGGCGTCGGTCATAAAGTCGGGGGCGGGCAACCGCCCCTCCACCGCTCGCCTTACATCGATCGCCCAGGCCATCATCTCTTCGCCAGTTTCTTGTGCGAGGTCGGCGCGCGGATCGCTATTGAACAATTCAAGCGCCGCCAGGGTCTCTTGTTCTGAGAGCTCTAATTTGCGGACCGGATCATAATCGTCTGACTTTTGCGGCACCGAAAAAATGCTCGGATAGCCCTCTCCGCGGAACTCTGTTTTGCGCGCTTCGTACCAATCAGGCGCCTGCGCGCGCATGTCCCGAACTCTGTCTAAAGAGCTCGAACAGCCCGCTAAAGCGGCAATCGTTACGAAAAAGGCAGCGCGCATAAACAATTTCCCTCGCTGGACTCATAAATCCCAAAGCTGTTTAGTCCTATATAGGTTCGCATAGAATAGCGAGTGTCGGTCTGATGACCAAAGGTAGAAACTTTGATAATTTTGGGGCGAGTACGCTCCCAAATCCGTTTTCAGAGGCGAATTCTGAGTCTTTGCAGCTGATGGCGGCAAATCTCATGCAAGCTATTCAGGAGGCGCAAGGCCTCTTAACCGACTCGCTCAACGGTATGGATTTTCGCCCGCCCGCCCCCGGTCAGGCCGACCCGCATGGCGGAATCGAAGCGCAGTTGCAGATTGGCGCGGCTCTTTTACGGAACCCCGAAAAGTCCGGTCACGCGATGATGACGCTCTTCCAGGGCTGGATGAACCTTTTCCAAGCCATGGCGAGTGGCAGCCCGCTGCCCAAAGACCGACGCTTCGCCGATCCTGAATGGGACGCCAATCCGGCCTTTAACTTCATGCGCCGGGCCTGGATGCTCAACGCCGAATGGTTGCAAGGCTTAGTCGATTCTGCAGCCGAAGATCTCGATGACGCGACCACGGTGAAAGCGCGCTATTATATGAGCCAGTTCATCGACGCGATGTCGCCGACCAATTTGATGGCAACCAATCCGGCTGCTCTGCGCGCCATGATCGAAACCAATGGCCAAAGCGTGCTCGATGGTTTGCGCAATGCTCGCGGCGACCTGAAGCGCGGCGAAGGCCGTCTCGCCATTTCTCAGACCGATGAGGAAGCCTTCGAGATCGGGAAGAATGTGGCGACCGCTAAAGGCAAAGTCATCTTCCGCAACAAGCTGATCGAGATCATTCACTACAATCCATCGCGAAAGAAGATGCGCGAGCGTCCGCTGCTGATCTTCCCGCCTTGGATCAATAAGTTCTACATTCTCGACCTGCAGCCCGAAAACTCGATGATCCGCTGGCTGCTATCGAAGCGCGTGAACACGTTCGTGGTCTCGTGGCGCTCGGCTGATGACGAGACCAAGGACTTCACTTGGGACGATTATATCGAGCATGGCATCCTGGCCGCCCTCGACGCCGTCACCAAAGAAGCCAAGGTCAAAAAGGTCAACACGGTTGGCTATTGCATTGGCGGAACCCTGCTTTCGAGCGCTCTTGCTTATATGGGCAAGATTGGCGACAAGCGGATCGCGTCTGCGACCTATTTCGCTTCGCAATCTGATTTCGAACTTGCCGGCGAGTTGAAGATCTTCACCGAAGAAGATGGCCTCGCTCAAATCGATAATGTGATCGACGAAAACAATGGCATTATGCCGGGCGAGATGATGGGCGAGACGTTCAACTGGCTCCGCCCAGGCGATCTGGTCTGGCGCTATGTCGTCGACAATTACATGATGGGCAAACAGCCCCGTCCGTTTGACCTGCTCTATTGGAATGCCGACCAGACGAATATTCCTGGCCCGACGCACAAGCATTATCTGACGCAATTCTACAACAAGAACGCGCTGTCACAGGACAAGCTCAAGGTCTTTGGTGAGCCAGTCTCTATGTCGGATATCAAAATCCCAGTCTTCGTTCAGGCCGGTCGATCCGACCATATCTGCCCTTGGCACTCGATCTATAAGGGCGCGCAGAACTTTGCAGGTCCGGTTCGCTTCACGCTTGCCGGGTCTGGCCATATTGCCGGTGTGATCAATCATCCCGACGCGAACAAGTATCAGCACTGGGTCAATGAAGACGTGCCCGGCTCGCCAAGCCAATGGCTGACCGGCGCAGAAGAATTGCCAGGTTCTTGGTGGCCGAGCTGGTGGGAATGGTTGAAGCCGCTCTCGGGCGACAAAGTCGACGCCGTCGCCCCGAAGGATCGCAAACTCGGCTCTGCGCCCGGCCAATATGCGGCGCTGAAACTGAAAGACATTGCGGCGGGTAAGAAGCCCGCAGGCCCTTACTCAGATGGTACAATGCCAACCAAGGGCGTGCCTACAGTGAAAAAGAAACCGCGCTATCGAATGCCTGCCGGCTGGCAGAAATGCGACAAGGCTTAAGCAGCTAGAAGGTGCACGCCCATCCCGGCACCAGCCGGGATGAGGCTACCCTTCCAGCAAATAACCGCCCTATTCCTCTTCCGCGTACTCCCCGCGTGGCCGATCAATCAGGCCTGAGAAGAAGATCGCGTTCATCAGCAGCTTTTCCGTTCCGGGGTACGTGCCGCGGAAGACGGGATTGTCGGCCATCAGAACGACGGCGCCACCGCCTACGCGTTGCGCAACCACAGACGGCGTGCCACCAATCTCTTCCTGGCGGCGCTCAGAGGCATAGCCGGTCAGCAATGGATCATCCACATATTGGACCGGGATCGCATAAGGGTTGTCCTTTGGGCGCTCCAAAGTGAAGCCAACATTGCGGTGAACTGGAAGATAGCGATCCGCATAACCAAAGCCGAGCGGATGCGAGGTGTCCAAGTCAGCGGCGAAGATCGCCCCGCCAATCACATGCTCTGCATCGCGTAGACTCATATCCGCGAAGTTCAGGCGCTCAGGAGCGGTGTCCTCCTCTTCCTCGTCTTTGGGCATGGCGGGCTTTGGCGCTTCGCCCATTTTCTCGAGCGCCTTGGCTTCGGCGCGTGCTTTGAGAGCGCCCTGGGCCCAGACCGACGCATCTCGCGTGGTCACCAGCGTGCCACCACGCTCGACCCAGCCGAGGACGGTGTCGGTCAAGACTTCGTCGAGCACAGGAACCGGTGGATCCCCAGGACGCGCGAGACTGCCAACCAAAACCAAGTGCGAGTAAGCGTTCCAATCCAAAGCCGCGAGGCGCGACTTGTGGACCAAAGTCACTGGCATCCGGTGGCGATAATCGAGCGTCCACCAAACCTCACCAACATCATAGCGGGACAGCCCGCCATCATAAGCGAGGACGACGCGCGGTTCTTTCAAAGCGCGGAAGATGCTCGATGCGCCAAGGTCTCGGCCCGTAACGGGGGTTAGACCCGAGGTCGCTGCATAGACCGGCACACCATCTTCGGCGGCAATGGTTTCCATGATCGCATGGATCTCATCGCGTGAGCTGTCTTGGCGGGCCAGAGGCACAAAGATCGCGCCGCGCCCCAGTTCCACCGTGCCGGTGGTTGTGCGCACATTGGTCTCTTCCATCGTGGCACGCGCCATGAGGTCTGCTGCGAGCACGCGGTTGAGCGCTCGCGGCGCAAAGCTGTGAGACCAATCAAAAACATAGCCATATGGCGCACGGTCGGGCACCGGCGCGGATTGGAACGCGCCATCTGCGAGCACGTCACCCGCAGCGCCGCGCATGGCACGCCCCGTAACGGGGGCGTATTCAAGATCGTACGCGAGTGGCAACGTCCAACCGGAAACATCATAGAAAATGTTTTCCTCAAACTCGGTGAAGCGCTCAAAGATGCCGCGCACCAAGCGATTGTTTTGTTGGGCGGTCGGCACATAGAAACTAGAGGACGCGGGATAGGTTCGTCCTTGCGCGGTCACGTCAGAGCTGAGGCGGGTGACTTCAATATCATGCATCCGCAACAGGCGCACAAAACGGG
>CAYNUI010000036.1:0-3448 GCA_964400185.1 uncultured Hyphomonas sp.
CGCCCGGACAGCTATGCCAGCATCGACAATCTCTACACCGCGACCGTCTATGAAAAAGGCGCGGAACTGATCCGCATGTTGAAAACGCTGATCGGTGATGAGGCCTTCGCCAAAGGCATGCAGATCTATTTCGAACGCCATGATGGCGAGGCCACGACGATTGAGCACTTCTATAAGTGTTTCGAGGATGCGAGCGGTGAAGACCTCGCCGATTTCCGGCGGTGGTACAGCCAACCCGGCACGCCAACCATTACGGCGACCGAGATTTGGGATGAAGATGCTGGGACATTGTCCGTGATCATCACGCAATCCAATCCAAAAACGCCAGGCAATGACGCGCCGAAGCCATTGCCGATGCCAATCAGGGTCGCCGCGTTTGCCCCCTCTGGGGAGAAGCTTGAAGAGCTCACGCTCTTGTTGGAGAGCGACGAATTGGTCTGGCGCGTTGCCGATCAGAACGAACGCCCACTCGTTTCGCTCAATCGCGGGTTCTCAGCGCCGGTTCGACTTGATCATCAGATCGACGACGACCACGTCCTCGCGCTGGCAAAGGTGGATGATGATCCATTCAATCAATGGAACAGCCTTCAAGCTCTGATCAAAAAAGACATTTTGGCGCTCGCCTATGACGGCAAAGCGGAAGCCAACCCCGCCGTCGTTTCGGCGATCGCAGCGGCTGTGCGCGCCAATCGTTCCGATCCGGCTTTCGCCGCCTTGCTGACCCGCTTGCCCGACGTGGGCGAGCTTTTCCTCGAACAAATTCCGGCGAACCCTCGCGCGCTCAGTGAAGCGCGAGAAGTCGTGCAGCGGGCCCTCGCGACAGAATTGGCTGAAGACGCAAAAGAGATCCTCGCCACGCCCACGCCCTCACCGTTCAAACCTGACGCAGAGCAATCTGGCATCCGCGCCCTGCGGACCGCCATGCTCACTTTGATTGGCGCAACGGGCGGGCTCAAAGGCGATGCGGCTCTAAGGGAAGCCTTTGAAGCTGCACCAAATATGACCGAAAGCCTCGCCGCGCTCCGCGCGCTGTGCGTCGCCAAAGGGGCCTCGAAGACAAGAAGCATTGCCGATTTCGCCAAGCAATGGCTGAGCAACCCGCTGGTCATGGATAAGTGGTTCGCCGTGCAAGCCAGCACCGGTAGCGTAGACGAGGTGGCAAAGCTCTTAGAGCATGGCGACTTCGACCTTAGCAATCCAAACCGTGTTCGTTCGGTTGTGGCGGTGTTCGCCATGCAAAACCTGGCGGCCTTCCACGCGCCTGATGGCGCAGGCTATCGATTGGTGACGGATGTCATCAGCCGCGCCGATGCCATCAATCCAGCGCTCGCTGCGCGCCTTCTGACCTCTTTCGAACAATGGAAATCGCTCGAACCGCAAGCGCGCGGCGAAGCTGAGAAAGCGCTTAAGGCCTTGAGAGCGAAGGAATTGTCGAAAAACGCCTCCGACATCATCACACGGACGCTTGGCTAAGGCGGCAAATCTTAACAGAATCGTGTCAGTGGTTAACCAATCCTGAACCTTCAACCGCGAAAGGTGCCGGGTGAGGAATTGCGCCCGGGTGGGGCGCGACCAGAAAGGTGCAGGCCGTGGCGCGTCGACAGGCGAAAGCGGGAAAAACGAAGACGGTCGGGGCGAAGACGTCCCGCCCTTCTTTGAGCCTGACCAAAGCACTCGGACTGATCATCCTTGTCGAGGGCGTGGCGCTCGGCCTCAAAGCCTATGACGATCGCGGCCGCGCGACCGCGGCAAAGCAGATCCAAACCCATCGTGAAGCGTTGGCTGTATCCGAACGCGTGTCAGGCCAAGTCGCCAGAGTCGAGCTTGCCATGCGGCTTGGCTATCAAGCCGGCTGGTCACCCTCGCAAACCGCACGAACGCACCCTGAGCTCGAGACTGTCGTTTCGCTCGCAGACGCACTGACCGCGGCTGAAGGCTCGCGCTTGCGAGAGGCTGGCGAGACGGGATCGCAATTGCTGGCAAGCGGTCAGCTCTCAGGCTTCACGCCAGCTAATGATGTGATTGTTGTCTATGACCCCCAGTCCGGTGGGTCACGCGTCGGCTTCGTTGCGGGCGCTGACTGGTTACCGGAAGCGCAAGGTGAGCGCAGTTTCAATCTCGTGGATGGAACACTCGACGGCGCCGACTTTGGCTCCGCGCAAAACATCTCGGCCTGCTCACCCGTTCCCAGCACGACCATGTCGGTCTGCGCGACCAATACATATCCGACGTTCACGCGCGCGACTTTGATTGATCTCTTGGTCTATGCTCTGCTCTTGCTGGGGCCAGCGCTCGCCATCCTCGGCCTGTTCCGCTTGCTGGAACAACGCCGCACGGAATCCGAAGCCTATGAAGGCGAAGCGACACGGGCGGGACGTATTCTCAAAACCGTGCTCAGCCAAGCCAAAGCGGGGTTCTGGTCGTGGAACCCGAAGACGCAACTCTTCTCCTTCAGCGAGGAGGCCGGACAATTGCTCGGCGAACCGGGCGCAATCGACTGCACAATCGAAGACCTATTGCGCTTTGTCGGCGAGGACCATGTTGAAGCGATGGAGCAATCGCTTTCGACCCTGCAGGAACGCGGCTTCATCTCACAAATCTTCGCCAATACAGACAAATCGGTCTGGTTCGATATGCGCGCCAAGCCAGACGAAGGCAGCGGTGCCCTGAACGGTATTTTGCGCGATGTCACGGATATGAAGATCGCCATTGCCCGGACCCGCCAAGCTGAGAACCGCTTGCGCGGCGCTTTAGAAGGGTTTTCCGGTCCGTTCGCGCTATGGGATGGGCGCAAGCGCCTGATCTATTGGAACCGCGCCTTTTTGAAAGTCTTTGGCCTCGAACCAACTGTGCGGACGGGTATGGGCTATGACACAGTGATGCTCGCACAAGCGGCCAACATTCTTGAGCGCCGCCCAAAATCCGCCGATGATCGCGCTGAGATCGTCAAGATCCGCGATGGCCAATGGTTTAAGATTGTCGAGCGGACGACCAAGTCCGGCGGCATGATCACGATGGGCTTGGATGTCTCAAGCGATGTGAAGAACGAAGTCGAGCTGACCAAACAACAAGGCCGCCTACGCAAACTCGTCGCTGAATTGGAGCGCTCAGAAACAACGACAGCGCAGCTTACCAAATCGCTGAAAATGGAAAAGCAGCGCGCCGAACGCTCGGCTAATTCAAAAAGCGCGTTTCTGGCCAATATGAGCCACGAATTGCGGACGCCGCTGAACGCGATCAATGGTTTCTCAGAAATCTTGGTCGACGAAATGTACGGACCCTTGGGCGATGAGCGCTACAAAGAGTATGCGCAGGACATTCTCGATTCCGGCAAACACCTGCTCGATATGATCACCGACATTCTCGACATGGCGAAGATCGAAGCCGGCAAGATGACCGTCGATCTGAACCCCATCGACATTGTCGATCCCGTCGATGCGGCGATCCG
>CAYNUI010000036.1:3548-14676 GCA_964400185.1 uncultured Hyphomonas sp.
CTTGGCGAGCCGTTTGAACAGGTCAGCGATACGCGAGATCGAAACTTTGATGGGACAGGGCTTGGCCTCGCTTTGACCAAATCCTTCGCCGAAATGCATGGTGGTCGCCTCAGCATTGCCAGCCAAGAAGGGCGCGGCACGCAGGTGAGTTTCTTCCTACCGATCCCAGATCGGGACGCGGATGCGATCAGTTCGGTCGCTTAGTCTGCAACCGGAATAGAGTTGATCGCAAATTCTGCCGCTTGCATCGCACAATCAGACGCCGCATCGCGCAGCGCTAAAGCTCGGTCACGTCCCGAATTGGAGGCTGCAAGGGCCTGCGCGCTGAGTTCGGTGCGCGCGATCAGCTGACGGCCTCGGGTCGCGACAACACTCGCGGTCATTGTGCAGACCGCGCGATCGCCTTCAAGGTTCAGGGCTTTAAGCTGGCTCGCCATTTCGAACGGCGCGATCACGCCGAGCTCTGGCAGGACGGCATTGCCGCTCTCGCCAACAGCGAAACTATCAATCATAGCCAGCTGCAATTGGCGGGTCGCACTGCCCGACCATTCCACGCCGGGGATCAAGCGCAGCGCCCCATCACCGGCCTCGCTGACTATACCTTGGCCTGCCATCAGGCGCGGGGCTTCAGGCTCGCGGATGATGAGATCTTGATTGAGGCCCGTCAGGTCGCGCGAGGCTTCGATCCGATAAAGCGCATCGGGCGCGTCAGGCTCGGGCAGCACAGACAGACAGCCGGTTAGAGCCGTCGCGGCGGCGAGAACGGAAATCAGCTGAAAACGCATTAGCGGCGATCCTCATATGGCAGCGGCTTGCCAACGACGAGGCCCTGCGGGTTTTGCTCTAAGTCGCGGGTGAGGCGATCCAAGCGCGCGATCAGCACGCGCAGCTCCTGCGCCGCGAGACTGGATTGTTGCATTGTGTCCGTGGCGCCGCCTTCAACGAGAAGCGTTGCGGCTTCAATTGCGCGTTGGCTTTGCTCGAGCGTCGCGCTCGCGTCGCCAGTCGCGCCATTAAGCGCGGTGACCAACGCTTTCAGCTCGGTCGAGAGGCTTTGAAGCTCGCCGTCCACAGATGTCGCCACATTGGTCAAATCTGTCGAAGCCTTGGTGAGATTATCGCCCGCGCGCTCAAGCGAGGCCAGCGTCGCGATGCTTTGGGTGAGCAATTCTTTGTCTTCTTCAGAGATTGCGGCGGTGATATCGCGCACATTGATTAGGATCTCCGAGAACGCATCCACGTTTTCCTCGGTCAAGAGGCCGCTCAGCTGTTCCATGGTCATACCGGCCTGGCCCATGATCTGAGCGCCGCCATCAAACAGGGCGGCCAATGGTGTTTCGCCCGCCGCAATGACCGGAATTTCTTGGTATGGCTGCGGTAAGAGCGGACCGGCCCCGACCGAGCCAGCATTGATTTGAACGAAAGTCACGCCGGTGATCCCGGCAAAATCGATGACAGCGGTGGAGTCGTTTTTTACCGGTGTCGCACGGTCCACCCGCAAGCGGGCGCGGACCATGGCGGTGTCATCGCGGTCGACACGGACGCTTTCCACCTCGCCCACTTTGATCCCGATATAGCGGACCGAAGCCCCCTCTTCCAAAGAGACCGGGCCAGGAAAAACCACATCATAGCGGGCATAGTCGCGATTAAACTGCGACGAGCCAAGCCACAGCGCAAAGCCAATCACAGCGGCAGCGGCGAGCAGCACAAAAGCGCCGATCAGAGCGTAGTTCGCACGTGTTTCCATCATCCGGCTCCCATTATTGCGCCGCGGCCTCTTGGACCCCCGAAATAGTCCTGAATCCAGGGATGAGGCTCTCGTCTCAATTCATCCATCGTGCCAACTGCAAGGGTTCGTTTTTCCCCCAGCACGGCGATCCGATCGCACGTGACAGCCAGCGTATCCACGTCATGGGTGACCAAAAACACCGTTAATCCCAATGACTTCTGCAGATCGCGGATCAATTGATCAAATCCCGCAGCCGTGATCGGGTCAAGTCCCGCGGTTGGCTCATCTAGGAACAATAGAGGCGGATCGAGCGCCAAAGCGCGTGCCAAAGCGGCGCGTTTTCGCATCCCGCCGGAGAGATCAGAGGGGTATTTGCGGCCCGCCCATGTCTCGAGGCCGGACATCCGGATTTTCTGATCTGCGAGCTCTTTCATCAAGGAAAGTGGGAGGTCCGTGTGCTCTTTCATTGGCACCATGACATTCTCGCGCACGGTGAGGTTTGAAAACAGAGCACCGTCCTGAAACATGATGCCCCACAGCCTTTGCAGCGCGTCAACATCCTCATTGTGGAGGTGAAGTACGTCTTGCCCGAACACATCGACTGAACCGGCGCTTGGTTCTTTGAGCCCGGTAATCGCGCGCAGCAGAACGGATTTCCCGCAGCCGGATGGTCCGATGACGCCCATAACTTCGCCGCGGCGTACATCTAGATCCAAATTTTCATGCACGACATGCGTGCCATAAGCGGTCTTCAAGCCGCGGACTTTGATCGCAATGTCGGTCATACCCCCATCTCCATGTAGAAAATGGCGAACAAGGCATCGATGACGATGATGGCGAACAAAGCCTGGACAACAGACTTGGTGGTATGATGGCCGAGCGATTGGACGGAGCCACCAACTTCAAGCCCTTGGCGACACCCGATCAGCGCGATGGCCAGCCCGAAGACCGGAGCCTTCGACATACCGATCCAGAACTGGGTCAGCGGAACCGTGTCCTGTAGGCGATTGAAGAAGACCGTCGGATTGATCTCCAGGACCAACCAGCCGACCGTCATACCGCCAGCAATCGCCGTCAGCATGCCAATAAAGGTCAGAACCGGCACCATAATCATCATGGCCAGCACACGCGGCGCAACGATGACATTCATCGGATCGAGCCCCAGCGTCTGCATGGCATCAATTTCTTGGCGCATCTTCATCGCGCCGATTTGGGCGGTAAAGGCGGAATTCGTACGGCCTGCAATGATGATCGCGACCAAGACACCGCCCAGCTCCCGCAGGACGCCAAAGCCAACCAGCTCGACCACGAAAATGGTCGCACCAAATTGCGCCAAGGTGGTTGCACCAATGAAGGCGACGACCATGCCAACGAAGAAGCTCAAAAAGGCAATGATCGGTACCGCATCAAGACCAGCATCTTCCATAACCGAGACTAAAGCGGTCCAGCGCATCCGGGCCGGACGCCAAATGACTTGCGAGATCGCAACCAAAGTGCCGCCCAAAAAGGAGAGCGATTCCAGCGCTTCGTCCCAAAGGTGTTCCGCATTTCGTCCGGTGCGTTCGAGCAAATCAACAAAGCCATGGCCGGGTTCGAACACGGGCGGGGCATGTTCTTCTTGCGTCGCGAGGGTGCGCGCTTGGCTCAGGAGCGAAGTGATCTCCTCGCCTGCCCCCACCAATTGCGGGTTACCGCCGAGATCGCGCAAAGTGCGGTCAATCAAGAACGCGCCAGCAGTATCGAGCCGCTCCACGCCGGAAACATCGAGTTCGCTGAGGCTTGAGTAACCATCCGTTTCCGCCAGATGACGCAACTGCTCATCCACCGAAGCGAGGCTCAAAATCACCCAATCGCCCTGCAGCACCAGCCGCGGGCGGTCGCCCCCAATAAATTCGAAAACGGGGCTCACGAGTTCTTCGCTTCGTTTCGACACTATTTACCTTAATCAGACAGGCTTTAAGACGACCCCCAGAGCGTCATTCAAATTTTACCAATCCGGCAAAGACTTCTTCCATGCGCCAGATGACAATCACACCTGTGTCTTCGCCCCTAAAAGCGGCTTTTGCAATCTCGCGTGGGGCAAAAACCACTGCAGAAACAGTGCTTGTGGAGATCAAAGAGGGCGATCATGTCGGTCGCGGCGAGTGTGTGCCTTATGCCCGCTACCAAGAAAGCCGGGTCAGCGTTGTCGCTCAAATCGCCGGTTTGGAGCGCGAGATTGAGCAAGGTCTGACCCGCGAAGACCTGCAAAGACGGTTACCCGCCGGGGCCGCAAAATGCGCGATTGATTGCGCCTTGTGGGATCTGGAGTCGAAACTGACGGGCACACCCGTATGGGAACTTGCTGGTTTGCCGGAACCAAAACCGCTGCCCACGACCATGACGATCAGCCTGGATGAGCCCGAGGCTATGGCAAAAGCAGCGCTGGCGACGCCTGCCAAGATCTTAAAACTCAAGCTCGGCGGCGCGGATGATATTGTTCGCGTTGAGGCCGTCCGACGAGCCCGATCAGACGCAAAACTTGTCTTAGACGGCAATGAAGGCCTCGACCCGGAAGAATTTCCCGCACTTGCCAAACGGGCCGCGGATCTCGGCGTAATGTTGATTGAGCAACCCTTTCCGGTGGATCAGGATGACGCGCTCACGCGCCGTCCAGGACATGTCGCCATTTGCGCGGATGAGAGCATGCACACGCGCGGCGATGTCCAAGCCCTCGCCAAGAAGTATGATGCGATCAATATCAAGCTCGACAAAGCTGGTGGCCTCACCGAAGCGCTGCGTATCATGAAAGAAGCGAAACGCTGCGGCATGGGCACAATG
Source organism: uncultured Hyphomonas sp. (assembly GCA_964400185.1). Classification (GTDB taxonomy): domain Bacteria; phylum Pseudomonadota; class Alphaproteobacteria; order Caulobacterales; family Hyphomonadaceae; genus Henriciella. The sequence continues at coordinate 8,098 of CAYNUI010000036.1, forward strand.
GTCGGCTGTATGGTGGCAGGCTCACTCAGCATGGCGCCCGCCATTCTCTTGGGCCAAGTCGCGGACCTGATCGATCTCGATGGTCCGCTCTGGCTGGCCCAAGATGTTCCGCATAAGCTGCGCTATCATGACGGGGTGGTCGCCCCGCCAAGCCGCGAGCTTTGGGGCTAGCGCCTATTCAGCGTGAACCGGATGGTGTTTGGCCATCCATTCGGCTTCCTCGCCCGGCTCAGGCATAATCGCGCCGCCTTCAAGCACCCAACTTGCCGGCACATCGACCGTGACCATGTCGATCTGGTCCAAGGCGATCCCGGCATGCGTTTGGATAGATTGGCGCATCTGAGAGACGATCCGAGCTTTTTGCTCATCATTGCGGCCGGCACGAATGCTGCCAAACAGGAAGGCCGTTTTTTCACCAAGCGGTTGGTTGGGCGCATCCTCGACAAAGAAAGCGTGGACGAATTCCGGGGGTGCGCCGGTCACATCGCAATGGATGCGGGTAATGTCAGCGGCAATTTTCGGCTTCGCATCGTCTTTGATGGCGCCTTTGGCGGCGTTACAGACATAGAGGGGCATTTTTGCGCTCCTATTCGGGTTGCGGATCGGAAATCACACCGACCACTTCGTTCAAGGTTTGATTGGTTTCGGCCATCCACATGGCGCACAAATCGCGAAGCAGAGGCTCGCGATCGGCTTTCGATACCGGCGCATTGGCACGGATCGAAATAATCGCTGACGTGCTCGGATCGCCCGCGGTAAAGCCGCTTCCCTCCGGAACGCGGAGCCAAGAAATTTCGGCCGGTTCGCCGAAATGCTTCTCGGTGAAGGCGTTTAGGTTCTGACGCAAAACCGCTTCGGAAGCGGCTGAAATTTGTGCGTCTTGAACCACGCAATTGCATGGGATCATGTTTGGTCCTCCTTCTCTTGATGCCAGACTTTGGGGGGTGCGCCATTGGCGCGGCGCATCCCGATTTGGTGAAGTTCAACAAGCTCGCCCGCCTCGCGCCGGGGCCAGATCCGCGGCAGGCGATCCCCAGTCTCTTTGTCCGTAATGACTGTGGATGGGCCCTGCTCGTGCGCGACCCATTTGTCGCCCCACTGCGCGAGCGCAATGATGATCGGCGACAAGTCACGACCACGATCGGTCAGACGGTACTCGTCATAGGCCGAGCCGTCGTCCGCGGGGACTTTCTTGATGATCCCGCCCTCAATCAAATCATTGAGGCGACTGGTCAGCGTGTTTTTGGCGATGCCGAGATTTTCCTGAAAATGCTTAAATCGGCGCGCGCCCATCATCGCGTCACGAATGATGAGAAGCGACCACCAGGAGCCGACATGGTCCAAGGTCCGCGCGATCGAACACTGCATTTCGGAGAAAGACTTAGTTTTCATCGGGCTCTGCATTTAGTTGCAATATGAAACCACATAACCTAACTGGTCTCATATTGCAACCACTTATGCGCTTGAATGATCGAGCGCCTCGTTTTCAGCAGGAGGCCCCTATGCAGCTCAAAGTTCACGGCACTATTCTCTCCCCTTGGGTGCGTCGCCTGCTTGTTTTTATTGAAGAAAAGGGGCTCGACTATGAGATCATCAATGTCGTCCCCATGGGCGATCCGGACCCCGATTTCCTGAAAATCAGCCCGCTCGGAAAAGTCCCTGTCTTGGAATACAATGGTCGGTTCCTCCCAGACTCGCTCGCCGCCGCGACGCTTTTGGAAGCTGAAGCGCCGGAACCCTCTCTGTTTCCTAAAAAGGGTTGGGATGAAGCCTGGATGCTTTGGCTGAACGATTATCTCGCCACCGCTTTCTTTTCGAAAGTCGAGGTGCCGCTTTTCATCAATCAGTTTTTGAACCCAAAGCTCCTAAAGGCCCCGTCCGACCAGAGCGCAATCGATGCGGCTTTGGCTTTGATGCCGCAGGTCTTTGACTATCTAGAATCGCAGCTCGCCAATGGTCGCCCCTATTTCTTAGGCGACCAAATAACGCTCGCCGACCTCACCGCGGGCAGCATTTTCGTCAATTTCCTACACGCCGGCGAAACGGTCGACGCGAACAAGTGGCCGAACCTATCAGACTATGTCGACCGCATACTGGCGCGCCCGTCCTTTGAACGGGTACTCGCGCGCGAGCGTGAGGCCTTCGGAGCGGCTTCGCCCCTGTTTGCCGACTAGACGGTCACCACGACTTTGCCGAGGGCTTTGCGATCGCTGAGATATTGGATCGCCTCGCCGCCGCGCTCGAGTGGGAAGGTTTCCGACACGTGCGGTGAGATCTTGCCCGACTGATACATGTCAAACAGCTCGACCAGGTTTTGCTGGTTGCGCGCAGGCTCACGGGCGACGTGCGCACCCCAGAAAACGCCGCGAATATCGCAAGACTTCAGCAGGGTCAGATTGAGCGGTAACTTTGGAATGCCAGCTGGGAAGCCGATCACCAGATAGCGCCCTTCCCAATTCATCGCACGTACCGCTGGTTCCGCATAATGGCCGCCGACGCCGTCATAAATGATGTCGACGCCGCCGCCGCTAATCTCTTTGATCTGGTTCGAGAATTCTTTCTGTTGGCCGCGGTCTAGGTCGCCGCGCTCATAGACAAGGCCTTTGTCCGCGCCTTTAGAAAGGCAGAAATCGACTTTCTCTTGGCTCGAACAGGCCGCGATGACTTCAAGGCCCATGGCTTTGCCGAGCTCGACCGCCGCGATGCCAACCCCGCCCGCTGCGCCGAGGACAAGCAGTTTCTCACCCGGCTTTGGATCGGCGCGATCCTTGAGCGCGTAGTAAGACGTGCCATAGGTCATGACGAAGGCCGCGGCTTGTTCAAACGGCACCGTATCCGGGATTGGAATGCAGCGCGACGCATCAAGCGCCAATTCTTCGCGCATGCCGCCCCAGCCACAGGATCCGATGACGCGCTGCCCAACCTGTAGATTGGTAACGCCTTCACCAAGCGCTTTGACGACGCCCGACACTTCACCGCCAGGACTAAATGGGCGCTCAGGCTTAAACTGATAAAGGTCCTGAATGATCAGCGTATCGGGGAAGTTCACACCGATGGCTTTGACCTGGATGATCACTTCGCCTTTGCCGGGGGTTGGGCTTTCAATATCCTCTAGGACCAAAGTGTCTGGACCACCGGTTGCTTTCGAGAGCAGAGCTTTCATCGCAGTTTCCTCATCTCATTCATTGACGGGCCTTTGGTAGCCATGGCAACGGGCGCTGTGAAGGTCTGACGTAGCGGAGACAACGGGGTTTGGACAAAACCATACTGTTCTGGATTTTGGTCGGGGGACTGGGCTTCGCCTTCGCGCTGGCGGTCCAGATGCGGATCATTGTCGCCCTGGTTCTGCGCCGCGCCTTGCGCGACTGGCGAGAGGATCTTGGCGATCGCGTGTTGGCCAATCAGGCGGTTGTGCTCGCCGCCGGCAAAGATGCGCCCTTGCCAGCGAGTGATGCGGCGATTGCAAGCGCTGCAGAGCATTTGCGAGCCACCTATCCTAACCCGCTTGCGCATTTGCGCACCGCGCGCCGCTATAGCACGCTGCTGCCGGTTTTGCTGATCGGAGTTTTGGCACTTGGCCGCCTGGTTTGGGGAGTGATCTGATGAAAGGCTATTTCGCGATTGGTGCTGAAGGCATTTCCAAACCGATGAATCTCGGCGCCCTAATGCGCACCGCGAACGCGTTCGGCGCGAGCTTCGTGTTCTCAGTCCAGGCCGCCGACCGCACCAAAATCGCCAATCTCTCAGACACCTCACGCACGTTTAAGAACGTGCCCTACTACGCCTGGGAGTCGATGGATGAAATGGTCTTTCCGAAAGGCTGCCAGCTGGTTGGAATCGAGCTCACCGATGATGCGGTCGAGCTCCCCGAGTTTAAGCATCCACGCATGGCCGCTTATGTTCTCGGGCCGGAGCGGGGGAACTTGTCGGAAGCCATGGTCGAGAAATGCGATCATGTGGTGAAGATCCCGACCAAGTTCTGCATCAATGTCAGTCTGGCCGGGGCTTTGGTCATGTATGACCGGGTGCGCAGCATGGGCGCTTGGCGCGACCGCCCGATCATGCCGGGCGGACCGAAGTCTTAGCCCGCGAACAGCGGCGCGCTTGGCGCAAAAGCGACCATGAACAATGTGACAGCTGCGATGCCTGTGAAAACGACCGTCAGGCTGCGGGAAAAAATGTGATTGTTGCTCATCGTCTTCGTCTCGTCTCTTCTGGCATCGTGCCGTTGTCTTTCGTTAACCGGCAGATGGGGACGATCCCCTTCGATGAACACTATCAATACGGAATAGGGGCTATGCGTGTTTCGAATATGGCAATTTAAAGGTTAATGGCCCTTAACGAATAAGACCGGCATCCTTGGCTTTCGCCCGATAGGACCGCGACACCGGGACTTCTGTGCCCGACTCTAAGACCAATAAGCTCCGCCCATCGACGCGCTTTTCATCGCTCACACCCGCCTTGGACACCCACCAGGACCGGTGGACTTGCAACCCATCCGCCCCGTTTAGCTCGCGAACCGCATCGGCAAGACGCATCAGAATGAGCTCTTCCCCGAGACTGGTATGAACCCGCAAATAGTGATCCTCAGACGAGATCGCCCAAACATCGGCCGCACGATATTTGATCGGTAAGCGCTCTTTAAAACTCGCGATCGGGTCGCTGCCGGGATCCGCTTTGGTTTTGTTCTCGCGAAAACCTTGAAGCACATAGGCTGCCGTCGTGATGATCACGGCGATGATCAACACATAACCATACTGCATCGCGAGATAGGGCAGCGTCCACGGGGCGTAGCTGAAAAACGTGACGATCAATAATGTGATCGGGATGGAGATGATGAGCGATGCACCGCCAATTTTGAAAATGGCGGGCACATCCTCAAATCGCGGGCCCCACACAAAGGCCCCAACCGCTGCCGACGCGCCCGCGCCGACAGCCATGGTCGACGTCCAGAAGATCAATCGGTGCCAAAACGGATTGTGTTCGGTGTTGTAGACACCAAGGATCGTGAACACGAAACCGAGCGCCAAAACGACGCCAACATATTTCGCCACTTCAACCGCGATACGCAAACTGCAACACCCCTTCATTCACGTTTCGCGAATGACAATGGCCGCATTTCGCGAAGGATTCCAGTCCTTAAACGAAGACGCAGCTGCAAGTTCAACCGATCCCCGTCATCTCTGTCTCCAACGCAGGCAACCCTGCCTCAACCCATAAACCTGGAGACTAAATATGACCCGCACTTCCTCCCTCATCGCCCTTCTCGCAAGCAGTGTTCTGGTTACGCCAATGGCGCTTGCTTCGGAGCTCACCGTCACCGTGCAAGGGATCGAGAAACCGCAAGGTACGATCATGCTCGGCCTGTTTGATGAGGCGACTTATGATGGTGAAGGCGCCGTCAACGGCGCGAATCTCTCAGTCGAAGGCGACACGGTTACCGCAACATTCGAAGGTCTGGCGCCGGGTGAATATGCCGTCAAACTCTATCATGACGTCAACGATGATGGCGAGATGAACACCAATCCGTTCGGCATGCCGGTGGAGCCCTTCGCTTTCTCAAACGACGCAAAAGGCCGGTTCGGTCCTGCCAAATGGGACGCCGCCAAATTTACGGTCGGCGATGAAGCGACCTCTCACACCATCACGATGAACTAAGCCACCCGATCTGCGCGGAATGGAGCCCCTTATGCATCTTTCTAGACGTCACTTTATGGAAGCCGGGATCGGCGCTGGTTTTGCCGGAGCCGTCGGCGCTTGCACCAGCCTGCCTGCCCTTGCCAATGGTCCGCATATGCCGCGCTGGCATAAGGGCTACCAAAGCGCCCCTGCAAACGGCTTCGACCCTGAGCCAATGCGCTTGGTCTATGGCAAAGCCCCCAGCGATCTCAAAGGTTCGCTTTATCGAAACGGCCCCGGCCAACTTCAATATGGCGACAAGCATCTCAGCCATTGGTTTGATGGCGACGGTCTGATCCATCGCATCGCCGTGAAAGATGGCCAAGCGGTGCACCAAGCGCGCTTCGTTGACACCAAAAAACGACGCGAAGAACAAGCCGCCCAAGACTTCCTCGCCGCCGGCTTCGGCACGATTGGCGACGAGCGTTTCTCGGTTGAGGGCCCAGATGACGTGAACGCGGCGAATACGTCCGTACTGGTCGTCGACGGCGAATTGCTAGCGCTCTGGGAAGCCGGATCAGCTTTCTCAATGGATGCCGAGACGCTTGAAACCAAAGGCCCGAAAACTTGGCGCGATGATCTCAAAGGCATGCCATTCTTGGCCCACCCTAAAGTCGAACCAAATGGCCGGGTCTGGAACCTTGCTGTCGGCGGATCACGGGTTGGGATCTATCAGATCAGCAAGGCAGGAACGCTTGAAAACTTCGGCCTGGTTGATATTGGGCGCGCCGCCTACATCCACGATTGGACCATGACCGATCGCCATTTGGTGATCCTGGTTCAGCCGTGGATCAATGAAGCGCTGCGTCCACCTGTCGTGGCTGGCTTTGAGTGGCAGCCGCAGCACGGATTGCAAATGCTGATCGTCGACAAAGACGACTTCACCAACCAGCGCTGGGC
>CAYNUI010000037.1:0-7011 GCA_964400185.1 uncultured Hyphomonas sp.
CCGTGTCTGGATCGATCACGGTTAGATCAGATCCGATGACAGACGTGATGTAGAGTAATCCGTCTGGTCCAAAGTGAATCCCGTTTGCACCGGCAATATTCGCGCCGGTTGCGATCGTTTCCAGAACGGCAGGAGCGACCTCCGCTTCTACTTCGCCGGGGGTATCTACGCCCTGTGTTCCGCAAGCGGCGAGAACAAGGCTGGTCGATAGAATTGAGAATGCGGTGCGCATGATAATGTTTCCTCCGGTGATCATCGCCACTTTGCGAGCATGGGTTCTATGATGCTTTTGGTGGGAACCAGGTCAAAGATGAATGGTGGAGCGAAATCAGGACGCGCCCATTCACCTTATGATAGGCAAAGGTGTAATCTGCGCGTGTCGCGTTCCCGTCGCCATCTACAAATGTGTAGTGGCCCATATCCTTATAGCCGAGGCCGCCTGCTTTGAGGATTGGCCCGACCGCGCTCTGGAACTCAACGCTCTTCCAGCCATTTTTCAAGAAGCCATGATCGTGCGGATAGTCAGGATTACCGCCAACAAAGTAAGACTTCGCCCCGGCCCGGTCTAAACGGATCACATCTGCAAGCGTGGGCTTAAACAGAAGCGGCTCATCCGGGCCGCCAAAATCGTACAGCTCCAGCAATTCTTCGACATTCTGCTCTGTCACATGTTTCGCCCAAGCGCGCTGCGCTGCGATGACCTCAGACTTGGTCATAGGTTCGTACGTCGTGATGGCTCCATCCTCCCTATTATTGGTCGACCGTTCAGGTCAGACCATGCGCCATGAGCCCTGCCCTGGCATTGTCCGTTAAAAGTCTCAATGGCGCAAATGCACCGAATTTGAAAGTCTCCCTACCGCTCGGGCAGACATGGACCCCGCGCAAAGTTTCTACAATAACACTCTTAGTTCCGTTTCGATCGATAGAGGCGGGAATAACACGCTGAGAGGAAACGCAAAAATGACTGCCAATGTCGACGTATTCTGGTCGTTCCGGAGCCCTTATTCTTACATCGTCACGCCAGACCTTCTGAAACTGCGCGAAGACTTCGATGTGACAGTGAGCTTTCGCCCCGTGCTACCAATTGCTGTGCGGTCTAAAAGCACGCTGTTCACCAGCGATCGCAAGCCCACACAATACATCATCATGGACTCTTTCCGCCGAGCAGAATTCCTCGGTATGAAGATCGCATTTCCTTCTCCTGACCCTGTGGTTCAAAGCCTTGAGACATTTGAGGTCGCAGAAGAACAGCCCCACATTTTCCGCCTCACGGGTCTCGGCGTAGAAGCGGAGCGTCGCGGGAAAGGCATTGAACTCGCCTATCATGTTTCGCACCTCATTTGGGGCGAGGAGCCCGGCTGGGATCAAGGCGATCGCCTGGCCGAAGCTGTTGCGAAGGCGGGACTTGATCTCGCCGAAATGGAAGCCAGCATCGCAGGCTATGATCCGATGGAGACGGTCGATGAGAATCACGCAGCCCTTGAAGCTGCCGGCCACTGGGGCGTGCCGACCATGGTCTATGAAGGCGAACCATTCTTCGGTCAGGATCGGATTGATACGCTTCGCTGGCGGCTCGAAAATGCGGGCTTGAAGCGCGGGTAGATCCGGTGTCTTACCATCGCCAAATGTATTGACATTCGAATTGCCATAACTAGAGTTCGGACGTGGAGGATGATTCATGTCAGAACAAAAGCGGTTGGAGCTCACCGGCGCGCCGGGCTCACCTTATACGCGCAAAATGCTGAGCATCCTGCGATATCGGCGCCTGCCCTATTCCGTCTATTGGGGAAACGGAAACATTCCAGCTGGATATCCCGAACCTAAAGTCCGACTGCTTCCAACATTCTTCTTCCCAGATGACGAAGATGGCGCCTTGGTGCCCGTCACGGATTCAACGCCAATCACGCGGCGACTGGAAAAAGACTATGCCGGTCGCTCCGTCATCCCAACGGATCCAACGCTTCGTTTTCTCAATGATCTGATCGAAGACTATGCCGATGAGTGGCTAACCAAAGCCATGTTCCATTTCCGATGGGCGCATGAAGCCGACTGGAAGAATGCGGCGCCGTTGCTCGTCTACTGGGGCATGAACACTGCGCCCAAAGATGCCGCTGAAGAGTTCGCCGCCAACTTTGCCAAGCGTCAGATCGACCGGCTTTATGTGGTCGGCTCCAATGACATCACAGCGGAGACGATTGAGAGTTCGTACGCGCGCTTTATCGAAATTCTCGATGAACTGATTGCACGCAAAGGCTTCGTCCTTGGAGCTCGCCCATCCGCTGCGGACTTTGCGCTCTTTGGTCAGCTCACGCAGTTGACGATCGTCGAGCCCACTTCAGCAGCCATAACGCGCGACATTTCCCAGAGAGTCCGCGCTTGGGTCGATCTGATGGATGACCTTTCAGGCCTATCACCTGACGAGACAGACTGGTTCACCGCCGAGGAAGCGAGCGAGGCCCTTGCGCCTTTGCTCTCAGAGATCGGCCGAACGTATGCGCCAGCCATGATCGCCAACGCCAAAGCCGTGATGGCGGGCGAAAGCGAGTTCGAAACCGAGATCGATGGCCGGGCGTGGACCCAACCGACCTTTAAGTATCAAGCAAAATGCCTTGGCTGGCTGCGTGAAGATCATACGGCTCTGACCGGCAATGAGCGCGGCGCTGTCGATGCGATGCTGCGCGGGTCCGGCTGCGAAGACTTATTTGCTTAGGAGGGCGCATTATGTGGAAGAAGCTTCTTATTGGACTCTTTATTGTCCTCCTCGCCGGGGCGCTGTTGGGCTGGCTCAACCGCGCCTCCATCCTGACCCACTTGGTGCTCAACCGCGCAAAGGCAAACCACGTCGCCGTCGGCCCGCATCAACCGATCACCTGGCAACAAGGCCCGGCAGAAGCCAGCACGCCTATTTCAGAACGCCCACCCAATATCGTTTTCATTCTGCTGGATGATTTTGGCTATAACGACCTCTCCACGTTTGGCGGCGGCGTGGCGAATGGACTGGTGCCGACGCCGAACATTGATCGTTTAGCGGCCGAAGGCGCGATCTATAGCCAAGCCTATGCCGGCACGGGCACCTGTGCCCCCTCCCGCGCCATGCTGATGACAGGCCGCTACCCGACCCGGACCGGCTTTGAATTCACGCCTACGCCGAACGGCATGAGCCGTGTGATCTCGACCATCGCCAATAGCCGCGATCGCGCTCCGCTGCCCGATATTGCGATCAACCCCGCCACCCGCGAGGATGCTCTTCCTTATGAGGATCAAGGTTTGCCTGGGTCAGAGATCACCATCGCAGAGCTCCTCCAAGAGGTAGACTATCACACGGTCCACATTGGAAAATGGCACCTCGGCCGTCGCTCTGATTTCTTGCCCAATGCGCAAGGTTTTGATGAAAGCCTGCTCATGCAGAGCGGGCTTTTCCTGTCCGAAGATGATCCGAACGTCGTCAATGCAAAACTCGAACAGGACCCTATCGATCAATTCCTCTGGGCCGCGATGCAGTACGCCGCGTCGTTCAATGGCGGCGAACCGTTCGAACCGGGTGGCTATCTCACCGATTGGTGGACGGATGAGAGTCTGCGCGTCATCGAAGCCAATAAAAACCGTCCTTTCTTCCTGAAGCTCGCGCATTGGGCGCCGCACACGCCGCTGCAAGCGACCAAAGAAGATTATGAAGCGGTCGGCGATATCGAGCCGCATCGTCTGCGGGTCTATGCCGCGATGATCCACGCTTTGGACCGCAGTGTGGGACGGGTCATGGACAAGCTGGAAGCCGAAGGGCTTGCCGAGAACACTATTGTTGTTCTGAGCAGCGACAATGGCGGCGCTGGATATGTCGACTTGCCAGACATCAATGCACCTTATCGCGGTTGGAAAATCACCCTGTTTGAAGGCGGCATTCGCGTACCCATGTTCGTGAAATGGCCGGCACAGATCGCTCCAGGAACGGTCGTGGATACGCCCGTTGCTCATATCGATCTCTTACCGACGCTCGCGGCGGCTGCAGGCGCGTCTTTACCCACAGACCGCGTGATTGATGGCCGAAACATTTTGCCAGCGGCGACCGGCGAGGGAGAGATTGAGCGTCCAAATGATGCCCTCTTCTGGTCCTCCGGCAGCTATCGCGTCGTGCGGGCTGGCGATTGGAAACTGCAAACCGACACCGTGCAGGACAAAACTTGGCTGTTCGATTTAGCCACCGACCCGACCGAACAAACCAACCTTGCTGACGCACAACCAGGCAAAGTTGCAGAATTGCAAGCGCTGATCGAAGCACACTATGCGGATGCCGTTGAACCGCTCTATGCACATAAATTGCAAAGCCCGATCATGATCGACAAGACCGGAGGGCAGAGCCCTGAAGATGGCGATGAGTACGTCATCTGGCCCAACTAAACCATCACAAGGACTGTCCTGCGTGAACACACTGACCACATCCAAGACGATTTGGCGCGAACTTGAAGCCAGTACGGAAGACGGACGCCGCCGCCGCAGCGATCGTAGCCGACGTCAAATTATCGAAGCGCTTTTTGACCTGATCTCGGAAGGCAACGTTTCGCCGAGCGCGGCGAGTGTTGCCGAACGCGCCCAGGTCGGACTGCGTACCGTCTTTCGCCATTTCGAAGACATGGACAGTATCTATGACGAAATGACGGATGCGGTGATGACGGCGGTCATGCCGATGATCGTTGCGCCATTCGAATCTGAGACTTGGAAAGAACGCCTCGCAGAATGTATCGAGCGGCGCGCTGAGCTCTACGAAGCGGTGTTCCCCATGCGCGTGTGTATGATCCTGCGCTATCACCAGTCTGATTTCATCAAAGATCAGTATAAACGCGACATCAAACTCGAACGCTCCTCTTTGAAAGCCATTCTTCCCAAGTCCGTCGCCGAGGACCGGACGCTGTTTGGGGCACTCGAAGTCACCCTTAGCTTTCCGACATGGCGACGCCTTCGCCAGGATCAAAACCTGTCCGTGGAGAACGCGAAGAAGACCTGGCGTCTGATGGTGGATGGATTGGTCGCCGGGATCGATGCGGACTAGACGTTCATTCCTCCGCGCATCCGCTTTGACAGCAGGGTGTCTGGCCCTCGTTGCTTCGTGTGCACCAACGGAAACTGACACCAGCGCCCCAATTGCAAGCTGTGCAATTTCAGACGCTGAACTGGGCGCGTTCAAACAGATCCCCGCGGGCAGCTTCACCAAGGGCGCGCAGCCGATCTATCCTGAAGAAACGCCGACGGTCACACTTCAGGTCGAGGGATTTTGGATCCAAAGCCACGAGGTCACCAATCGCCAGTTCGACGCCTTTGTTGCCGAGACGGGTTATGTGACCGACGCCGAAAAGGGCGTTGCAGAGGGGCGCGAAGGCGCAGGCTCCGCCGTCTTCCAGCACCCTGATGAGACCCAAGCGCAGCGCGCGCCTTGGACGCTGATGGCAGATGCGAGCTGGCGCACGCCGGAAGGCGCAGGGAGTTCAATTACCGGGCGCGAACAGGCCCCCGTCGTTCACGTTTCGAAGCGCGATGCAGAAGCCTATGCCGCCTGGGCCGGTGGGCGTCTTCCTAGTGAAGTGGAGTGGGAGTATGCGGCCAGTCTCGGTCTTCCAAATCCAGACAGCTCGACCTCTGGCGCCTATGGCGAGGACGGTCCGCGCGCCAACACATGGCAAGGCATTTTCCCTGTGGCGGACATGGGCACAGACGGCTTTCGCGGGGCCGCGCCGGTAGGCTGCTTCGACCCTGATCGAAACGGCCTCTATGATATGATCGGCAATGTCTGGGAATGGACGGACACACCGTATGCGGAGCGCATGCATACGATCAAAGGCGGCTCTTACTTGTGCGCGGATAATTTCTGCCGCCGCTATCGCCCAGCGGCCCGTCAGCCGCAAGAAACTGACTTTTCATCAAACCATATCGGTTTTCGCATCGTGCGCGATGCCCCGCCTGAACGCGCCGACGAGACCTAGTCCGCGCTCGATAGGAGAGAAATATCATGCCCGTCATCACAACGCGTTGGATCAAAATTGGATGGATCGCCTTGCTCGCGATTTTCTTTCTCGTCTTCTCCGCTTGGTATGGCGGCAACGGAAAACCGCTGAGCGCGGAGGAAGGGGCAAAGCTGATCGCGGAGCTGCGCGCGACCTATGCCGGGGCCCCTCATGATGATGGACAACTTGCAGACCATCTAGAAGCGATGATCCCGCTTGATGATGGCAAAGAATTTTACGCCGTGAACCTAGAGCAATTAAAGTCAGGCCCTGCGGCTGAAGCGGCGGATCAAGCTTACGCCGAAATGGTCATCCCCCTACTGTTCAAGCGTGCAGGTCATCCCGTTTTTGCGTCCGAGACAGCGGGGCTCATGTTGGGAAAGTATGGCGAGGAGGTCGATCGCGTCGCAGTGGTGCGATACCGATCTTTGAAGGATCTAATCAACATGGCGAAGGACCCCACGATGGTGGCAGGCAGTCCCGATAAATTCGCCTCGCTGGATCACACGGAAGTCTTCATCACGCGCCCGATCATCACCTTCCTGCATGTGCGCTTCGTTTTGGCGCTGATCCTCATCGTCTTGGCCTGGGCAGGCTTGAGCCTGATCAACAGGCTCAGCTCTGGTCGCAAGGCATCAGAGGTGTAACGCTCAAAGCGCGTTGATTTTCACAATCTTGTCTGACCCAGACGGAAGACTGAAAATGACGCCATCCGACCCGACAGTAATTTTGCCCTCGAAGTGAGACTTGGCGTCTCCAAGAAACAGACCCTCCAGCAGCTTGACCGGAAGTTGCGGGACGATGTGATACAAAATGAGTTGGTCCGCGCCGGCCTCTTGAGCGGCTTTCGCGGCTTCTTCGGGATCGGTGTGATAGTCCAGAATATCCTCGAAAATTTGCTCACCATTTGCAATCCCGCGTTCCCCCAGTTTCGCCCCAATGGCCTCAACCATTTCCTTGTTCAGCGCCTCATGCAGCATGAGATCGACGCCTTGTGAGGCAGACACGAAGCCTGGGT
>CAYNUI010000037.1:7111-10990 GCA_964400185.1 uncultured Hyphomonas sp.
AGCGCCTCATGCAGCATGAGATCGACGCCTTGTGAGGCAGACACGAAGCCTGGGTGATAGACCGTGTCACCACTGATTGAGATTGAGCGATCTTTATAATCGATCCGGTAGCCAACGGCTGGCTCAATCGGGCTGTGGTCGACCCGGATCGCAGTGACTTTGAGGTCCCCTTCATCATAGATAACAAGCTGACCACCCGGCCCTGCGGGAACGCTGAACTCTTCCGGCGCACCACCATAGCCGCTGGGGTCAGCGACCTCCGGCCCGTGATGCGCGAGACGGTAAGTGCTGTCTAATCGATAGGCCGCGTTAAACCCGTCCACGACCTCTTGCGTTCCGACGGGTCCGCGCACAGGCGTAGGCACTTTTCGAACTCCATTGATCCAAGACATTAGTAGCAATTCACCCAACCCATCAATGTGGTCGGAATGCAGATGCGTGAGGTATACGCTGTCAATGCGCGCCATCGGAAACCCCATGCTTCCAAGATTGCGCGCACCGCCCGAGCCGACATCCACAATCAGCGCTTTTTCACCCGCAAGCACACCAAGACACGGCCCGGCGCGGCTGGCATCTGGCATCGGAGACCCTGTCCCGCAAAGATAGACATGCAGGCCATCGCCTAGCTCCAAACTGCGATCGACCCCCGCATTCTGATCAATCGCCCGCAAGAATGCGCGCTCCGCGATCCGGTCTTTGAATAGATTGAACCCGATGATCGCGAGCACGACGAGACCAGCGACGGCGATCAGTATTCGTGTCAGCCAAGTCATCCCTCAAACTCCTTCATGAAGACGTCCATCCAAGGCAATCCCATGGCCATTTTAGGCATCACGCTTTCAATATTGAGTTGGCCGGCCAATCCAGCCGCTCGATGCACGGAGAGCGCTTGCCATTCTTCGGATTGCGTCATGCGCATGAGCGCGTTTCGGTTGCGGTAGGCAGCGATCGCAACTTCATCCCAAAGCTCTTCAACTTGGCCAAGCGACAGAAACGTCGTGTCGGCCATAAAGAAAAATCGCCCGTCATATTCAGGCAAAAGGCCTGCAACGCCCGCCCCGTAGAGTTGATACGCCTGGCGCCCGGTCAGATCGGTGTCGCGACCGTCGGCGTATTCGGCTTTGTCTTTGAACTTCAGCAGATTGATCATGAAGATCGGGCCGTCTGGTCCGTCTTCCGCCATTTGCGCGATTTGGTTGGGATCCGATGGGACCACTTCATTGATGACTTCCACGCGCTTATCTCCCTAGTTTTCAACCATTGCTTTGAGGGCATCTTCGATCACCCAAAGTCTGTCTTGCCCCCAAACGGCGACCTCCCCGACCCGGAAACTTGGCACACCCCAAATTTCGTATTTGAACATCTCTTCCCGATTGGCTTCAGCAACCGGACGCCATCCGTCTGTGCCGATGAACGGCTTCATCTCTGACCAAGACAATCCGACGCGTTCGGTGATCTTCTTGAGACCGCGATCCGTCCCGGCGTCCAATCCTTCAGACCAAACACCGGTCAGAAAAGATTGGGCAAACTCAAACCCTTTGCCGCGTTGGATGGCTTCTTCAAGGATCGCGCATCCGCGTTCTACCGGTTCGCCAACCGGGTCGACTGCATTGCCGAACGGGATGCCACGACGCTCCGCTTCGCGCATGACATCGTTCATAATGTAGAAGCCTTTTTTGCGAGGCACTTTCATGCCGCGCATCACCATGGGCAAAACATATCTGAGCTTCAACGTCGCGCCATAGGCCTCCGCCAACGCTTTGACGCGTTCACCAACAATCGCCGTGTAGGGACTGCGCAAGGATAGGTACCAATGCAGTTCCGGTGCGGCGCCTGATGCACGGCCTGTGTTTCCGCTGGGCGCGTCAGCTGGCGGATAGATCAGTGCTTTGTCAGCGTCAGTCTTGGTGGCACCGAGATCGCTCAAACGCTGTTCCAAATAGTGAAGGCGATCCGGCCCCCAATACCATTCGCCCGCATAGTAGAGCGTCGCGCCAAGATAATGACCGAGATCGTCTCTGCGGGTTTCCGCAGCCAGAAGTGCATCGTCAATGTCTATGCTTGACTGGCCGTCGTCCGTCAGCGCGCCTTGCCAAAGCTGCTCGCCAATCTGTTCCGCTTTGTCGAGAAAGGCCCCTTGCTCATTCGCCGCCAAGAGTTGGGCATTGGCGATCCGCGATTTTTCTCGCGTAGGCTGCCGCCCCGGATCTGTAAATCGTAGGCCTGCACGCTTGGCCATACGCGCAGCATCCAGACGTGAATAAGTCTCCAGCCGTTCGCGGTCGGGCGCGGCCCAATCCGGCGGCGGTGGCACGAGATGCACCTTCAGCTCAACCTCATAGCGCCGGCAGAACTCCGGCAACAGCTGCACCATCAAATGCGAGTAAGGGTCTCCAACTTCATGAAAGTACTCGATCGAATGGGGGGCGCCGCTCGCCTGGCGCTTTCGCTCGGCTTTGCGTCGATTGTTGTTGCGCCGCTCAATGCTGAATAGCGATCGCGTCACTCTGTTCTTAACCGCAGCGCGAATGCCCATTCATCCCTCCGAGTTATGGTCCGAAAGACTTTAATGGCATTTCAGGTGTCAATACAAGAGAGATCTTATCTCCGCACAAGCGTCCACACCCAGCGAAGCGCAAAGCCAATGCCGATCAAGATTGCGATCACGATAATCCCGAACGCGATGATCCAGCCGCGATAGTTCTGATAGAACCTGGCGGTCGCGTTCTCGCTGACGGCTTCGAATGAGTTATAGCCCGCCGGCATTTCGAGCACCCCGACCTCTGACGCATAATCTGCGTAGGCGGCCACAAGGTCAGCCAGAATGTCTGGTTCGGCCGCGCTCAAATTGACCGTCTCGCCGGGATCGTCGGTCATATTGTAGAGCTGCCATGTGCCATCTCCGACCGGCGGCATGGAGCGAATGATTTTGTAGTCGCCTTTATAGAGCGCGGTGTTGCCAGACACTTCGATCGCGCGAATGTCGTCTGGGGCGTAGACGCTCTCTGCCTCTCCGCGCAGGACGGGCAGCAACGACCGTCCCATTATGGGCCGCGCGTCTGCCGGAGCCTCGGGCACTTCAATCCAATCGAGTAGCGTCGGCGTGATGTCTGTGACCATCGCGGGCGAGTTGATTTGCGTGTTCTCAATCCCAGGGCCAGCGATGATGAGCGGCGCGCGGATGCCGCCCTCGGTTGCGTAGAATTTGTAAAGTGCACCGGGCGATGCCGCAGCGGTCGCCCATTCTGGTCCGATGAAGCCCCAACTGCCGGGCTGGCCGAGGCCCTCCAGCTCAACGTGGTACCCGTTGAACTGCATCCAGAGCGTAAGCCGCTGATCATAATCGCCGCGATTGGGTTCAGGTCCATTGTCTGAGGTGACCACAAAGATCGTGTTCTCGTAAGCGCCTTGGTCTTTGAGATAATCCACGAAGCGTCCGATATGGAAATCCATCGCTTCCATCATTGCGGCGTTCAACTCCATGCGCGCCGCGTACAAGATGCGATCTTCTTCGGTCAGGCTTTCCCACGCACGCGCGCCACCTTGCATAGGTGCGATCGCGGTGCCTGGAGCGACTAAGCCCAAATCTTGCGCGCGCACGTGCCGCGCTTCGCGCAACGCATGCCAGCCCTCATCATAAACGCCCTTATAGTTGGCGATGAATTCAGGCGGCGCTTGGACCGGGATATGGATCGCCTGGAACGGCAAATAAGCGAGGAAGGGTTTGCTCGCATCCGTCGCCTCCAGATATTCAATCATCTTATCGACGATGAACTCTGATGAATAGAAATCATCCGGCAGGCTGGTTTCGACACCATCCTCCCACCACGGCGCATCCTTATAGTAAGGCATGTAGGACTTATCATCCCAATTATCCGC
>CAYNUI010000037.1:11090-14466 GCA_964400185.1 uncultured Hyphomonas sp.
TATGAGCGCCACAAAAATCAGGTTTTTCATTCTCAAGTCTCCCGCGCCCCATGACTTGATAACATATGGCAGAACGATTGCCACAATTCCGTCGCGAGACGCGCAAATCGCGCGCCCCGAAGCTACGTTGCAGCCGATTTGTTTTCTCCGCTCACGCATAGCGCAACAGTGTCGAAAACTGAGGCACGGGTGGCACAATTGTTGCGCCTGAGGGCCGATAGGGTCTTTGCATTGAGCAATTGTATCGTATGAATTTTCGTGCTGCTAATAGCGGCGGAGTGGGGACATTATGAGCGTACCGTATCTGTCCATCGTTATACCCTGCTACAATGAGGAAGAGTCTCTTCCAGAATTGTTGCGGCGATTGACCTTGGTCGTCGAAAAATTCGACGATATGAGCTACGAAATCGTGCTCATTGATGATGGCTCGAGCGATCAAACACGGTCCCTCATTCGGCAATTTTCAGAATCGCGAACTGATATCGTCGGGGTCTTTCTTTCGCGCAATTATGGTCACCAATTGGCGCTAACGGCGGGATTAAAGGTCTGCCGCGGCGAACGCATTCTAATCCTCGACGCCGACTTGCAAGATCCGCCAGAACTGCTGTCAGATATGATGAATCTGATGGATGAAGGCGCTGATGTTGTGTACGGCAAACGCACCAAACGACACGGCGAAGGCGCGTTTAAGCTGGCCACAGCGCACGTCTTTTATCGCCTGCTCAATCGGCTTATTGATGTCGAAATCCCGTCCGACACGGGTGACTTCCGTTTGATGAGTCGGCGGGCACTGAACGCTCTGAATGACATGCCGGAGCAACATCGTTTCATTCGTGGCATGGTGAGCTGGATAGGGTTCAAACAAGTGCCCTTGGAGTACGTTCGAGACGCACGATTTGCCGGTGACACTAAATACCCGTTTCGCAAGATGTTGAGCTTCGCATTTGACGCCATTGCGGGCTTTTCGATTTTGCCCTTGCGGATGTCGATTTATCTCGGCTTCCTTTGTGCCATCGTGGGACTGTTTTTCCTCGGATACACCGTCTACAGCTATGTCGCGGGGATCACTGTCCAAGGTTGGACCACGCTGATGACCGTCGTGTTAATCATGGGAAGTGGCCAATTGCTCGTCCTCGGTGTCATCGGCGAATATCTCGGTCGTTTGTATATTCAGTCAAAAAACCGCCCGCTCTTTGTCATTGAGGACATTGTCGGCATTCAGAGCGATGCTGAAACGAGCGCCGCAAAGAAAGAGAAGCTGGGGGTCGTTGCGTCCAGTCTAAGCTCCAAATCATAGCCTTAACGGAGCTAAGACATGCGCACCGTTGAGTCTGACCGTTCGCCAAAATCTAAGACAACGCTTCTCGGGCTGATTAAGTTCGCGATCACGGGCGGCGTCACCACGGTCGCGCACGTGGTATCTGGTTTGGCGGCGCACCACTTTTTGGGGCTGGACCCATTTACGGCGAACCTCGTCGCTTTCTTCGTTGGCTTTCTCGTCGGCTATTTCGGGCACAAGACGTTTTCGTTCAATTCGCCGAGCAAGATCCAGCAATCCATGCCGCGCTTTTTCTTGGTGACGATTGCAAATTTGGTCCTGAACCAAACCATCGTCGTCATCGTGTCGATCTGGCTAGGTTATCCGTATTGGTTATCACTCGCCATCATGGTCGTAACAGTTCCAATGAGCACGTATCTTCTCAGCCGGTTCTGGGTTTTCCGAGATGGAGAGTTTTAATGTCATCACCTCGCTACAGCTTTGCCTTGTTCGCGGCACCGAGTGACCGGGGCCGCATCCCAAACCTAGTTGTCGTTTTGGCGTGTCTTGGCATGGTCGGATTGTGCATAGGCTATCTATTGCTCAAAACGACGCAATTCTCCGTCTATCCAGGATTTGATTTTCGGTACATCTGGCTTGCTGGAGACCTTTGGGTAGATGGCATCAACCCCTATGCGGAGACCTATCAGCCGGAAGGCGAAGCGCGCATTTCCGACGGCCACGTCCCGATAAAATGGGTGTATCCTCCGACATGGTGGATCATCGCCGCCCCGTTCGGTTTGGTGAGCTTGGAGCAAGCCTTTCTGCTTTGGTCGCTCTTAAACATTGGCCTTGTCTTGGCCATATCTGGAGTGCTCAGCCAAGCCTACTTGCGCGCTGCACCGGCGAGTACGCAATGGCTGTCAGAATGGACCGGTGCTTATACCGGAACCCTCATCTTCAGCTCAATCTGCTTGTTCCTAGGCATCCTGGAAGCAACAGGTATTCACTTCGCGGTGGGTCAAACCTCTTTCATCATAACGATGGGCATTTCGCTCATGCTCTATGGCCGTGTGACCACACGGCGATATGTCGAGGCCCTTGGCCTCATCATCGTTCTGCTCAAGCCGCAAATTGGCGGGCCGTTCGCTGTGCTTTTGTTCCTGCTGGATCAGGAGTCTCGAAAAACGGTTTTGCTGGCTGCAATCGGATCCGCCATCTTGTCTATTCCAGCGTTGATCCAAGACCCAACGGTCATCTCGGGCTTCCTCGGCAACCTGCTCGCCTATGACGATTTCACTGACGCAAACAAACCGCTTTCCACAACAGGCATTCGTTTGCTGATCTTCGAACTCTTCTCATTTGACACTGGCAACATGATCGCGACGGCGTTGGCGCTCGTCGTGCTTGTGGGATTAAGCTGGGGCCCCTATCGCATCGCACGCGCGCCAGATGCTGCTGTTCACGCGGTGCAAGTTCTCGCCCTCTCGACCGCCGTGATAACCGCCTTCGCCCCGCTGCATGTGTATGACCTTGTTCTTATCGCAGTCGCGCTGCCCATCTTGCTCTACGCGAACTGGAAAGACTGGATCATTCCTGGCTTGGGTTTGCTGATTGTTTTGCGGGAGGAAAATCTTGCCAACATTTCAGGCTTTCATTCGCCGGACGTCGAAATTTTCCCTGGTTCACGCCTCGCCACGCTTGGGGCAATTGTGTTCCTGATCGGTGTCATCCGCATCGCGCAAAAGCTCAACACGCCAGCAAGCGAGGCTAGATGAGCAGAACCGTCTTCATCACCGGCGCGACGGGCTTCGTTGGACGCGTCCTGCTTACACGGCTGAAGCGATCCAACGACGCAACTCAAATCCGGCTCTTGGTCCGAGATGCGTCAAAGCTTTCGAAGCTGCCGGCTGGGTTTGATCTGATCGAAGGCGATCTCACGCGTCCGGAAACCTATCGCCATGCCCTGGACGGTGTCGACGCGGTTATTCATCTTGCCGCACAAACAGGTAAGGCATCGCCAAAGGAACATGAGCGTCTCAATCGGCAGGTGACGAAGGACCTCATCGAGGCGGCGAAACAGGCCTCTGTGGACCATTTCATTTTCGTCAGCACGAT
>CAYNUI010000038.1:0-14444 GCA_964400185.1 uncultured Hyphomonas sp.
GCTGCCCTCCGAAGGCAGAGGTCAGAGGTTCGAATCCTCTTAGGTGCGCCAGAAAACGATCCTGAGCGAATGGTAACTAGATCGCCGAGACGGAATCTCGCTCGATCAGTTGATGTGGCATCACGGTAATTTTGAATGGATCGTCCGTTTTTGTAGGTGCGTTCACGATGGCCTGAACGGCTTCAGCTGCCATTTTGGCGACGGGCTGCGATACCGTTGTGAGAGGTGGCCAAACGGTTGATGCGATTGGCGAGTCGTCAAACCCAACAATCGAAAGGTCAGACGGGACTGACAGTCCTAAACGTCCAGCCGCCGCGAGGACGCCAGCGGCCATGTCATCATTGCTCGCGAAGATCGCCGTTGGTTTCTCCGCGTCCGACAGAAGACGCATCCCAGCCTGTTCGCCCGACCGATACGTGAAAAGCCCTTCAACAACTCGAGACAAGTCTTGCTCAAGTCCACTTTCATCGAGCGCTCGCATGTAGCCCGCATAGCGTTTTTCGGTCACCGTCTGGTTGGGATGTCCTTTGATAAATCCAATCCGTTCATGGCCCTTGCCGATCAGGAAGCGTGTCATCTCATACGCAGCGAGCTCATCATCGATCCGAATTTCGTTGGCATGGCCCGGCGCGATCGCACTCGAAATGAACGCGGTCGGAAAGTCATGTTTTCGGACCAAGGTCCGGATCCCTGCAATGTCACTCATCGGCGGCGGTATGATCAGCGCGTCCCAATCTCTGCCCAGGCGCTCTTCCAAGGTGGCGGGCGCCAAATCTGGCGTCGTGCGCTCAACGATCAAGTGAGCGCCCGCCTTACTGACAGCTTCAAGAGCACCGAGCAGAAGCTCCCCAAGATAGGCTGATGACGGATTGCCATAGAGCAAGCATATCCGTCGGATCTTCCCCCCGGCGAGGCTCCTGGCCGCAGTGTTGGGAGCATAATTGAGCTCAGCGATGGCCGCTTCGACTTTATCGCGTGTCGCCGATTTCACTTTCGCGTCGCGATTGATGACGCGCGAAACCGTCATTGAGGAAACGCCCGCGTGTTCCGCGACCTCAGCAATGGTAATTCGGTTTGCACGTTTTCTCTGAGACATCTCTCACCTTTCTGGAGATTTTTGACTTGCAGGCTTGCCGATTTATCGCAAGATTGTTAGCGCTAACACAATTGGTGTCAAAACCAAGTAAATGGGTTGAGGAGGACAGCGTGTTTCTCGGGATTGATATCGGCACATCTGGTGTGAAGGCGGTCCTCATGTCGCCGACCGGTGAGATCGTTGAGACATCTCACGCACCCCTTTCTGTATCTCGGCCTCATCCGGGTTGGTCGGAGCAAGACCCGGCGGCCTGGTGGACAGCAACTCAAGACGCAGTCGCCAAGCTCACCGCGGCGCGGCGTGATCAAGTGCAAGGCATTGGTCTTTCCGGCCAAATGCACGGGGCCACTCTTCTTGATGCGAACGGTACGCCGTTGCGTCCAGCGATCCTCTGGAATGATGGTCGCAGCGAGAAAGAATGTGCGGACCTACAAAGCCGCTATCCAGAATTTTTAGAGAAGGCTGGGAACCTGGTCATGCCCGGCTTCACCGCGCCGAAACTGGAATGGGTCAGACGCTATGAGCCGGACGTGTTCGCAGCGCTTCGGACGGTCCTCCTACCGAAGGATTACATTCGTTTCCAAATGTCCGGAGACTATGCGTCCGATATGTCCGACAGCGCCGGCACGCTTTGGATGGATGTTGCGAGTCGCGACTGGCACGATCCTCTTTTGGAAGCCTGCGGTCTAAACCGCGCACACATGCCAAAGCTGTATGAAGGCACCGAACAGACGGGTGAGCTTCGTGAAACCGTCGCCAGAGCGTGGGGCATGAATCGTGTGCCCGTTTACGCAGGAGGAGGCGACAATGCGGCTGGCGCGCTTGCCGTCGGCGTTGTCGATTTTGGAGATACGCTGATCTCCCTCGGTACATCGGGCGTGATTTTTACGGCTAGCGATGTGTATCGATCGAATCCAAAATCTGCTGTTCACGCCTTCTGCCACGCGATCCCGAACCGTTGGCACCTGATGTCCGTAATGTTGAGCGCTGCAAGCTGTTTGGATTGGGCTTGCAAACTCACGCAGGTGGCAAGCGTCGCGGAACTGTTGGACTTAGCTCAAACCACCGAAGGTACCCCAATCGCAGAGATCTTCTTGCCTTACCTCTCAGGGGAACGCACGCCTCACAATAATCCAAACTCTCGCGGCGTGTTCTTTGGAATTTCGCATGATACGGGCCCCGCTGAATTGGCTCAGGCGGTAGTTGAAGGCGTGGCTTTTGGTCTGGCCGACGGATTGGGCACGCTTGTTGAGGCCGGCGCGAAAATAGAAACACTATCCGTTATCGGCGGAGGCGCGCGCTCACCCTATTGGGGTAAAGTGCTGGCAAGCGCGCTCAATAGACCCCTGCAATACCGTGATGGAGCCGAAGTTGGCCCGGCGCTCGGCGCCGCTCGTATTGCAGCCTATGGCGTTAATGGCGGTGCCCTGGAGGACGCCTTTCAGTCTCCAGAGATCTTCTTGGAGGTCGCGCCAGACGCAGCCCTCACCGAACACTATGCCGAAAAGCGCACCCGCTTCTCAGACCTCTACCACCATCTCGAAACCAGCTTCGCAGGAAATGCTCATGCCTGACACACCCGACAATACAGAGTTTGCTCCGTTCTTCCCGGATATCAGCCAGATTTCATATGAGGGGCCATCGTCTGAGAACGCGCTCGCCTATCAGTATTATGACAAGGATCGCATGGTGCTCGGCAAGACCATGCAAGAACATTTGAGACTGGCGGTTTGCTACTGGCATACGTTTTGTTGGGATGGATTTGACATCTTTGGCGCCGGCACTTTCGAACGACCGTGGCATTCGCCGGCAAATGATCGTCAAGCCGCTGATATGAAAATGGCGGCAGCGTTCGAGTTTTTTCAGAAACTCGATGTACCATTTTATTGTTTTCACGATGTTGATGTCGTTGAGGCCTCAGAGACGCCAGAACAGCTGTCAGCCAATTTGATGCGGGCGGCAGATCGCCTGGTTTACTATCAAGATAAGACCTCAAAGAAGCTTCTCTGGGGAACGGCAAACCTGTTCAGTCATCCGCGTTATGCGGCCGGAGGCCTCACCAATCCGGATCCTGAAGTCGCGGCCTGCGCCATCCGCCAGATAAGAGACTGTCTGAATGTCACCCATAAGCTTGGGGGCGAGAATTATGTCTTATGGGGCGGGCGTGAGGGCTATGACACGCTTCTAAACACAGACCTAAATCTCGAACTCGAAAACTTCGGGCGCTTCCTCACCTTGGTGGTCGAGCACAAGCATAAAATCGGGTTCAAGGGCAAAATTCTGATTGAGCCCAAACCCCACGAACCGATGTATCATCAATACGATTTCGACACGGCAACGATTTACGGCTTCCTGCGTCGGTTTGATTTACTCGGTGAAGTGCATGTGAACATCGAGCCAAACCACGCCACGCTGTCTGGGCACAGTTTCGCGCACGAGATTGCGACTGCAGTCTCGCTCGGAATGATGGGCTCCATCGACATCAATTGCGGGAACGCGCAAAACGGCTGGGACACTGACCAGTTCAATCTCGACATTCGCGACATCACCCTAGCCCTTATCGAATTGCTGCCCTCTGGCGGCCTCACCACAGGCGGCTTTAATTTCGACGCCAAAGTCAGGCGTCAAAGCAGCAAGCTCGTGGATCTATTCTATGGCCATATTGGAGGGATTGATTCACTTGCGCGCGCATTGCTCAGCGCCGAGGATTTGATCAACCGAGGCAAACTCGAAGATCATAAAGCGGAGCGCTATAGCGGTTGGAAAAGTGACTACGGCAAACAACTCCTGAGTGACGCAGCGAGCCTCGACACGATCGCAGATGCCGTGACGAAGGACAGTACGTTTGGCCAGCATCGCTCGGGCCACCAGGAATATTTGGAGAACCTCGTCAATCGCAGCTTGGTTTAGGGACAGCACAGCTATCCCTGGCCGATGACGTCATTGGATCTTCGAGGGCGTGTGTGCCAGAGCGCTAATTCATCAAACCCATTTCGTGACGGTAGCGTCGACGGAGGAGATCAATCGGTGCCAGCTCGCCGCTTTTGGCTTCCTCATAGTGCCAATAGGTCCAGCCATTGCAGGCCGGAGCTTGTTGCACAAAGGCGCCCATGCGGTGGATCGAGCCTGTGGCTTCGCCAGTGGTCAAGCTGCCATCGACGCGAATGCGGGCATTGAACCGTTTCTTTGGCGACCAGAGCCGATCGCCTGGTTTCAGCCAGCCATTCTCGATCAGGGCACCAAATGGAACGCGCGGCAGAGACTTCTTGCCCTTTTCGATCTCCAACATATCGCCTTCAATCGGGGTGATCGCTTTTAGACGCGCGCGAGACAGGCGGATATAGGCTGGGTCTTGCTCAATCCCGACATAGGCGCGGCCGAGCTTCTTCGCGACAGCCGCCGTTGTGCCGGTACCCGAAAACGGATCCAAGATCACATCGCCAGGCTTCGAGGTCGCGAGCAGAATACGTTGCAGCAGCGCTTCGGGCTTTTGCGTCGGATGGGCTTTCTTGCCATCCTCGCCTTTCAAGCGTTCGCCGCCTGCACAGATCGGGATCAGCCAGTCCGAGCGCATTTGCTTGTCTTCATTGAAGGTCTTCAGCGCATCGTAATTGAACGTGACTTTCGACTTTTCAGATTTGCCGGCCCAGATCATCGTCTCATGAGCGTTCTGGAACCGCGTGCCTTTAAAGTTCGGCATCGGGTTCGATTTGCGCCAGATCACATCATTCTGAATCCAGAAGCCAGCATCCTGCAGCACTGTGCCAACGCGGAAAATATTGTGATAGGAGCCGATCACCCAGATCGCGCCATCATCTTTCAGGACGCGGCGACATTCGCTCAGCCATTGATGGGTGAAAAGGTCATAGGCATCGAAACTGTCAAACTGATCCCAGGCATCCGTGACGCCATCGACAACGGATTGGTCCGGACGCGTTAGTCCGCCACCAAGCTGTAAGTTGTAAGGCGGATCGGCGAAAACGAGATCGACCGAATTGTCGGGCAAACGGGACAGAACATCCACGCACTCGCCTTCGATAATTGTGTTCTTATTGAGCTCCATGCCCTCGTGCTTCCCATCGTCGAATCAGTTGCGAATCAGAAGCACTCCAAATCACCTAGTTCGGGTTATCGATTCGTTACCAAACGCGAAACTGATTCGCCCCAATTCGTTTCGATATCGAAACTGCCTCAAACCAGGCCTGTGGACAAGTCTGTGGAATTCAATCTTGGTATCCCCTACGTCAAGCGAGGAAGGGCTTGCCTTTCGTGACGCCGACGTCATCTTCCATGTATGAGTGCTGCCCTCGACAGACTGCCGCTGCCGCGGGTGCTTGCGTTTGCGAGCGTCGGCATGCCGCTTTCCGCAATTGGCCTCCCCATGGCCGTGTTTGTTGCCCCGCTTTATGCGGATCAGCTTGGTCTCGGCACCACCTTGGTCGGCGTCATCTTTATGATCTTACGGTTTTGGGACCTCGGCACAGACCCGGTCATGGGCTGGCTGGTCGATACGCGCCCTACAACGAGAGGCCGGATCAAACACTGGCTGATGGCGAGCGTGCCTGTCCTGATGATTGGCGGCTTCTTCATGTATATGCCGATGGGAGAGACCGTCGCGCCGGCCTATTTGGTGGTTTGGCTGATGGTCCTGTGGCTCGGCTTCACCATGCTGCAGACCCCGCATCAGTCATGGGTCCCGATGATTACGACAGTCTATGACGAGCGATCGCGCTTGTTCATGTGGCGCGAGATTGTTTCGACGATCACGCTGCTGACCCTGCTCATCATTCCGACCATTCTGGCGATCAATTTCGGCATCGATCGGCGCGGACAAGTCGTGGTCATGGGCGTGATCCTGATGATCGTTCTGCCGCTGACCGTAACCTTGGCCGTCTTGTTCGTTCCAGATCCACCACCGAAACCGACTGAACCCAAGATGCAGTTTAGTTGGAGCGCGATCAAAACGGCTTTCAAAGACCGCAACATGTCGCGCGTGATTATGGTCGAAATTCTGGTTGGGATCGCAATTGCTGGCACCGGTGGCACGTTCTTATTTGCCGCCGAATGGGGCTTTGGCGTGACCGATTATGCGCCGGTGATCTTGATGATTTTCTTTGTCGCGGGCTTTGCCTCGATGCCGTTCTGGATCTGGCTGTCGAAGCGCACTGAGAAACACTTTGTCTTTATGCTGACCGCGATCTGGTCGATCGTTACTTATATGGTCTACCTTCCGCTGAGCGCGATGGGCGGCGGTATCGTCTTTTTGCTGATCGCCGCTGTGGTTTCGGGTTTAGGCTATGGGACGCCCTTCATTCTGGCGCGCTCAATGGTGGCCGACATTATCGAAGCCGAGCAGGTCAAAACCGGCGAGAACCGGTCCGGGATGTATTATTCGATCATGTCCGGGGCCTATAAAACCGGCGCCAGTTTCGCCATCGGCATCCCCTACATTTTGCTTGGCCTTTGGGTCGGCTTTGATCCGTCCGGCGAGAACAGCCCGGAAGTCGCCCGCGGCGTTATGCTGGTCTTTGTCGGCGTTCCGGTCACGGCTTACGCGCTCGCCGCCTTCTTGCTGCGCGACTACAAGCTGACGCGCGCAGAGCAGGAAGCCAACGCCGCGAAACTCGCGGCGCAAGTTTCGGACTAGATCACAGCTCCATCCGATACTGCCCGCCTTTCAAAACCGGCGGTTGGAAGAGATCCGTTCGCAAGGCCGCGCGGGTTGGCAGCAAGTCGAGACGCCGGATCGCACGCGCAAATCTCTGCCCAATCAGCTTCGCCAGCGTCCCCTGCCCGGCCCCGCGTGTGAACCAATCAGCGTCATAGTCTTTACCGCCCCGCATTTCGCGCAGCGCATTGATCACGCGCGCTGCGCGATCCGGATAATGCTCGGCCAGCCACTCATGGAAAATATCCTTCAGCTCGTGCGGAAGGCGCAGCATGACATAGCCCGCCCCGGTTGCTCCATGTTCCTTCGCTGCCTCTAAGAGCGCCTCCAGCTCTGGATCATTGATCGCTGGAATAAGCGGCGCGGCCATCACGGTGACGGGCACACCGGCACTGCTTAGCGCGCGAACCGTTTCGTATCGTTTGTGAGGTGCCGCGGCACGCGGCTCCATTTTGCGCGCCAGTTTAGGGTCTAAGCTTGTTATGGAGACCCCGACGCGGCACAGTTTTTTCTCTGCCATCGGCGCGATCAGATCCAAATCACGCTGGATCAAAGCGGACTTGGTCAGCAGCGAGACCGGGTGATTGTGATCGCTCAAGATCTGCAAAAATTGCCTTGTGAGCTTTTGCTCGCGCTCCACCGGCTGATAAGCATCCGTGTTCACACCAAGCGCGATCGGACGCGGCACATATCCTGGGCGCGAGAGCTCTTTGAGCAAGAGATCAGGTCCGTCCGGTTTGTAGAAAAGCTTGCTCTCAAAATCCAAACCCGCCGAGAGCCCGTGATAGGCATGGGTCGGACGCGCAAAGCAATAGACGCAGCCATGCTCGCAGCCCCGATACGGATTGATCGAGCGATCGAAATGAATGTCCGGCGACTTGTTGAACGTAATGATCGTGCGCGGCGTCTCTTTTGTCAGCGTGGTGGCAAGGCGCGGCGCATCTTCTTCAATTGTGCCCCACCCATCGTCCAACGCTTCGCGGGTTTCGCGCTCATACCGACCTGTTTGATTCGACACCGCCCCGCGCCCGCGATGGTGGAAGCGCTCCTGCACGTCCTTCACCGCGGTTCGCTCTACCCGGCCCGTCTTGGCTAATTTTTGTCCCGTTCGCATGCTTCGGGTGAAGCACAAGAAAAGGAACAAAACAAGAACTTTCGATAATAGTCCACAAGCGAAAAGGAAGCGATATCCGACCGGAGCGCTTCGTCCTTCAATTTTTTAAGTAGAACCGACGCTTTCCAAGTCTTGCGTTAAACAAGATTCAACTTGCGATTGATATTTACCTGTCTCGATTACAGCAACAAGGCGAAGTAGAATGTTCGACGCAGACACATCTCACGATACCGATCCGGCAAAACCAAAATCGGCTCATTCCAAATCGTGGGATATCGCAAAGACCGCCTTTGACTTGATTGTAAAACACGACACGTCTGCAAACCCTAAGTCTTTCGCCGTTTGGTACGCCTACGCCGCTGAGAAAAAACCCGACCTCAACGCTGCGATCGATGAGATTTTGAGCCAGAATATCGGGATCAGCGCGGCCGATATCATGCAGCTCTATGATCTGCACGTAGATGAGCAAAGCGATGCAGAAGAGAAGCTCGAGACAATCAGCCAAGAGATCCAATCACAAGTCGCCGGTGCCAAGTCTCTCGTCACAGAGGTGATCAGTAGCACCGACGAATACGTCTCCACCATCGGCAAGGCGAAATCGCTGTTGCCTGCCGACTCGTCTCCCGAACAACTCCGCGGCACAATCGACGGCCTCATCGAACAAACGCAAACGTCTCAGAAAGCGGCGCAAGACATCCAAGTCGCTCTGCAAAGCAAGGAAGATGAAATCACAGCGCTGGGATCCAAAGTCGTTCAATTGCGCACCACGCTTATGCGGGACACTGTGACGGAGCTGATGAACCAGCACAAATTTGAGAGCGTACTGAAAGAAGAGTCCGCGAACGCCATTGCGAACGGTTATTCTTTGACGGTTATGATCGCCGGCGTGAAGAACATCCAAGCGCTGAACGAAGCAGCCGGATCGGATATCTCTGAGTTCATTCTGAAATCGGTCTCAAGCATGTTGCGCAAATCGGTGGGCGACCAAGGCGTCTGCGCCCGCTTCGCCGGATCGCGTTTCGCGATCATGTTGCCAAAAGCGGTTTATCGCGATGCCGGGCTCGTGGCCAAAAAAATCAAAGACGAACTCGACCTTTTCAAAATCGTCAAAAAGCCGAGCGAGCAATATGTCGGTCATATTGAATGCTTTATGGGCGGTTCGTCACTTCGCCCCGATATGTCAGCCACGGACCTCATTCGCACCGCAACCGAGCAAGCGATGATCGCGCGCGAGACCGACAAAGGCACGGTTAAATTTGACCTTACGCTGCAAAGCGCCGCTTAAAGCGCAAGCTTAAGAGCTTTTGCAAAAACGCTGGGCAATCCGTCCACCGCTTTGGCGACGGGTTTGAAGTCACCGTTCGCGCCTCCGTCCGCGCGCCAAACCGTGAGCGTGAGCGCAAAATGCGTGAAGACGTGACGGACCTCGCCAATCGATTGCCAATTCCCCTCTGAGGGGAATTTTGGATCAGAGGCCTCGCCGCTCCAATCAGACGTTGGCAAGCCCATCATTCCACCGAGCAGGCCTTTGTCGGGTCGGCGCTCCGTCAAAACCGTTCGGTCCGACCCCAGCAATACATAGACATGGCCCTGACGCGTCGGCTTTGGCGTCTTTTTCGGTTTGATCGGATAACGCTCCGGCGCGCCTTCGGCTTGCGCCGCGCACATTTCTCGTAAGGGACAGAGCAAACAATTCGGCGACTTTGGCGTGCAGACCGTTGCACCGAGATCCATCAGCGCCTCCGCGAACTCGGCTGGGCGATCAGCGGGCACCAGATCCTCGACCACGTCCTTTAGCCTTTGCTTCTCCGCCTTCCATTCGCCTTTTAGCGCCATGAGCCGCGCAAAGACGCGATCGACATTCCCGTCTACAGCGGCGGCGCGCTCACCAAAGGCGAGCGCCGCGATCGCGCCAGCGGTATATGGCCCGATCCCTGGAAGCGCTTGCAGGTCATTCGCCGTTTTCGGCCAGTCTCCGCGTGCAGCAACTTCTCTCGCGCACTTCAAAAGGTTTCGCGCCCGCGCATAATACCCAAGTCCCGCCCAAGCGGCCATGACCTCTTCATCCTCAGCACCAGCGAGATCCTCAATTTGAGGCCAGCGCTTGGTGAATTCGAGATAGTAACGCGTCGCGTGCGGAACGGTGGTCTGCTGCAACATGATCTCGGCCAGCCACACCCGATAGGGGTCGGGTTTCACCCCGCTTGCCCGCTCACCCGGCCCGATCCGCCAGGGCAGCTCACGCGCGGACGCGGCATACCAATCGAGCAAGCGATCGGGCAGGTCTGCAAAGTGTAACTTTTCATCCATGTTCATGCCGGGCAAAGTGACGTGAATGGTCAAACGTTCAAGCCTCGATCCACTGGAAGAAGCTCGCGCTCGGATAAAACTCCGCTACGCGAAAGCCAAGCCTGTGCATCCCGGCCCCGGAACGATTGGCAAAGCGGCGATGCGGCTCACTCGAAAAGCCCTCCCGAAAAAAGGGGCAACGCTCAGCCGGATTAAAGTCCAATGGAGCGAGATTGTCGGCGAACAGCTCGCGCGACTCTGTCGACCCGAGAAGCTGACGCCAGCCAAAGGCGGGCGGCGGCTCACTCTGATGGTGATCCCGGCAGCAGCCGGCCTCGTTCAGCATCAGAGCGAGATGATCCGCCAACGGGTCTCCGTCGCCGCAGGTGGAGACATCACCGCCATCAAAATTCTACAAGGCCCGATTGGTTCGGCGAAACCGGTGGCGAAGACACAAACCATCCCGCTGACGCCGGAACAAAAAGGCGCGCTGATTGCCAGCGCACAATCAATTGAAGACAAAAATCTGCGGCAGGCGATTGTTGCCCTTGGCGAAGCCGTGCTAACCGCTGAACCTGAAACAGATGATACAGAAGACCCGTCCCCCCTCCCATTCTAATCTCTCGGAAAGAGGTTCCCTTATGCTCAAATTCTCCCGTCGCGCAGCCGCAGCAGCCTTGTCTGCCATTATCCTGACAGCTTGCGGCGCGGCCAATACGGGCAATGCTCAGGGCGAGCCGGCCGACTCAGATGCTTTGGCGCTGACCGACATTACCCTCGGAAGTGACGACGCACCGGTGACGGTCGTCGAATATGCCAGCTGGACCTGCCCGGCCTGTTTGCAGTTCCATACGGATGTAATTCCGGTTCTGAAAAGCGAATATGTCGAGACGGGAAAAGTGAGGTTCGTATTCCGCGAATTCCCGACCCCGCCTGCAAACATTGCGGTCGCTGGGTTCGCGCTCGCACGCTGCTCCGGTGAAGCCAATTACTACAACGCCATTGATGACCTGTTTCAGGCGCAGACCAATATTCTAAATCTCGCCCGTTCCGGCGGCGACATTGAAGGCGCACTGCGCAGCTTGGCCTCTAGCTATGGCATTGAAGGCGACGGCTTCACGGACTGCTTGTCGAACAAAGACGTGACCTATGCCATCGGCGAGTCGGTCATGAAAGGCGACAGCCAAGGCGTAAATTCAACGCCGACCGTTTTCGTCAATGGCGAAAAACTCCAAGGATATGACTGGCGTACTGCCGACGGCATGCGCGCGGTGCTTGATGCTAAGCTCGGCGTTGAGGCCGCCCCCGAAACAGCCGCAGAATAGGCTTCGTTTCGCCGCCGTAATGGCGTTAACTTCTTGGCAACCATTGCGACTCAGACTGTTAAGGAAAGGTTATGAGAATGCTTCGTTTCACCCGTCGCGGCGCTGTAATGGCTGCTGCAGCTTTGGCTTTAGCGGCCTGTGGTTCGTCTTCCGACGGAGGTGAGTCGGCATCCGATTCTCAAGGCTCAACCGCTGATCAGGTTGTGCTTCAGGATGTTATTTTTGGCGATCCAGACGCCCCAGTGACTCTGATCGAATATGCCAGTTGGACATGCCCTGCCTGTCTCGATTTTCATAATCGGATCATGCCGACCATTCAGTCTGATTACATAGACACCGGCAAGGTTCGCTTGGTCTTCCGCGAGTTTCCGACAGCACCTGCGAACGTCACCGTAGCCGGTTTCATGCTCGCGCGCTGCGCGCCGGAAGAGAAATACTACGACGTCCTAGACGAACTCTTCGTGCGCCAAGATGCCATCCTGACGCTTGCGCGCCAGGGCGGCCCGGTCGTCGAAGCGTTGAAACAAATCGCGTCTAATCATGGGATTGACGGCGATGACGCGTTTCAGGCGTGCCTCGACTCCGAAGAAAACCGCGATGCGATCCGCGCGTCGATTGCGGCCGCAGATGCAAAGGGTGTCTCAGCGACGCCGACACTGTTCCTGAATGGCGAGAAGCTGGAAGACAATGTGCGTATCTCAACCGTCGTCTTCTCCGCGGCTCTAGACGAAGCGCTCGGCGAAACGGCGAGCGAATAGGAAAGGATTGGGGGCTGCATGCAATTAAAAGAACTCCGAATTGCTGGCTTTAAGTCCTTCGTCGATCCTGAATCTGTCCCGATCCGCCCTGGCCTGACCGGTATTGTCGGCCCGAACGGGTGCGGGAAATCTAATCTCTTAGAAGCCATGCGTTGGGCGATGGGCGCCAATTCCGCCAAAGCCATGCGCGGCGGCGAGATGGATGATCTCATCTTCTCCGGCGCGGCCGGCCGTCCGGCGCGTGAACTCGCGGAAGTGACCCTTGTCCTCGACAATAGCGCCCGGACAGCGCCGCCGGAGTTTAACAGCTCGGATACGCTGGAAATCATGCGCCGTCTTAAACGCGGTGCGGGTTCGAGCTACAAACTCAATGGCCGCACCGTGCGCGGCAAAGACATCAAGCTGCTCTTCGCCGATGCCTCTACCGGGGCCAATTCGCCATCGCTCGTGCGCCAAGGCCAAATCAGCGAACTGATCGGCTCGAAGCCGCAAAACCGCCGTCGCATCCTCGAAGAGGCTGCCGGTATTTCAGGGCTCAACACGCGCCGCCACGAGGCTGAACTCAAGCTTCGCGGGGCCGAAACCAACCTTGAACGCCTGACTGAAGTCTCCGCTGAAGTCGAGCGCCAGCTCGACAGCCTCAAACGCCAAGCGCGTAAGGCCCGCAAATATAAAGAGCTCAGCGAGAAGATCTCAGCGCTCGAAGCCTTTTTGGCGCATTTGAAATGGCACACGGCTAAAGAAGACCAGGATACCGCCGCTATCGCTCTGGCGCGCGCGAAAACCGAGGTTGAACGTTTAACTCGCGAAGCCGCGGTTGCTGAAACGCAGCGCCTACAGGCAAGCGAAGGTATTGGCCCGCTCCGCATGGCCGAAGCCACCGCTTCCGGAAAACTTGGCCAAGCGCGCATCGAGCTTGCGAAGGTCGAGACCGAACGCAAAACAGCAGCAGACCTGCTTGCGGGTCTCGAGCGCGAAGCCGCCCGCCTCGCCGAAGACATTCAGCGTGAGCAGAGCCAGAAAGAAGAAGCCGAGCGCACGCTTGCCGATGCCCGCGAGGCGCTTGCTGCTTTGCCGGTTGAGAACGATACGACCAATAAAGAAAAAGAGGCGGAGGCCGAGCGCGTGTTGGCCGAAGCCAAAACGGCTCTCGAAACCGCTCAAGCCGAGGCGGATGCCAAAAGCGAAGCCTTCGCGCAGAAACGCGCTGAGATCCAAGCACTCGAAGCCAACGCAAACGCCCACCGTCGGCGCATGGAAAGTCTGGACCAAGAAGTCCAGCACTTGCGCGGCGCTGTAGAAGCTCTGCCAGACACGTCTGAACTCACAAGCGAGCTTGAGATCGCCCGTCAGGCAGAGGCCGACGCTGAAACTGCCCTCAAAACCGCGCAGGACACGTTGGAGGCGGCTGAGCAGGCTGTCCTCGATAAGCAAGACGCTGAACTCGAAGCCAAAGGCCCTGCTGACGAAGCGCAAGATGCGCTGCGGACCTTAGAGACCGAGATTGCCGGTCTGACGCGCCTGTTGCGCAAAGCTGACACAACGCAAAGCCCACCCGTGGTTGAACAGATGCGCACCCGGGATGGCTATGAAAAAGCAGTCGCGGCGGCACTCGGCGATGATTTGCAGGCGCCAACGGACCGCTCCGCCTCGATCTATTGGGCAGGCAGCAGCGTTAAAACGCAGGCTCTGCCAGGATTTGCCAAACCACTTACCGATTTTGTCGAAGCCCCAGGTGAACTCGCCGCGCGCTTGTCTCAGTGCGGCGTGGTTTCGCGCTCAGAAGGCGAAGAATTAGCGCCTGATTTGAAGCCCGGTCAGCGTCTCGTGACTCTTGATGGCCACCTCTGGCGCTGGGACGGCTTCACCCGCACGCCTGCCGCGCCGGTTGCGGCGGCTGAGCGCTTGGAGCAGCAAGCGAGATTGGAAGCGGCACAAAGCGCGCTCGGTCCGCAACGCCAAGAAGTCTCAGACCTTCAAGCCAAATACGCCGAACTTCGAGGCGCGCGCATTGGCGCGGAAGAAGACCTCAAACAGTTTCGCCGCAATGTCCAAGAGGCCTCTCAGCGCCTCGATCAAGCCCGCCGCAATCTGGCGAGCGCCAAGCAACATGCTGACCGTGCAAGCCTGAAAGCCGACGCGGCGAAAGAGAATCTGGCCCGCGTTGAGTCCGACCTTCACATTGCCCGCGAAG
>CAYNUI010000039.1:0-14409 GCA_964400185.1 uncultured Hyphomonas sp.
CGCTGTCAGTGGGCTCTGGCGCGCTGCATGCGACCAGGACCGCTGCGAACGCAGCGCTCTGTATGATGCTCTTCATGGGACTCCCTCGATCCGTGTTTTGTCTTATCCACAGACCGTTTTATGCGCGCCGGCGCGGGAGTCCAGCGCGCGCCTAATAGCTCTTCGGCAGTCCAAGCACGCGTTCGGCGATAAAATTCAGGATCATCTCTCGGCTGACCGGTGCGATCCGCGCGAGCATGGCTTCGCGCATATAGCGCTCGACATGATACTCACGCGCATAACCCATGCCGCCATGGGTGAGCACCGCCGTTTCGCAGGCTCTGAAGCCGGCTTCTGTGCCAAGATACTTGGCCGCATTTGCCTCTGCCCCGCACTCTTTGCCTTCGTCGAACAGAGCCGCCGCTTTGTAAGCGAGCAGTTCGGCGGCGCTGAGTTCCGCCCAGGCTTTCGCAAGCGGGTGCGCAATGCCCTGGTTCTGGCCAATCGGCCGCCCGAACACGACCCGTTCATTCGCGTAAGTCGTCGCTTTTTCAAGCGCCGCGAAGCCGAGCCCTATGCTCTCTACGGCAAACAGCACGCGTTCCGGGTTGAGGCCTTGGATAAGGTATTTAAAGCCCGCCCCTTCTTCGCCTATGAGGTGCTCCTTTGGCACTTCCAGCCCGTCAATAAAGAGCGTGTTACACTCGACCGCTTTGCGGCCCATTTTCGGGATCGGATTGGCTTCGATCTTACCGCGATCAAGGTCGGTATAGAAAAGCGATAATCCAAGATAAGGCTTGGCGCACTGATCCTTCGGCGTCGTGCGCGCGATGATCAGGATCTTGTCGGCACGCTGGGCGCCGGTCGTCCAGATCTTCCGGCCATTGATCGTGTAACCGGAATTGGTTCGCTCAGCCTTGGTTTCGAGCGATGAGGTGTCGAGACCAGAATTCGGTTCGGTGACCGCAAAGCACATCTTCTCTTGGCCCGAGATAATCTTCGGCAAGTTCTCTTGCTTCTGCTCCGCATTGCCGAATTTCTCGAGCGGTTTGGGCCCGAAAATATTGAGATGGATCGCGGACGCACCCGAATATCCGGCCCCCGAACGGGTCACCGTCTGCATCATCAAAGCGGCTTCGGTTAGACCAAGTCCCGCGCCGCCATATTCTTCCGGAAACGCAATGCCGAGCCAGCCACCTTCAGCCATGGCGTCGCAAAAAGCTTCAGGCCAATCGCCGGTCTCATCGGTCTTCGCCCAATATTCATCGTCAAACTGCGCAACGGTGCGCGCGACGCCGTCCTGGATGGCGAGTTGATCTTCGCTGAGGGGGCCGATCGTATGCATGCAAAATCTCCTGTCGCCGCAGATCTATGCTGCAATGAAATCTGCGTCCACTCTGACCAGGCGTCACACCTGCGTTGCGACGGCACGCGGCGGCGCAAAGGCCCGTCCAAACGCGCCAGCGTCTCGCTCCAGAACGAGGTCAGTCATAATCTCGGCCGTAATCGGAGCGAGCAGAATGCCGTTTCGATAATGCCCTGAGGCAACGAACAGGTTCTCAATGCGCGTTTCGCCGAGCAAAGGTGCGTGATTTTTGAGCCCGGGCCGAATGCCGGCCCAACTCTCCAAGATCGGCGCTTTCGATAACGCTGGACACAGCTCAATGGCCTGCTTGCGCAAGGCCTCAATCTGTTCCGCTTCTGGCGTCTCTAGGACGCGGCCCGGTTCGCTCGTCGCACCGATCACAATCCGATCAGCCTTCGGCACAATGTAAACATGACCCGACCGGATCGTGGTCTTGGGGCCGCCATCAAACGCTTCGACAGAGAGCATTTGTCCACTGACCGGAAGGACGTCCGCCAAACTGGGATCGAGCGTTCCTATGGCCAAAGCTTCACCTTTAGAATCCACTGCGACAGCGCCGGTCTGCCATCCAGCGGTCAAAAGGGTCGCGTCATGCCCCGCATGATCGAGTTCGCCGCGACTGTATCTGAGCGGCGCGTCCTCAATCTTGATTTCAATGAGCGGATCTTGCTCTGCACATTTCAAAAGCGCCTTCAATGTGAGGCGATTGTCCGCTTGCCCATCGCTCGGCAGCAAAAGAGCCGAAAGCGTTCGATCTGTGACGGTTGGCTCGACGGCTTTTAGATGGTCCGTGCAGAACTCTGGCGGTTGGTCGTGATCGCGTAACGCGACTTCGACGGCCGCAAGTTTCTCAGCATCTTCAGGCGTCAATGCAATTGCGAGCGAAGGGGTTGGATCATAGCCCGATGGGAGCCCGCTTTCGCGCTCCAAACGCTCCGCCCATTGCGGCCAAGCGCGTGCGCCAGCATCGCAAAGTTGAAACAAGTCGGGGTGTCCACCGTCGACGCCGATGGCCTCAAAAGCCGGCGCTAACATTCCGGCGGCGGCCCAACTCGCCCCGCGCGGTGGCCAAGATTTCTCATACAGGGACACACGGATGCCGCGGCGCGCAAACTCTAACGCGCAGGACAATCCGACGATACCCGCCCCAATAATGGCAATGGATTGAATATATGAGCGAGGGCTGGGCATGCGCGTTGTTTAGCAGCCTTACGCCCACTCGCTAGCGCTTTCGCGCATATCAGCTTTGATTAGCTAATTTCAGCCGTATTGTCCCAGAAGCCAAGAAAGGCGGATGCCCATTCTTGCTTTTGAAAAATAACGGCTTTTCGAAGTTCGCCAGCCGCATCAGCAACCGTTTTGATCATCAAGTCTGGGGCGTCCCGTTCCTGCCAGCCTTGTTGAACTCGTTCCTCATGCCAGGCTGCGAGCTGCTCTATGGCCTGCTCGAAGGCTGTGTCATCGACCGCGTTTATCGGTCCTAAGTCGAGTATGATTTCTTTCATACGGGTCCCCACCACTTAGACTTTTTGTGTCCCGCTATTTCTGCGAGTTAACAAACGTTAACAGCAAATCACGGGAAGTCCACACTTTGAGCTATTGTTAATGCAAGACTCAAACCAAGTGCTGAGAAATGGGTCACAATACCTAGTTGCGAACGTTTCGCAATTATGCCAGAAGGCCCGCATGATCCAACGGACCCGCATTTTTGCTAGCCTCAGCCTGCTCGTTGGAGCAGTCGCGGCTTGCTCGAACCCTGCAGAAACCTCTGACACGCCTGAAGCCGTGGAAGCGACACCAACGCTGACACTGTACTCCTCACGCCACTATGACTCGGACAAAGCCCTGTTCGCGATGTTTGAAGAGCAAGCTGGCGTGAAGATCGACGTGCGGGAAGCGAGAGCCGATCAATTGATCGAGACGATGAAAGCCGAAGGCGATGCGAGCCCAGCCGACGTCATCATCACTGCCGACGCTGGTAGCCTCTGGCGCTTTCAAGATGCAGGGCTGACGCAGCCGCTGATCAGCGAAACACTTTCTGAAGTTGTCCCGGAAAACTATCGCGCCGCCGATGGTCAATGGTATGGCCTGGCCCGCCGCCTGCGCGGGATTGCTTATGACCCTGCTCGCTGGAACGCTGAGGATCTCGCGACATGGGACACACTCGCCACCGAAGATAAAGCTGGCGAGATCTGCGTACGCTCATCTTCGAACATCTATAATCTGTCTTTGATGGGCGAGCTGATCCACCGCTATGGCAGCGAGGCCGCCGGTGATTGGGCGACCAGTATTGTCGGTAATATGGCGCGCAACCCGCAAGGCGGCGACACGGACCAAATCCGAGCCATCGCAGCTGGCGAATGCTCTATTGCGATCGTGAACCACTATTATTGGGTCCGCCTCGGCGCGAGCGCCACGGAAGCAGATCAGCAAGTCGCGGCTTCAACCTCCTTCCTGGTCCCTGAATTCACCGAAGGCTCTGGCTCACACGTCAACATTACCGGCGCCGCCGTCGCGGTGACTGCCGACAATCCGACGCTTGCTGAGGCTTTCATGGCGTTTTTGCTGAGTGAAACCGGACAGTCCTACCTGACGACCGAGACCAAGGAATTGCCGCTTCTCGACACGACCGCTTTGCCTGAAGGTGTTGAGGCGGTTCCGACTTTTGTCGCGTCTGACGTCAATCTCGGCGTCTATGGCGAAAATCAAGCCGAAGCTCAGCGCCTATTTGACCTCGCAGGTTGGAACTAATTAGACGCGCGGCATAGAGTTCGAGACATGCCGCGCCTCACCCTTTCTATGCGTTCAATCCCGCCGGTGCTGCTCATCGCACTGGTGGGATTGCCTGTTTTGGTCGCTGTTTGGGCAGGCCTGACGGCAGGCGGCGGCGCAACTTGGGACCACATTCTACAGAACCGGTTGGTCCCCTATTCCGTGACAACGATCTGGGTCCTCATCTTGGCTGGACTTTTAATGTTCGCGATCGCCGTTCCCGCCGCTTGGTTGATCAGCCTGTTCGATTTTCCAGGGCGGCGCTTCTTTAGTTGGGCCTTGATCCTACCGCTGGCTATGCCGGGCTACGTCATGGCCTATGCCTGGGCGGATTTGATGGGCGTTGCCGGCCCGCTTCAATCGGGCATACGCGACGCGACCGGTTGGTCGGCCCGAGACTATTGGTTCCCCAATCTGTTCAGCGCCCCGGGCCTCGCCTTCGTGCTTGCCTCGACGCTGTTTCCATATGTCTACATCACCGCGCGCGCCGCGTTCACGATGCAGTCTGCGGCAACCCTGGAAGCGGCCCGCAGCCTCGGGACAACAGGATGGGGCCTGTTTTCGCGCGTCGGACTTCCAGTCGCAATCCCAGCCGTTTTGGGCGGTCTCTCACTCGCCTTAATGGAAGCGGCAGCAGATTACGGCGCAGCGGATTTCCTCGGCATTCAGACTTTGGGGGTCGGCATTGTTCGGTCGTGGAATTCGTTCGGTGAGCCCAACACAGCCGCACGGCTTGCACTGGCTCTCATCTTCATCGCCGCGGCGTTTTTCATTGCTGCGAAACTCTTGCAAGGACGGCGCGGCACGCAGCAAACCAGTTCGCGTTGGACCAGTCCGCGGCGCACTAATTTACCGACGAGCGCGGCTTGGCTCGCCACGCTCGGTTGTTCAGCCATCCTCCTCATCTGCTTCTTTGCGCCGGTGGCTCGTTTGCTGTGGCTGGCGATTGAAACGCGCGCCACGGCCGTCGAGCTCTGGCCGCTCGTGCAAAGCTCCGTCATTCTCGGCACGATGGGCACAATTGGCGCCTTTATCGCCGCTTTGGTGTTCACCTTGTCGACAAAGCGTAGCCAACAGCTTCGCTTCGGAGCGCGCTTGGTCGCGGCTGCCGGATACGCCGCCCCTGGGGTGGTCCTAGGCCTCGGCGCGCTCTTCATTTTGCGTGAGACGGGCCAGGCGCTCACAGGATGGGTGGCAATCGGCTTCCTGCTCTGGATCTATGTCAGCCGCTTCACCTCTGCCGGGGTCGAGCCGTTGCAGTCGACACTGGACCGCCTCCCAAAAAATCTCGACAATGCCGCCCGGTCGCTCGGGGCGCGCGGCTTGAACCAATTTATCCGCGTTGACGCGCCTCTGCTCGCCCCTGGTGCACTCGCCGCCGGACTGATCCTGTTTGTTGAGATCTTAAAAGAACTGCCGGCGACGCTGATGCTGCGCCCGTTTGGCTGGGACACACTCGCCGTGCGCGCTCATGCCTATGCCACCGATGAACGCCTCGCGCAGGCGACTCTCCCTTCACTCTTAATTGTGCTCGCAGGCCTCGGACCTGTCTTGCTATTGTCCTGGCGCTTAAGCCGGACTGAGAGGACTTAAAGTTATGACCACGAGCCAACCGCTCATCGCAGATGGATTGAGCCGCGCCTTTTCTGGGCGCGCCGTCGTTGATGAAGCCTCTCTTACCCTCGCCCCTGGTGAGGTGACGGCTTTGATCGGTCCTTCGGGTTCTGGCAAAACCACATTGCTGCGCATGTTGGCCGGAATGGAGCGACCTGATACTGGCGCGGTGCGATCGGGCGACGAGATCCTGTCTGAGAATGGCCGGTTCGTCCCCGTCGAGAAGCGCCGGATTGGATTGGTGTTTCAAGATTTTGCGCTCTTTCCTCATCTGACCGTGCTCGGAAACGTCATGTTCGGCTTACAAGGTGTCCCGAAACCTGAACGAGAGGCCCGCGCGCAGGCCTGGATTGACCGGCTCGGACTCGCCCATCGCCGCGACGCCTATCCGCATCATCTCTCAGGTGGCGAGCAACAGCGCACCGCCATCGCGAGAGCGCTCGCTCCAGAACCGGTCGCCATTCTCTTGGACGAGCCTTTTTCAGGTCTGGATCCGGCCATGCGGGATCAGGTTCGCGCCTCTGCTCTGGAGGCGGTGCGATCGGCCAATATCCCAGCCCTGCTCGTCACGCATGATGCGAGCGAAGCGCTCGTTCATGCTGACAGGATCGCTGTCATCGGCGACGGAAAGATCCTGCAAACCGGAACACCGGAAGAGGTCTATCGCAGCCCCAATGCCTTAAGCGTGGCGCGCGCCCTTGGCCCAATGCATGAGGTTCAGACCCGTCTGCTCCCCATAGCCTGGCAAGAAATGCTCAAAACGAGCGCAGAAACGGTCTGGTATCGCCCAGAAGCGTTTCAAGTCGGCACGGGCGAGCCCTGTAGCGTCTCGCGCATCCAAATGGCGGGTCCGATCACCGAGGTCGCGCTAAACCTAAGCGAATCCGGCGAAATCCTCGCCGCATGCCAGCCAGGAAGCCCGATTCACGTGGGCGACCGCGTCGAAATTAGCCTGAATCCAGATCTGGTCTTTGATTTTTCATAGAAAACTCTCTGACAAATCCGTCATGATGCAGAACTTGCCCTCGCCAAGCCACATTCGATTGCTTAGCTTGCAAGCGTAATCTGGGAAGTCTTGTATGACGCGTCTGATCTTATCCATTCTTTCGGCAAGCCTGTTCTGGCTCGCAGCCGCAGTGCCAGCGAGCAGCCAAAGCCTCATTCGCGACGCGGAGATCGAACAGATTTTGCGCGAATGGACGAACCCGATTTTAGAAGTCGCTGACCTCGAACCAAATGATGTCGGGCTGTACATTATCAACGATCCGAACGTGAATGCGTTTGTCGCTGGTGGCCAACGGATCCATCTTCACACTGGTCTGATTATGGCCGCCGATAATGCTGGCCAAGTCAAAGGCGTGATCGCGCATGAAGCCTGTCACATTGCGTGCGGCCATACGGTGACCCGTACGCGTGCTGCCAGCGTCGCTTCGCGCCCAGCGCTTGTTTCCATCGGTCTTGGTGTGCTCGCCATTGCGGCCGGCGCCCCCGATGCAGGCGCGGCTTTGATCGCAAGTTCTCAACAGTTCGCGGCGCTGAACTTCTTCGTTCACACCCGCGCGGAAGAAGCCATGGCGGACACCAAAGCGGTTCAATATCTGGTCGCGTTGGACCAATCGCCGATGGGCATTGTCGAGTTCTTTGAAAAATTTCGCTACCAAGAGGTGCTTTCAGAGGCGCGCCGCTACCCCTATTTTCGCTCGCACCCGCTATCATCGAACCGTGTTCGCACAACGCGCCAACTCGCCGAAGAATCAGGCCTCGCCGATAAGCCGGAAGACCCGCGCGTCGTCGAGCAATTTGAAATGATGAAAGCCAAGCTGGTGGGTTTCTTGGAACCTCCGGCTCGCGTATTCCGCGATTACCCTCCCACCGATCTGTCAGCGCCTGCGCGTTATGCGCGCTCGATTTCGGCGATGCAGGCGGCGGATTTGACCACTGCGATCGCGGAAATTGACTCTCTTATCGCAGAGGAACCTGAAAACCCCTATTTTCATGAGCTTAAGGGCCAAATCCTTTTTGAAACCGGCAAACCGGTAGATTCTGTGGACCCACTGTTGGAAGCGAACCGTCTCCTCCCAGATCAGCCCCTCCTTCAAATCTCGCTCGCGCGCTCGCTCCTGTCCCGAAACGAGGAAGGCGACGTAGAGCTGGCGGAAGAGGCCTTGCGCGATGCTCTGATTGTTGAGCCGAACAATGCCTTTGCCTGGACCCAATTGGCCATCGTGTTCGAGCTGCAAGGCAACCGCCCAATGGCGCAAGTCGCCACAGCAGAAGCGGCTTACAATATTGGCAACTATCCTCGGGCCTATTCCTTCGCTGAGCGTGCTATTCGAGAGCTAACGCCCAACACGCCGGCATTCCGACAGGCCAGTGATATTCGCAACGCCACGGACCCCGCTTTGCCTGAAAACGAAGTATTTTGGCGTCGCCGGTAACTTTCCCGTGAGAAACAATGAATTAGATACAATCCTATATTGATTGTCATCTATTGATCTGCGTGGTGCAAACCACCGAATCTTGAAGCTAGGACCGTTAAAATGAACCGTATGTTTGGAATGGCGATTGCCGCCACCGCCATTGCCCTCACCCCAGCGTGCGCCCAAGAAGTCGACGCGTCGAACAAAGAAGCGATCGAGAAGATCGTCAAAGACTATATCCTCGAGAACCCCGAAATCATTGAGGAAGCCCTGATCGCGCTGACCGAAAAGCGCGAAGCGGAAGAAGCCGCTGTCGCGATGGCCGCGATTGCGGACAATCAGGACGCTCTGGTCAACAATGCGGCTGACTTCTCAGTCGGTCCGGCAGATGCCCCCGTCACTGTGGTTGAGTTTTTCGACTATCGCTGCGGCTTCTGTAAGCGCTCAGCTGAATGGGCGATCAATCTGCCGGAGCAATATGACAATCAGGTCCGCGTGGTCTTCAAAGAGATGCCAATCCTCTCTCCTGAGAGCGAGAAAGCCGCTTTGGCGGCGATTGCTGCGGGCAAGCAGGGTAAATATGTCGAGATGCACATGGCCCTCATGGAACTCGACAACGGCTCTGGTTTCGACACAGATGCGATCAATGGCGCGGCTGAAGCAGCAGGGGTCGACGTCACACTGATGCGCGCCGATATGGCCTCCGTTGAAGTTCAAAAAGCCGTCGCCGACTCTAAGAGCTTGGCGCGGACACTCGGCATCACGGGCACGCCAAACTTTATCGTCGGAACCAATCAGGTCCCGGGCGCAGACACCGCAAGTGTTGAAGCTTTGATCGAAGCGGCGCTGGCCGAAGGCTAGATCAGACCCGCTAAAGGCGACGATGGGTCTGCATAGCGTTTGCGGCCCATCCGCCCGGCAAGATAGGCATCCCGACCCGCCATTACAGCATGTTTCATCGCGCGCGCCATCAGGATCGGATCCTTGGCTTCGGCAATCGCGGTGTTCATCAGAACGCCATCACAGCCAAGTTCCATGGCTTGCGCCGCATCGGAGGCTGTCCCGACGCCAGCGTCGACAATGACTGGCACGCGAGACTGCTCTACAATCAAGCGGATATTGAGCGGGTTCTGGATGCCGAGGCCTGAGCCAATCAAGCTGCCCAAGGGCATAATCGCAGCGCAGCCGACATCTTCAAGCTTGCGCGCATAAACGGGGTCATCCGAGCAATAGACCATGACTTCAAAGCCGTCTGCGATCAGGTCTTTCGCCGCTTTCAACGTCTCTTCCATGTCCGGATAGAGCGTTTTCTGGTCCGCCAGAACTTCCAATTTGACCAAGTCCCACCCGCCAGCTTCACGCGCTAATCGGAGCGTACGGACCGCCTCGTCCGCGGTGAAACAGCCTGCGGTATTGGGCAAATAGGTGAATTCATCCGGTGAGACATGGTCTTGCAGCCGATCCTCGTCAGGATTGGAGAGGTTCACCCGGCGCAGCGCCACAGTGACCATTTCAGCGCCA
Organism: uncultured Hyphomonas sp.; assembly: GCA_964400185.1. Classification (GTDB taxonomy): domain Bacteria; phylum Pseudomonadota; class Alphaproteobacteria; order Caulobacterales; family Hyphomonadaceae; genus Henriciella. Next base: position 9,673 of record CAYNUI010000039.1, read on the forward strand.
GCCGCGCGCGCAGCTTCGGCATTTTGCGCGTAAGACGCATATTTTCCTGTGCCCACAATGAGGCGAGAATTGAAGGTTCGTCCAGCGACGGTCAAAGGCGTATCAGTCATGCTGCTCGCTTAACCGGGGGCCGCTTTGAGGGCAAGTAATCCCTTGAATTAGAGTTCATTCCTGACAGTATGTGCGACGAAGGGAGGACGAATGCCGGGCATTGATCAGTTTCTTAGCCAATTGCGGTCAGGCGATTTCAAGCCCTATTACTTCGTCTCTCATGCGAGCGCCGATAACGCGCAGATTCGTCCCATCATTCAGGTTCTCTTAGATGCGGGCATTCCGCTTTGGTTCGATCGCCCGCGAGATGCGGGCTTTGATCCGGACCTTTTTGTCGGCTCGCTCTCTGCAAATGAACGTTGGACCGATCAGTTAAATGAAGCCCTTGCGCAATCGCGCGGCCTGATTTGGTTCCCATCCGAAAATTACGTGAAAAGCGACGAATGCAAACGCGAGCGCAATTGCGCCGATATGCTGAAAGGCATCATGTCGGAATTCGTCGTCGCCGGTGTTTGCATCTCGGCAGATACGTTTTCGCAGATGGATCTTAGAGAACAGACACGCCAAGCCACCCGCGCCTTCGTGCAGCCGTCTGGTGACGGGTTTGACTTGGACGAGACCTATCGCCCCGAACTGATGGAGCTTGCGCACATTTTGCAAACCAAGCTCGCCGATCAGCTTCAGGGGCGCAAAACCATGGTCGATCAGGCCAAACGCTTTGATGGCGAAGCCCCAGCGCTCGCGAGCGCAAATGTGGACCGGGTGCGCGACTATAATGTTCCGTTTCGCGTCGATCGCACCAATCAGCGCTATTCGGTCAAAGACATATATGACGACTATCTGAGCGGCCTGACCCCGAAACGGCCCATTCTGATCTGCCACGGCCAGGACGAAGACGTCTCTCGCCAATTTGTCTCCACCACGCTCGCCGAACGCTTGGTCGCCGAGAACACGAAAATTTTTGAGTGGAGTGAGCAGTCGGCTCATCCCATTCGCCCGAACCTGCCCCCCTTCTCGTCTGGCGACAAAGACCGGTTCCCTCGTCGGTTCCGAGACAATCTGTTCGAGAAATTCTTAGGCGCTGATTCCAATGCCGGGCGCGGATCGGTAACCGAGGCGTTAGCGGAGAGCTTTGCCAATGATCGCTGCACGCGCATCGTCTCCTCACGGCTCGACCTTCGCGCGAAAGACAAAGGCCTCACCAAACTCCAAGACGTGCTCGACCGCATTCAAGCTTGGGCGCAATTTTGGGACGGTTTCCCGTTCAAAATGGCGGATAAAGAGAATTTTCTGTCTCTCATCCCGGTGCTTGAGATTATCTATGACGAGGACGCAGGAAAGGGTGGCTTCTTCCGCCGGGCGCCGGTGTCGACGCAGTTCGAACGCTACAGCGTCGATGAGCGCAAAGTCTCCGAGTTCAATCGCGGCTTCTCAAACATTGAGATCAAGTTCCTTGAACGGTTCGACAAAATCTCCGCCAGCTGCGTCGATGAATGGATGGATGATGATTTGAGATTGTTCTCTCACCTGAGCGATCTCGGCAAACGCGATCTGCGTGACGAAATTGAAGCCAAGCTGGGTGGGGTCAACGACCTGCCGATGAAGTCTTGGTCGGAACAAGCTGCCGCCGTGCTTGAAGCGCGCGGGATTGGCATTGAAGGGAAGTAAGCATGATGGATTTCTATAGCGGCACCGGAGCGGCGCCCGACGGCGAGAAGGAGGTCAAATCTCCCATCCTCACCGATGCTGTTTTCGCCGCACAAACCTCGCCGGACAAATACCGTCTCGTCGGCGTGGAAGATGGCGATGATCAAGCCGGCGAACGTGTTGTGCGCGCGATCAATACCGCCCTCGCTTTGCAGATGCCGCTCTTGGTCTCCGGCGAACCCGGCTCGGGCAAGACCCAGCTCGGCTATGCAATTGCTCACGAGCTTGGCAAGCCCGCGCCGATGAAGTTCGTGACCAAGTCGATCAGCACCGCGCAGGATCTGTTCTACACCTATGACGCGGTCCGACACTTCCAGGTCACTCAGACCTTGGGCGGCGCCGACGCAGCGAGCGAGACCGTCACCGATGTCCGAAACTTCCTCGACTTGGCGCCCCTTGGTTTGGCGATCCTATTGGCCCTCCCTCTCGATCAGCGTCGCGCTTTCTTGCCGCCAGACTTTGAGACCGTGGAACCGGCCAATCCGCAACAAGCTGAGCGCCTGGAGAAACTCCGAAATCCGAAGCCAAGCCAAAGCGTGGTCATCATTGACGAGATCGACAAAGCGCCGCGCGATTTCCCGAATGACCTTTTGCACGAGATGGAAAACCTCCGCTTCCGCGTGCCTGAGCTGGGCGGCTTAGAAACGCCCGCGATTGAAAGCGGCCTGCAGCCGATCATCATCATCACGACCAACTCTGAACGCCAATTGCCGGACGCTTTCCTGCGACGGTGTGCTTATGTGCACATTGAATACCCACGCGGCAAAGCGCTCGAGAGCATTCTCGCTTCGCGCTTGGCCGGCGTGTTTGAAGCAAGCTCACCCTTCTTGGCGGATGCTCAGAAATTCTATGAAGATCTGCGCGCCAAGCAGATTATCGACAAACCACCCGGCACAGCCGAACTCCTCCAATTCATGCAAGCTATGGCCGCGAATGGGGTCGACCAGACCCAACCCATCGGCGCGCAAGTTGAGCTGGTTCAACAAGGCGTCGCTCTGCTCGGGAAAATCAAAACCGATCAGGAACGCATTCTGACCGCGCTTGCGGATTGGGCGAAGACAGCGGACTGAGGCAGCCATGGTCAGCGCGGTTCGTCTGAACGCTCTTCTAGATGACCTTGACCGCGCCGGTCTGGATGCGGGCCCTGCCGCCCGTCAGCAAGCGCATATGCTTTATATGTTGCTGGCATCAGATCCGGACTTTGACACGCCGAATGCCGAGCGCCGCCTCGTCGATCACTTAAGGCCTTTGATCATTCGCAGCCGCGAGCAAAGCGATGCCTTTGAGCGCGTGGTCTTGCAATGGGGCGTGAGCGCGCCCGGGATGGAAACGCTGAGTTCGGGGGCGACGGAGGCGATAAAGGGGCTCGCTCAATCCTCCACGGCTCTGCCAAAACCGGCACGCGCTTTCCCAATTCCCATTCCGTGGATGGTAGGGGCGTTCGCGATCATGTTTTTGGCCTTTTGGGGGCTGACCCGTCTCACGGAGCCCGCGCCGATAACGTCGACGCCTGTCATCGCAGGGCCGAGCGGACCGACACAGAGCAACCCTGGCGGTCCAACGACCGTGGTGGAGGTGCCGGAGGAGATCGTCGAGCGCGTTGAGGAGACCAATCCATCTGCCGATTTGGATTTCGAGTCTCTCCTACCCCTCGTCGTTTACCAATTCATGCGATGGGATTATGCGCCAACTTTGCGCGAGCTGCATTCAACAGATTTGTTTGGCGAGATTGAACTCGACGAACTCAGACGATTGACCGGACTTAGACCTGATCAACCCATTCCTCTGAACGGAAACACGCTGCGCCGTTTGGTTGGCGCAGCGGTTTTGCAGTTCCAAACATCTGAAAATAGATGGCGTGAGTTGATGCGAGACGATACGGACATCGATGAAAATTGGCCGCTGAACGCAGATGAGCGGAAGCGCGCAGTGGATCAGCTGGCTCGAAGCGAAGCGCGGACATTGCGCCGTCTCGGCATTCCTGACGTTACGGAAGACATGATCGAGCGAGTCGATGATGCTGCCGACGCGTTCGGCGCTATCGAAGCCCTAGCAAAGCCAGTCAGCCCCCCTTCTCGTCTCGTTGAAAGTGAAGGGGCTCTGACGGCGTCCTTTAGCCCGGACTATGCCACCTTAGCTGTAGGCGATAGCGAAGGTGTGGTGGAGATTTGGAACATCCAAACGGGCGAGCGTGTTTCAACAATTGAGACACAACTCACGGGAAATTGGTGGCTCAAACACTCGCTGGACGGTCGGTTTTTGATGATGGTTGGATCTGATAATGCGATGATGGACACGACCAGCGTGTTCGAAATTGCCTCTGGCGAACAAGTCTTTTCGCAAGCTACACCCGGAGCCGTGACCCTATTCTCTGCGATTTCGACGGAAGCGGATCGCGTCCTGATCAGCTCGTTTGTTTCGGAAACACAACAGCGAATTTTGCAACAATGGTCGCTCTCATCCGGTCAGCCACTCGCCGAACTTGAGATCATCATGGGAAACACCGCTTCGATTGAGTTTTCTCCGGACGGAGCTGAATTCATGATCGCTGACCATCTCGGAAACGCGGAGTTCCGAAGCGCAGAGACGGGCGAAGTCATAGAAACTTGGCCGAACCAGACCGACCGCGCAGGGCCCTTTCTTTACGCCCAAAATGGCACCAGCGTGCTTGCCGAAGGTGCCAACTATCAGCCCACATTGTTCGCCCGCGAAACCGGCGATCCGATCAAAATGTATGGCCCGATGCAAGCGCCAGACGGGTTCCTTACATCCACCAGCGGCGCTCACTTTATTGCTGTCACCCCCAATTCCAGCTTCAACGTGTTCGAGATTGAATCCGGCGACCTGATCGCACAAATATCCGAAGTGTCGACGAGCACCTATTGGGTTGACGTTTCGGCGGATGGTTCCGAGGCCTACTATTTAAACGCGAATGGCGAGCCGCAAGTCGTCACGACAAACCAGCCGGATATCTGGCCC
>CAYNUI010000040.1:0-9651 GCA_964400185.1 uncultured Hyphomonas sp.
GGTGATCATCCCGACCTTGGATGAGGCAAAGGCCTTGCCAGCGACACTGGCGATGCTGACAAAGCTCGATCCACGGCCCGTGGACGTGATCGTCGCGGATGCGGGAAGCCAAGACGCCACCGTCGAGATCGCGCGTGCGGCGGGCGTGACCGTGCTGGAAAACCTGCCCAAAGGCCGTGCGGGTCAGATGAATGCTGGCGTGCGGGCGGCCACAGGCGACCAGCTCTGCTTCTTGCACGCAGATACGTCTCTGCCGGAGGACTTCGTCGCTTTGGCGGATGACGTGCTGGCCGATCCAAAAACAGCCCTGGCGGGCTTTATTTCAGTGATGAAAGGCGAGCGCCAGGTGCGGCGGGTGACGACGGCACACAATTTCATCAAGACTTGGTATGCCCCGCTCTTCTTCCGTCCCTTTTCATTCTTTCGGGGCTGCCGGCTATTATTCGGAGATCAGGTGATGATCTGTCGGCGAGCTGATTTTGAAGCGGTTGGCGGCTGGGATGAAGACCAGACCATTATGGAAGAAGCTGATCTTTGCCTGCGCATGGTGCGCGGCGGGCGGGGCCGGATTCGGCAAGTGCCGCGCAAGGTTTGGTCGTCAGACCGAAGGGTGGCTGAGTGGGGCTTCTGGCGCGCGAACTGGACCTATATTCGCGTCGGCGCGATGTGGGGCTTCGGGGCGAAGGCGGAGACACTGGCGCGCCACTATGAGGATGTGCGTTAGAACGGATCAGACAGCTTCGGGTCCGTGTAGATGCTCACCCCCGTTAGCGTGAGCAGGAACGCCTCGAGCTGATCCTTTTCGGCATTGGTCAGGTTGAGATCCTGCGGGTTGCCACCTTGGGTCAGGCGATTGTCGAGCGTGTTTAGAAACTCGGTGAGCGGCGGTTCGCTCGCAGGCGATTGTATGGCGTCATAATGATCGATGACATCGCGGATCGTCGCCAGTGACCCATCGTGCATGAAGGGACCGTTTGAGCTGCCGCCAGGACCGACCAGGTCACGCAGGCTTGGCGACCGGGTATTCGTGAGATCAAATTCCGTCACTGAATTGGCGACCCGGAAGATGCCATTGTGGTCCGAGTTGGGCGCGATATCGAACTCGGGTGCGCGATGGCAGCGATTGCAGCCAGCGCCGCCATCATTCGGGTTCTGCATAAACAGGTTTTTGCCCGCATTCTCGTCGGCGGTGAAATTGGGGAAGGGTGCGCCATTGTTGTTCACTTGGGCGCGGCCTTCATCATAGCGCGAGTCGAAGGATTGGATGGATTTCGTAAACTCCGCGAGCGCGTCTTGGATGCGCGCTTCGGTAATGGTCGGGTCGAGATAGACGAAGCGAAACAGCTCTTCATAATACTCTGTCGCCTCCATCTGCGTGATCAGCGCGGCGAGGTCGGGGCGTCCGCCTTGGCCGCTAAAGCCCATTTCATTGTGGTCTTGGATCGGTTGGCTTTCTTGAGCTTCGTGGCTCGGCGCGCGCTCGTCCCAGAAGAAATCGGTCTCGTCGGCGAACATGGTGTTGATCAACCGCATCGAGTGGCGACCGGTCTGACCGCCTTCGACGCCCGTGCTGACCACGCCTGCATCGCTAAAGCCCAGCGATTGCAGATGGCAGGAGGCGCAAGACACGGTGCCTGTGGTTGAGAGTGAGGGGTCATAAAACAAAACCCGCCCGAGCGTGGCGCCTGCATTGGTGATCGGATTGCCACCATCATTGATTTTGGTGATATAGTTCGGGACGGTTTGTCCGGCATAGTCGTCGAGATTGCCCAGATCGATCGAGCCATTGAACACGGTTTGAATGGCGTTCTGATCAATCGTGACGGTGAGCGTGAAACTGTCGCTGACCGTGCCGCCGCTCGGATCAGTTGCGGTGCAGGTGACGGTAAAGGTGCCGCTGGCGTTCGGTATGCCCGAAAGGGTTGTTCCATTGATAGTTAGTCCCAAGGCCGCGCCGCTAATATCCGCGCTTACGGTCAGCGCATCATTGTCGGCGTCTGAAAATGTGCCGGAGAGGTCGAGGCTGAAGGCGTGCCCGACCTGCGCGGTCTGATCTGCGACAGGGCTCGATACCGTTGGTGGTGTGTTAGAGCTGGTCACTGTGGGCGTTGCAGCCGTGGTCGAACCACCCCCGCCGCCGCCACAAGCCGCAACAAGCAGTCCAGCGGCGATAAAGCCGTGTCGTAAAATCATCTAATTGTCTCCCAATCCGCGAAAAGACTTCGCACCGATCCCTCTACAACGGCTTAAGCACGCGGCTCCGTCGTTGAATCTATGTGAAATTTTCGTAAGGGCGGGGGAGACTAAATCTCTTGGTTATACGCCCCGATTTCGGGATATTTGGCGAGACGCGGTTTCACCTCTTCGCGGAACAACGCGATCATATCCTCTTCAGAGCGCATGCTTTCGACGACAACCGCAAATTCCGGCTTGTTCGAGCTGGCCCGCGCGAGGACCCAAGAGCCATCTTCCAGCGTGACGCGAGCGCCATTGACGGTGTTCACATCAACGACTTTGCGGCCGAGGATCTCCGTGCCGAGGAGGCCTTTATACTCTTCAACGATCCGGTCGATGACGTCATATTTGATCTCATCGGCGCAATGCGGCGACATGGTGAGCGACGTGAAGGCGACGCCAAGCTCGCCTTTTAGATCCGCCATGGTCTTATCTGGATTGCGATCCAGCATTTCCAGAATGGCTTTCGCCGCAATCAAGCCATCATCATAGCCGAGCCCGATGGGTGGGCGGAAAAAGAAGTGGCCGGATTTTTCAAACCCAGCGAGGGCGTCCAGATCTGTGGTGCGGCGCTTGATGTAAGAGTGACCCGTCTTGTAATAGTCGACTGTAGAGCCATTCTCTTTCAAGACAGGGTCTGTCTTGTAGAGGCCCGTTGATTTCACATCGACGACGAATTTCGCGCCAGGATATTCCTTAGACAAATCGCGCGCGAGCATCAGGCCGATCTTATCGGCGAAGATTTCCTCGCCTGTATTGTCGATCACCCCGCAGCGGTCGCCATCCCCATCAAAGCCGAGCGCAATATCAGCGCCATGCTCTTTCACAGCCGCGGCCATGGCGTGCAGCATTTCGCTGTCTTCGGGGTTTGGATTGTATTTCGGGAACGTGTTGTCGAGATTGCAATCCATCTCGATCACGTCGACGCCCATTTTGCGCAAGGCGTCTGGGGCGAAGGCGCCGGCCGTGCCGTTGCCGCACGCGGCGATGACTTTAAGGGGCCGCTTGATTGAGACGCCTTCTGCGACGCTTTCAATATATTTCTCGCGAATGTCGTCGACGCGGAAATGACCGCCACCTGCGCGCGGTTGGAAGTCGCCGTTCAGGACAATCTCTTTCAGCCGGCCCATCTCATCAGGACCGAAAGTCAGGGGGCGATTGGCGCCCATTTTGACGCCCGTCCATCCATTCTCATTGTGTGAGGCCGTGACCATGGCGCAGCAGGCACAATCAAGCTCGAACTGGCTCCAATAGACCATTGGGCTCAGCGCGAGACCAACATCCAAAACTTCGCAACCACCTTGGACCATGCCAAGGATCAATGCGTTCTTGATCGGCTGGCTGATCGAGCGGAAATCGTGGCCGGTGACGACCTTTGGTTCTACGCCAAGCTCGTGAAACAAAGTGGCCATGCCGAGCCCTAAGGCTTGCACGCCTGTCAGGTTGAGCTCAGGCGCTTTTTCGTGACCAATCCCATTGAACCACCAGCGCGCATCATATTCCCTAAATCCGGTCGGTTTGACCAAGGGTAGGATTTCAAATTCAAGCGTATTTGGTGCAATTTCAGCGAGTGGTTTCGGCAGCATCGTATCTTCCTGGTGCAGTGATTCCCCGGTGGGGCCCTTGTGCAGACCTATACGCAATAAGCAAGCCAAAGAAAATTTAATATTGCCTATCGTATAAGGAATACTAAATCCCTTGTCGGCGGAGGGAAACTCCTCTGCGTGCGAAAGAAGGAGTTGAGTATGAAACTCATCAAAATGACATCAATGCTCGCGGCAGGCGTCGCGATCTCTGGCGTTGCTGCGGCACAAGAATATTATGTGGGCGGCTCGATCGGCTTCACGCAGCAAAACGATAGCAGCAATAGCGGATCAACCGGCGCGTTCACCACCGGAAATCTCGGCGATGGCAGCACATTGGACGTTGCTGCAGGCACGCCCTATGGCTGGGAAACCGAGTTCGACAATGGCACCGCCTTTTCTGGCGAGTTCGGCGCACGCTATGGCAGCGGCTTCCGCGCTGGCGTTGAGATCGTTTACTCACAAGCCGATGTCGACACGCATACAGGCGTGACGCTTGGCGGTGGTAGCATTGACGCGGTCGACGCCGCGGCGATCGCTGGCTCCCCAACAGCGCTCGGCGTAACTGTGGCGGAGGTTGTCGCCGACGGACAAGGTGAGATCACGACCACCGGCGTCTATGCCAATGGTTATTATGACTTCAACCAAGGCGGTGCGCTGCAGCCTTATCTCGGAGCCGGCATCGGCTTCGCAGATGTGTCTGTCACCTATCGTCCATCAGGGATTGCCGTGATCGACGACAGTGAGACCAAATTTGCCTACCAGGTCAAAGCTGGCGCGACCTATCAGATCAACGAACAGTGGGAAGTGTTTGGCGAATATGCCTACCGCGCCACGGAAGATCTGGAATTCGACAATCAGCTTTTCCCAGGCACGCTGGACATTGAGAACACTCAAAACGTCTTTGCGATCGGCGCGCGTTTCAAGTTCGGCGCATAGATTGACGTATCCAATCGCGCCTTGGGCGTGACAGCCAGCCCGTCCTCTTTTTGAGGGCGGGCTATTTTGGTCGGGGCAGCAGTCCGGTTTGGCTGCCCAAGCTGAGCAACTCTCCCTGCTCAGAAAATTGGTGGACCGTTCCATGCGCGACGCCATTTTTGATGCTCGATAACTGAACCACGTTGAGCACCCACTCGGTTGGCTTGATCGCATGCACCCTGAATGTGTTGTCGAGGCTTGTTCCGCCTTGCGTTTGGCTGTGTGCGCCGAGAAAGAAGTCTGCAATGAGGGCTAAGAGCGAGGCGGACATTTCGCACTCAAATTTTGGGCGAAACCAAAGATACTCTGTTCCGGTTGCATCATCCTGATGGGCAACACGCCGCTCAAACTGATCTAGCAAGTTTCCGGGTTGAGCGAAGCCATCCATTGGTTTTTCTGGGCAATCGAGCGGGGCTGGAACGCTTGGGCATTTCACGAACGTGGCATCGAAATGGTGTGGTCTTTCACCTAAGGCTGCCATTGCGGTTTGCAGGACGCGATCGCCAGTTTTGATGCGAGCAGCAGCCTGCTGAACACTTCGTCCGCCGCCCACGGCGTCCAATTCGATCTGAATACGGTCGCCTTCCATGCCATGAGAGAGAAACTGGATCGTCGTCCAAAGGAGAGGTTTCTCGTAAGCGTGTTCGAGCGCTTCAATGGTTGCCGCAAGCGCGACGCCGCCCATGAAAAACTGGCGGTCCGGTGGTCCGACACAGGCCTCCGGCAAGGCTGTCAGGTGATAGAATTTAGATCGATCCCGGTCAGGATTGACGGTCCAGAAAGTCATTGAGATTTCGCTCCCTGGCGGGACGCGATCGTGGCCAAGACCAACAAAGTCGCAGACATGGTAAGGGCAAGGACACTATTGCCCGTCCATCCCCATGCGCCATAAGCCGATGTCCCCGCCCAGCTGGCCAGACCCGCGCCGACAAACATGAAAACGATGTAAATCGTCATGAGGCGCGTGCGCACAGAAGGCGCTTCATTCAGAAAGGTCATTCGCCCGGTCACATCGATGATAGGCCCGCCAATATTGGTGATGAGGATCGGGATCATGAGCAGCCAAATATTGTATCCAAAGGGCAGAAACAGGCAGACGCCGCAGAACTGGAAAATCGCGATATAGAGCCTGGCTTTGCGGGCACCGATCCGGTCTGCCCAAGCGCCAAATCGCGGCGTTGTCACCAGATTGATCACGGCGAATAGCGCCAAATACCCGACAATATCGACGCCATAGCCCATTTCGGGGCTGGTCAAGTGCAGACCAAGCCCAAGCCAGATGGAGATGAATATCCCGAAGTTCAGAGCCTGAATGATCCCTGAGAGCAGCATTTCGGGATAACGTCCAACGAGCGGCAACATCGACCCGATCAGACGTAGATAGGAGGTCGGCTCTGAGCGCTCTGACGCGTGCTCTCTGCGATCCATTGCGAACGGGAGAGTCACCGTTACAGCGAGCATGAGCGCGGTGGCGATGTAGTAGACCGTGCGCCAGCCAAAATATTCTGCGATCACGCCGGCGCCGGCGCGGGCCAGTAAGATTCCCGCGATAACGCCAGTGGTCAGGATCGCTGTGACTTTACCAAGTTCGGCCCCATCCACGCGCTTTGAAGCATAGGCGGGCAGCAGATAAGGCGCGATCGTCATGAATCCAAGCAAGGTCGAGCCGATTAGAAAAAGACGAAAATCCACTGCAAACGCCATCAGAGCGATCGAAAGAAATTGCCCCAAAACAAAGATCCCGGTCAGCGTCCTGTTGCTGTACCGGTCTCCCAATGGCAGCAAAAAGAAGATCCCGACCGCCAAGGCAAGCTGGTTTGCAGCAGGGACGAGGCCGATCATAGACGGGCCGACGTCAAATGAGTCCGCGACCAAGGATATGATGGGGTGAATGTAATAGGCGTTCGCGGTCACGATGGCGGACGCGATCGTGAGAATCCAAACTTGCCGCGCATCTAGCTTTGTCGGTGATGGATCGGGGGCGGAGGGTGTGGGCGAAGAGGACACAGTCTGTTCTATGCGACGTCTTTTCGACCTGGAAAGAGTGACCCCGCGCGAGGCGCTAGTTTGAATAGAGATGAAGCGTTGGTTGAACCGAACACGCAAATAACTTGATTTTTTATTGCAGTATGCAACATTGAATAAGCAAGGAGGAGGACCTTTGCGAATAGATAAGGGCCATCAAGACCCCTCTCGGGGAAAACGCCAGGACGAAGAAATCGAAATCCGGGAGTGGATTTCCGTGCTGGAAGAAACCCTACGCGTATGTCCCTCTGATATGGAAGAATCCGACCGTCTCCTGACAGAAGACTTAAAAGTTGCGTTAGACGCTCTGCGAGGAGCCCTCGGGGCTCGGAATAGCTCAAACTCCGCATAAATACTCGGGTTTTCTCGCGACCCCAAATGTTGCAAAAACGAAATAGACAGCGCTTGAGACGCTCTCTATCCTGATGGTTATGAGAGGGGTCAAAGCGGAATTTTCTGAGTCGATCGAAGCGTTTGACGACGCCGAGCCTCGACGTTTGCGACGGGTTTCTCTCTCCGATACTTCGATCGAAATGGAAGTCATGATCCATCGCGGCGAGAAATCCGATCTTCGCCCGCTTGTGATCATCAATTCAATCGAATTTCCGGTTCCGCCCTCTACCGAGTTTTGCGAGAAGATGTGGGCTGCGGGCTATCAAGTCATTTTCTGCCGCCGCCCAGGCTTCGGTGGAACGGCCGGCTTACCGGATGTGCTGCTGACGAAAGAGCATGTGAAAAACGGTGCAGCGATCGCAACTGAAGCAGCCTTGTTCACCCGTCTGTTGGATACACTCGAGCTAGATGACGTTCTGCTTATGGGAATGGGAACGTCCAATTCGATTTGTTACCGGCTCGGGCAGCTCAGCTCTAAAGTGAGCTTCACCGTTTACGCAAACCCGCTCAACCATCCTTCCATTTGGGACGTCATTCGCCCCGACTGGCTCCGGCGGATGATTCGCCAAACGCTGCTCTCAAAAGGTGGGTTGAAGATTGCGGTTCGTGGCCTGAAGGCAGTGCTGCGTCGCGATACGCTCTGGTTCTATCGCCAGTTCGCACAGAAGAGCGCTGGCGATGTCGCCTATGTTACGAAGCACAAAGCCGATTTTGATGAGGCGGGGCTGGCCTTGCAATGGATTTCGCCGAAGACGTTTTACTACGATCTGCAAACTTCATTGATCGAGGATACCGCTTGGGATCCAAGCGTAACAAAACGGTCTAATGCCGTAATGTTGGCGGGGGTCGAAACCATCGACCATTTCAAAAAAGAGATTAAAGCTGAAGCGGACCGCTTAGGCTTGCCAATCGTTTTCGCCGCTTCGGGAGATTTGTTCGTACCGTATGCGTCTCCGGACGAGCTTCTATCGCTCTTAAAGGAGCATGTCGCGCGTGAGCCGAAAGAGGTGTTGATATGAGCATTGGTTCGCCCACCCGCGTACATATCAAAGACCTACCGCAGGTGGTTTTGGGGACGAAAAACCTGTCCTTCAAAATCGGCCATGAAGTGAAGTCGATTCCAAAGCTAACGCTGGAGGACGATAATATTATCTATGAATCGGTTGAGCGTCCGAACCTGCTAATCTCCAATAGCAGAGCGGTGTTCTTTCACTCCTTTACGATTGGCATCAATCTGTACGAGTCGACCGGTCTTGACGACGATATCGTGGTCTTCAACCCGATGAATCCATTGGAATCCTCTCAGTGGAGTAAAGAGATCTTCTACGCCACGGCTGAACATGGATTCGCGCTTTACAAAGCGCATGACCAGCAATCGACGAAACTTGCCTATTTGAGGCCTGCAATGGCCCGCAAAAAGCGAGACGACGCGGAAGGCGAGGTTTGGCTTGATATTCACGTGGAGTTCAAAGCTGGTCCTGGACAGACGGTGATCGGACAAAGGCGGCGGATCAATAAGAACACGGGCGAAATCGAATATGGTCAAACCTTTGTTCAATCCTTGGACGTCGCATTAGAGAGTTATGCCGAGCTCGGCAAAGCGATCGAAGACGTTCTCAACCCAGCGCCAAACCTTGAAAACGTGGTGGATTTTAACGCCGGCGACGACTGAAAATCCTCGCAAATTTGATTTCTATTGCGTCTCATGCTCAATTTCTACGAAACGAAGCAATGTGATTCATGGCGAACACCGAACCTAAAAATAATCTACGCGCATGGCGAGAGTTTCGGGATTTCACCCAGCAAGAGCTCGCGGCGAAAGTTGGGACAACAGCGGCGGTCATTTCGCTGCTCGAAAATGGCCAGCGCGGACTGTCTGCAAGTTGGCTCAAGCGCTTAGCGCCACACCTGAATGTCCGACCAGGCTTTCTTCTCGATCATACGCCCGATGACCTAACGGCTGATATCCTAGAGGCCTGGGCAAACGTGCCCGTAGAAAACCGTAGTGACGCGTTGGCGACGTTGCGGGGATACTCAGAGAAGCGGACCGGCTCTTAGGTCGCTCTAGCTAGCCAACGGATTCGACGAGAAAGTTCGCGATCCATTTGGCAACAAGATCATTCTCGACCGGATCGGAGAAGCTCGCCTCAGCCGCATCGACCATTTCATGCGAAAGCTTTGTGCCGCGTCGAACGTTGTAGAGCGCGCAAGAAAACCCCGGACTGTATTCAGGATGTCCCTGAAAGCTCATCGCATTTGCGGCCGGGTAGGATAGTGCCGCAAACTCACAAAAGTCATTCTGCGCAACGAGGGTCGCACCAGGCGGGAGGGAAAGAACCTGATCTTGGTGGCTCACGCCGAGACTGAACTCATTCGGTGCGTCTTCGGCCATCCAACTGGGGGTTGATGCAATCTCATAAACGTGACGCCCAATGCC
>CAYNUI010000040.1:9751-11081 GCA_964400185.1 uncultured Hyphomonas sp.
TTCGGCCATCCAACTGGGGGTTGATGCAATCTCATAAACGTGACGCCCAATGCCCCAGCCCTTGTCCGATTTGGCAACCTTGGCGCCGAGCGCGTGCGCAATGGCCTGGTGTCCGAAGCAGACGCCAACTTGTGGGACTTTCGCGTCAGCGGCCCAGCGGATGAAATCCATGAGTGGCGCCATCCAGGGCGTCTCATCATACACCCCGGCGGGAGACCCCGTGATCAGGATCGCATCCAGGCTTGCGGGATCTGGCAAGGGCTGACCGTCGGGCAGAGCTACGGCGTCATAGGACCAATCCGGCAGAAAAGGCGACAGCAAGTCCTCAAACATGGCCGGATAGTCTGGCCAGTCGCCCTCAATCGCCTCTGGTGGGCGGCCGGTTTCAATAATTGTTAGCGTCTTCATTGCGCGGAACTCAGCTGTGTTTCGATCCACATCTGGATACGCTGGTCCAGGGCATCAAGAGGCATGGCACCGGCGCCCAAAAGCTCATCATGAAAGGCGCGAATGTCGAAGGCTTCGCCAAGGGCTTCTTTGGCTCGGGCGCGCAGTTCCAGAATTTTAAGTTCGCCCACTTTGTAAGCGGTCGCTTGGCCCGGCCAGCCAATATAGCGCGTGACCTCGGTCTGAATGTTGAGCGGCGCAAGCGCGGTGTTTTCATTGAAGCAGGCCTCTGCCTCTTCGCGGCTCCAACCATAATGGTGTAGCCCGGTATCGGCGACGAGGCGGCAGGCGCGCCACATCTCATAGGACAATTGTCCGAACCGCTCATAGGGCGTGCGATAGAAGCCAGCCTCGCCGGCCAGTTTTTCCGCATAGAGGCCCCAACCCTCACCAAAGGCCGTGGCGTAATAAGATTTGCGAAACTCGGGGACATTTCTCAGCTCTTGAGCGAGCGCAATCTGCAGATGATGGCCCGGTACCGCTTCGTGTGCGGATAATGCAGGCAGTTCATAAAGCGGGCGCTGATCGAGCGCGTACGTGTTGACGAGATAAGTGCCTGCAATCCCTTTGTCCGCGTCGCCGCCTGAATAGCGTCCCGTCGTGTAGCCTGGTGCAATCGCCGCTGGAACCGCTTCCACGCCATAGGGAAGGCGCGGCAAGATACCGAAATAGCGCGGCAGGATCGCGTCCAATCGCTTGCTCATTTCAGAAGCCTTTTCCAGAAGCTCCTCTGGTGTCTGAGCATAGAATTGAGGGTCTGTTCGCAGGAAGGCGATGAACTCTTCAAACGTGCCTTCAAATTCGACTTCCGCGATGATGCTTTCCATCTGCGCCCGAATGCGCGCGACTTCCGTCTGGCCGAGCGCATGAATGTCTTCTGGCG
>CAYNUI010000040.1:11181-14286 GCA_964400185.1 uncultured Hyphomonas sp.
GCGGTTTGGCTTTGAGCGCGGATCTGCGCGATTGATGTCGCAAGCGGATCTCCGTGCTGGGTCCAGCCGGTTTCAATCCCGCGACGCATATTGGCAATCTGCTCGTCAAAGTATCGCGGCAGGTCATTGAGGCGGGCGATCCAAGCGTCGGCTTGATCGCGCGTGGTCAAACGGGTCCGCATGGCGGTGTAGGAGGGGGCAGCAAAAAAGCCCCAATCGCCAGTAAACGGGACGCGGGCGGTATCCAACGCATATGCGTTGATTTCAGCTTGCAACAGATGACGCAAAATAGCGGCTTCGGGACCGGTGTCTTGCGCGTCGAGGGCGTTTAGCGCCGCGAGCATGTCCGAGGCCTCAGCTGCGCGGTCCGCGACATAGGCAGGGGTTACTGTCGCCCAGACGCGGGGCTCTTCGCCCTGAGCTCTCGCCGCTTCATCGGGGTCACCGACGGTGTTGAACGTTTCATACTGCTGAATAATGTCGTTCAGCGTCTGAGCGCCGACCATAAACGGCAAAGCTAAAGCCAAGCAGCAAACGAGAAGTAGACGCATCAGGAGTGTCATTGGCAAAGCCTTTTATGTGAAGTCTCGAAGACGCTAAAACGCCGTTCGCGTTCTGCCTAGACGTGCCGCTGCGTTGGACTTGGTCCACGCACGCAAAATTGATCTGCACCCGTCTGCCGAGAATGGGACTGTGTGACTTCACCTTGGGAGAGCCGCGAATGTGACCGCTCTCGGACCGCCCGCCGCGTTGACACGCCTTTCGACGCGCTTAAGAACGGCGCCCAAGCAAAGACGTTTGCATTGGAGAGATTACATGGCTGGACCGGGACGGGCTGACCCACGCCCTCTTTCGCCGCACCTTCAGATTTGGAAATGGCATTGGACCATGGCCGGATCAATTTTCCACCGCGTTTCGGGCGTTGGCCTTTATGGCGGCGCCTTTTTGATTGGCGCTTGGTTGATTTCTCTTGCCACTGGACCGGAAGCGTATGCTTTTGTGGAGAGCATTGCATTTAGCCTACCAGGTCAAATCTTGCTCTTCTTGTGGTCCATGGCCGTGCTCTATCACTTCGCCAATGGTCTGCGTCACCTGATCTGGGATGGGCCGATGATCGGGTTCAATCCAGGCGTTGCAAGCCTTTGGTCTATGTTCAACTTCGCATTTGCGATCATCGGGGCTGCGGTCATCTGGTCGCTGGCGTCGTTCTACTAAGGGAGCCAAGACGATGACGACGAGTGCGAAATCCGTTAGAGGTCTAGGGTCGGCTGGCGAAGGCACCACCCATCATATCCGTCAGAGAGTCACGGCAATTGCGCTGCTCTTTTTGGTGCCGTGGTTCCTCTATTCCATCATCCACGCTTGCAAAGCAGGCTATGAGGGTGCGCTGACCTGGGTGGCGCAACCGCTAAATGCAATTTTGCTGATTTTAACACTGAGTGCGGCGCTTTATCACATGCGGCTCGGTCTCCAAGTGGTAATCGAAGACTACATCGCTAAGAGCGGCACACGGCAAGCGCTTCTTATTCTGAACACGTTTGCAGTGATCGCCTTAGCAGCAGCGACTATCCTGTCGGTGCTGAAAATCTGGTTCACGGCCGGCGCATAAGCGTCCGCGCGGAAGAGGTAAAAGATGAGCGACTATAAATTCATCGATCACACATATGACGTCGTTGTTGTTGGCGCAGGTGGATCTGGTCTCCGTGCAGCCCTGGGCGCGGCGCAGGCAGGCTTGAAAACCGCGTGTATCACAAAGGTCTTCCCAACGCGCTCGCACACCGTTGCGGCGCAAGGCGGAATCGCGGCCTCGCTCGGCAATATGGGCCCAGACGATTGGCGCTGGCACATGTATGACACCGTAAAAGGGTCTGATTGGCTCGGTGACCAAGACGCGATTGAGTACCTCGCCCGCGAAGCCCCAGCGGCTGTTTATGAGCTTGAGCATTGGGGCATGCCGTTCAGCCGGAACGAAGATGGCAAGATCTATCAGCGTCCATTTGGTGGCCACACGACAGAAATGGGTGAAGGCCCGCCGGTGCAACGCACTTGCGCGGCGGCTGACCGGACCGGTCACGCGATGCTTCACACGCTCTATGGTCAGTGCGTGAAGGAAGACACGGAGTTCTTCATCGAATATTTCGCGCTTGATCTGATCATGGATGACGAAGGCGCGTGCCGCGGTGTGACCGCCTGGAAACTCGATGATGGTACGCTCCACCGCTTCCGTGCGCAGAAAGTGATTCTGGCGACGGGTGGCTATGGCCGCGCCTTCTTCAGCTGTACTTCCGCCCACACCTGTACTGGCGATGGCAATGCGATGGTGCTGCGCGCGGGTCTACCGCTGCAGGACATGGAATTCATTCAGTTCCATCCGACGGGCATTTATGGCGCGGGTTGCCTGATCACTGAAGGTGCACGTGGCGAAGGCGGCTATCTCACCAATTCAGAAGGTGAACGCTTCATGGAGCGTTATGCACCAAGCGTGAAAGACCTTGCGCCTCGAGACATGGTCTCGCGTTCGATGACGATTGAGATCCGCGAAGGCCGCGGCGTTGGTCCGAACAAGGACCACATCTTCCTGCATCTGGAGCACTTGCCAGCCGAAACACTGGCCGCGCGTCTGCCGGGCATTTCAGAAACCGCGAAAGTGTTTGCAGGCGTCGATGTGACCCGCGAGCCGATCCCAGTTCTGCCGACGGTCCACTATAATATGGGCGGTATTCCGACCAATTATCATGGCGAAGTCCTGACCAAGAAAGACGGCGACCCGGACTCAGTTGTGCAGGGCCTGATGGCGGTCGGTGAAGCCGCCTGTGTGTCTGTCCACGGCGCCAACCGTCTCGGCTCTAACTCTCTGATCGACCTGGTCGTCTTTGGTCGCGCAGCTGGGCTCCGTTGCGGCGCGACGCTCGAAGCGGGTGCCAGCCAGCCGACGATCCAAGAATCGCAGACCGAGAGCCACCTCGCGCGCTTTGACCGTATTCGCAACGCCGATGGTGACCATTCAGTCGCTGATCTGCGTCTCGAAATGCAGAAAGCCATGCAGGACAATTGCGCGGTGTTCCGCACCGGTGAAGTCTTGGATGAAGGCGTCGAGAAGATCGA
>CAYNUI010000041.1:0-4290 GCA_964400185.1 uncultured Hyphomonas sp.
CGGTCACTGATAGCGAAGGTCTCTCTTCCACTGAAACGTTTGAGATCAATGTTGCTGATGTGAATGAGGGTCCAAGCGCTCTCTCGCTTGATGGCGATACGGTTTCTGAAAACGCTGAAGGTGCCGTCGTCGGCACACTCTCGTCTTTCGATCCGGATGCTGGTGATACAGCGACCTATACGGTTTCTGATGATCGCTTCGAAGTGGTTGATGGTGAACTGCGCTTGGCCGAGGGCGTTAGCCTGAACCACGAAGAAGCAGAGTCGATCGACGTGTCTGTAACGGTCACCGATAGCGGTGGTCTCTCCACGACGGAGACATTTGAAATCAATGTTGCGGATGTAAACGAAGCCCCGAGCGATCTAGCCCTCGACAACACCTCCGTGGCTGAGAATGTTGAAGGCGCTGTCGTTGGTACGCTCTCTTCGTTTGATCCAGAAGCTGGCGATACTGTTGAGTACACAGTCTCTGACGACCGTTTCGAAGTCGTCGATGGCGAACTTCGTCTGGCCGAAGGCGTGAGCCTGAACCACGAAGAAATCGATAGTATCGACGTAACGGTTACGGCGACTGATAGTGAAGGCCTCGCCACATCTGAAGACTTCACAATTGAAGTCGCTGACGTAAACGAAGCCCCGACGGATCTCTCGCTCACCCGCGAGACCAGCACAGCAGATGCAGACTTCTCGGCTGGCGACGGCCATGTTGGCTCAAGCGTGCAGAACCTTGGCCTCGAGTCGGATCAAATCGTCTTTACCATGTCGTTCACGACGGGTGACGATGTCGACGCGGTGCAAACCTTGTTTGAGACCGGCGGCAGCGTCTACGGCACCAATGTGGTGATCAATGATGGCATGCTCGAAATCTATGCCGGTGAAGGCAATGATTTGGAGCTGAGTGTCCCGATCGAAGCCGGCACGAGCTATAATATCGCGCTCGAACTCGACCTCGATGGCGACACGATCAAGCTTCTGATGTCTGATGAGTTGCCTCTGTCGGAGATGACGGAAAGCAATAGCTTGGTTGCTTCGCATGATGACTTTACCGACCGTGACTATACCGGCGGCGACCGTATGGCGGTTGGCGATGACTCTGGCAGTGCGCAAGGGCGTCTCGGTGGAGATTTCCAAGGTACAATCGAGGGTCCAGGCCTGGAGATTTACTCGGACTCCACATTCGATGATGTGTTCGTTGAGGCTGGCGTTGCAGAGAATACTGAAGGGGCCGTTGTCGGCACACTGTCCGCGTTTGATCCGGACGCTGGCGACAGCCTGAGCTACACCGTCTCAGATGATCGGTTCGAAGTCGTTGATGGCGAACTCCGTTTGGCGGAAGGCATCACGCTTGATCATGAAGCTGAGCCGGTGATCGACCTGACCGTGACGGCGACAGATGAAGGCGGCTTGTCGACCTCTGAAAGCTTCACCGTCGACGTTGTCGATCTGAATGAGGCGCCGACAGATTTGGACCTCGACAATAACACGATCGATGAGAACAGCACTGAAGGTGTGGTTGGAACGGTTTCCGTCACCGACCCTGATGCTGGTGATACCCATACGTTCAGCCTGATCGACAATGAGGGACAACCCTTTGCGATCGATGCTGAAACAGGCGAGATCAGCCTGGTCTCTCCAGAGATTCCTGAAGGCAGCATCCTGCACTTGGATGCATCCGAAGCTGGGGGTCTGAATTTCGGGGATCCGGTGAGCAGCATTCAGGATCTTTCTGGCGAAAACACGAGTGTTTCGCAGTCAGATGCGAGTGACCAACCCACCTTGATCGAGGATGGGCCATTTGGCGGTCAAGGTCTGTCATTTGACGGCGAAAACGATCGTCTCGACATCGCTGATGATTCTAAAATCAACCTATCGAGCCAAAGCGAGCGCTCTTTCGCGCTAACAATTAAAACTGGCGACGATGTTGAGACGCGCCAAATCATTTATGAAGAAGGCGGCACGGTCAACGGCTTCAACTTCTACATTGATGATGGCCAACTTTACATGGGCGCTTGGAGCGAGAGCACCGGTTGGGAATTCCAATCTGTTTCGGTCGACATTGAACCCGGTGAGTCTTACAGCATCGCCGCGGTCTATGATGGCGCGAGTGGGACGTTCACAGGTTATGTAAACGGCGAAGAAATCGGCTCTGTTGAAGTCGGCGATACGATGAGTGCTCATAGCGGCAATATCGGACTCGGCGGCATCGCCCAGCACACGGTTTTCCATGATGGCGATAGCGGCGCCAATGAAGGCTTCTATTTCGAGGGCAGTATTGGTGAGTTCGTTGCCTACAATGATGCTTTGGACGCGTCCGAAGTTACCAGCATCGACATGGAATTGCGGGGCATTGATCCGCAAATCGATTTCGAAACCCAAGACAGCTACGATCTGACGGTTCAGGTAACGGATTCCGGTGGTGAAACTTATCAAGAAGTGGTCACCATCAACGTCAATGATCTGAATGAAGGCCCAATCGAGTTGGAGCTCGATGGTTCTGGCGTTTCTGAAAATGAAGCTGGCGCAGTGGTTGGCACGCTCTCATCCGTGGATCCTGACGCTGGCGACAGCGTGACTTACAGCGTTTCTGATGACCGCTTTGAGGTCGTCGATGGTGAGCTGCGCCTTGCCGAAGGTGTGAGCCTGGATCATGAAGACGCCGCTTCGATCGATGTCGAAGTTACGGCAACGGATAGCGACGGCCTCTCTACGATGGAGACGTTCACCGTCGATGTTGCGGACGTGAATGAAGGGCCAAGCGATCTTGCGCTCGACAATGCGTCTGTGGCTGAAAATGCTGAGGGCGCCGTTGTTGGCACGCTTTCTTCGTTTGATCCTGACGCCGGCGACACGGTTGAGTATACCGTTTCCGATGATCGCTTCGAAGTGGTCGATGGAGAACTTCGTCTGGCCGAAGGCGTGAGCCTGAACCACGAAGAAGCTGATAGCATCGACGTGACGGTTACAGCGACCGACAGCGAAGGCCTCGCGACGTCCGAAGACTTCACCATCGAAGTCGCTGACGTGAACGAAGCCCCGACCGATCTTGAGTTGGAAGCAGCGCCAGACGCCTTTGTCGAACAAGATGGCCTATTGGTCATCGAAGCCGAAAACTATGATGGCGCGACCGAGGGCACTGATCATGCGTGGGGCGAAAGCGACACGGACGGCATGGTCCATGTGGATGATGGCGCAAATGCCTACGACATGTGGATCGATGAAAGCTCGGTCGAGAATGACTCTCCAGAGCTCACCTATTCAATCCATATCGAAACGCCGGGCACTTATTATGTCCACGTTCTCGGCGCCGCCGAAGATGGTCCGCGCGGAAACGCAGACAGCGTTCATATCGGGATTGATGGCGATCGGATTACAGATGATGGCGGTTTGACCGGATTTGGCTCAAACGCCGAGTGGGGTAGCCAGGACACCTATACGGGCAATGTTGTCGAAGTCACCTTCGATAGCGCCGGCACTCACGAGCTTAATCTGTGGGCGCGTGAAGATGGCGTGTCTGTCGATCAAATCGTCCTGACGACCGATCCTGACTTTGACCCGAGCGCTCAGCCTCTGACTGAAAGCCCGCGCATGAGCGATATGGGCGTCTATGAGAATGATGCGGGCGCCGTCGTCGGCACCTTGTCTTCATTCGATCCAGACGCAGGCGACAGTGTGACTTACACTGTCTCTGATGACCGCTTTGAGGTCGTCGATGGCGAGCTTCGCCTTGCCGACGGCGTGAGCCTTGATCATGAGGACGCCGCAACGATTGATGTTGAGGTCACCGCAACTGATAGCGGCGGGCTCTCCACCAGCGAAACGTTCGAAATCAACGTGGTCGATGTCAATGAAGGTCCAAGCGACCTTGCGTTGGATGGTGCATCTGTGAACGAAAACGCCGAAGGCGCTGTCGTTGGCACGCTCACGTCCTTCGATCCAGATGCCGGTGATAGCGTTTCTTACACGGTCTCGGACGACCGCTTTGAAGTGGTCGACGGCGAGCTTCGCCTGGCCGAAGGTGTAAGCCTTGATCACGAAGACGCTGACAGCATCAATGTCACCGTCACAGCAACCGACAGCGCGGGGCTTTCAACGTCGGAAGACTTCTCTATCGATGTCGCGGACGTGAATGAAGCACCAACCGATCTGTCGCTTGGCGCAGACGAAAGCGTTCTGAGCCTCAACCAGAATGGCGACGGTGATGACCTTGCGATTTCTGCGGACGTCACAGACTTCCCGAGCGATGCGATCACTGTGGAAGTGACGTTCACCGCTGACGGCATGCCAGAAGGCA
>CAYNUI010000041.1:4390-10176 GCA_964400185.1 uncultured Hyphomonas sp.
AGCGATGCGATCACTGTGGAAGTGACGTTCACCGCTGACGGCATGCCAGAAGGCAGCGGCGCGCCGCTCTTCTCTTATGCGGATAGCAGCGGTGGTGGCGGCAACGATGTCCTGATTTGGGGTGAGAATTCGAGCGGCAACCTTGCTATCTTCTTGGATGGTCAGAAGTTCGGAACCGATATTCCAAACTCGGACCTGTTCGACGGCGAAGAGCACACCGTTTCCTTCACCTGGGATGAGACCTCTGGAGAGCTCAACGTCTATGTTGACGGCGATCTCGAGTTCACGCGGGATGTCAACGTCTCTGGAATTGACACCGACGGCACGATTACGCTCGGCCAAGAGCAAGATCGCGAAGGTGGCGGCTTTGATTCCGGCCAAGTCTTCGAAGGTCAGATCGCCGAAGTTCGCATCTATGATGAGGCCCTGACAGAAGAGCAGGTCGCCGACAATGCAGGTGGTGAGCTCACACAAGACGGTCTCGTCACACATTGGGATATGGCAGAAGCCGAAAATGGCGTCGTGTCAGACCTTGCTGGCAACAATGATCTTGTCCTGCAAAACGGTGCAGAGATCGTGGACGTGGCAGGCGATGCGAGCCCTGTGATTGAAGAAAATGCTGAAGGCGTGGTCGTCGGCACAGTTTCAAGCTTCGACCCGGATGACGGTGACAGCGTGACTTACTCTGTCTCCGATGATCGCTTCGAGGTGGTCGATCGCGAGCTTCGCTTGAAAGATGGCGAGAGCTTGGATCATGAGACGGCGGAAAGCCTCGACGTGACTGTGACGGCAACCGACACCGGAGGCTTGAGCACGAGCGAAAGCTTCACGATCGAAGTCACAGACGTCAATGAAGCACCAACCGGTCTGACGCTGGAAACAAGCTCAGAGAATTTGATCACCGGCGGCAGCTTCGAGGAGCAAGACGTTCGCACCGGAGGTTGGCGGGGCTTCAGCGAAGACACGAGCGGACACTGGGAAACCGCTAACGGTATCGAAATTTGGGACAGTCTTGGCGGCACAGCAGCTGCGGATGGGAACCAGTTCGTTGAACTCGACTATACCAATGCCGCGGATGCGATCTCGCAGACCGTGTCTACAGAGCAGGGCCAGACTTACACGCTTTCTCTGGATATTCGGGCGCGCGGGAGCAATACGACGGACGCGATTGAGATCTACTGGAACGGTGAATTGGTCGACGTCGTCGATCCAAGCTCGACCAATTGGGAAACCGTAAGCTTCGATGTGGTCGGAACCGGTGGCGATGATGTCCTCGAATTCCGTGAAGCAGCGGGTGAAAGCGATAGCCTGGGGGCGCATCTCGACAATATCTCTTTGATCGAAGTGCCGCTCACCGTGGTGGAAGGCGTCGAGGGCGCTGGCTTTGGCACTCTATCTGTGGTCGATCCAGATGCCGGTGACACAGTCACGTTCAGTGTTGATGATGACCGGTTCGAAGTCGTCGATGGCGAACTGCGTCTCGCGGACGGTGTAAGTCTTGATTACGAGACCGAGCAAAGTGTTGATGTCACCGTGACGGCGACAGACAGCGCGGGTCTTGAGACATCTGAGACGTACACGATCAACGTCGCTGACATGGATGACAGCCCGGTCGTAACCATGTCGCAAAAGACGGTGGCAGAGGTCGCTGATGTCGAGAATGCCGAGATCACGACTAGCAATGGCGGCGGGTCTGAGACATCGACGGTTACACTGAGTGATGCGGTGGATGGCTCTTCCGAAATCGTCATTGATTTCGGTCGGATCGACAATTCGTTTGAGGTTGAAGTCAACGGGCAGTCCCTGACCGATGAGATTATGCAACTTCAGTCGAACGTGTTCGATGACTCATCTGAAGTCATGTTGGTCTTTGAAGATGGCTCTGCGGCATCCGCTCCTTGGGTGCCGAATGCTGATGGGTCGCCTCGTTTCCAAGTCGTGATCACTGAAGATGGCGTCGAAGTGCTCGGAACCCGTGGCCCGAATTCCGGTGACATGGAGCCGATGACGCTTGAAGGCGCCGAGTTCAATACGATTGATCTGGTAGACGGCGAGAACTCTGTCACGGTCATCAATCCAGATGGCAGCGGACCAGATGGCCTCGATGCTACGGTCTCGGCCGAGTTCGATACCGTTGTCGATGTGCAAACGGTCACTGGAACTGATTCTGATGACACGCTGGTTGCTAGCGATGCGGATGATGTCCTTATCGGCGGCGATGGTGATGACCTCTTCATCTTCGACGGTGGCAGCGGCGCTGACACTGTAGATGGCGGGTCTGGTTGGACGGATACGCTCGATCTCTCCGCCGCGACTGACAATGGCATGGTCTATGGCGACGATTGGACGGTCACGCTGACAGAAGGCGAGATTGTCAGCGAAGACGCCGACATGCTGACACTCACCGATGATGCTGCGGGTTTGATCGAGTTTGAAAATGGCGACACGATCGACTTCCAAAACATCGATCAAATCGGCTTCTAATCAATCATAAGGTCTCGCCTGGAGCGCTTACTCTTCAGGCGGGGCCAATTGATCGATAATGGCGAGCAGCTCGTAGCGCGCCCGGCGATAGTCAAACTCGGCTTGTGATAGGCTAATACGCGCGAAGACGAGATCGCGTTGACCATCCAGAACATCCTGAATGCTCGTGCTGCCAGACCGGTATTCGGCTTGCTGGCCTTCGACAACGATTTCACCAGCGGCGACGGCGGCTTCCGCAGCTTCAATTGCAGCGGCGGCGGCCTGAAGCGTATTCCAATTGGCGGACACAGCTTCTTCAATGGCGAGGCGAGCGTCTCGACGGGCGGCGTTTTCGCGGGCCAAACGGGCGCGCGCTGATTGGATGCCAGAATAGTTCTGACCTTGTTGGAAGAGCGGTACGGTGACGCGCGCAACAACCTGAAACTCATTATCCTCACCCGGAATGCCAGATGGAAAGGCGGAGCGGTTGAGGTCATAGACATTGTATTGGCCGTCGACCGAAACACTCGGGGCGAGGCGCCCTTTAGCGGATCGTTCGCCATATTGCGCCGCCGCGACGAAGTCATCTCGCGCCAAGAGCCCCGGATTGGACTTTAGCGCCTGCGCCACTGCATCTGCGGCGCTGATAATCTCATCGCCAATGCGAGCTGTATCGGGAATCACCACGGGCTCCGGCATTTGACCTGTCTGCCGGAAATAGGCCGCTTCCGTCGCTGCCAACGCGCCTTCTGCGCGGACCAGTTCAGCTTTTTCCTGCTCCATTCGGGCCCGCGCTTGCGAAACGGAGATCAGGCTTTCCGCGCCAGCTTCCCGGCGGCGTTCGGTGAAATCCACTTGCTGTAAGAGCAGGTCCAGGCTTTGAATGCGGTGCTGAACGACTTCACGATCGAGCGTCAGTGCCGCATGCGCAGTCGCTGCGGATTGGGCGACCAATTGCCGATTCTCTCGTTCCAGTAGACGCTGCGCTTGAACCGAGGCGCGTGCATCTTTTAGGCCATTCCAGGCAGACCCGCCTTGAAAGACGGGCTGCGAGAATTGCAGCGAGTAAGTGACGCCGTCCTCGGCGCGCAAGCGCTCGAGCTGATCGCTCCGCCAGGCTTCATCGCTTGCACTAATGCTCGCGGATACAGAAGGCAGAAGACCTCCTAGGGCGCCGAATCGAGTCGCTTCGGCGGCATCCGTGTCGGCTTCACCAATGGCGATTTGCGGATTATGACGCAGCGCAGCCGCGATCGCATCGTCCACAGACTGCGCGTAAGACGGGGTGGCAGCAAAAGCGAGAACACCGAAACTGGCGGCGAAAAAACGTGTCTTCATACCCTATGCGTATGGCGAGACTTGGTTAATTTACTATTTCAGGTTGTATTTAGCGCAATATCAAACGGTTAGTACGATTGAATTTCGTGCGCACTTTTCACCTAACAGGCGAAACTGTCGCAGTTTAAGCGGGGGCTGATTGGTCATCTGAGCGCACCCTTTGATGCTCAAATTCGGTAACAAATTGTTTCAAAGCGCGGGAGCGCTGCAACGGCGTAGCCGCTTAAAGTCTGTAATAATTGCAGATTTTCCAACCGCTATAAGGTTAAGCCTCGCAGGGCCTTTTGCTCGGGAAATGGACGTCTTAGATTGGGGCACGTTCACGACACATTTTCTCCACGATTGGGGAAGAAATACCGGGTCGCCAACGGGTGATGAGTAGAGTAAGGGCAACGCCGTTTAAGGTTAACGTTGCCGAATATTAAAAAGACGAACAAGGCTGATCGCTTTATTCCGGTACGGGTTGAACAAGCCCATGGAGTAGATTGCGGACCAAAGTGGGGTTTAGATCTCGTGACAAACTGGCAAACACGACTCGCGTCTATCGCGCGACATCCTAGTGGTTGGCTGATCGCCATCTGCTTGGTCCTGGCCATTCTCCATCTGCGCAGCTCGCCGACACTGTTGACGCAATTGCGCGCGGTGACGCTCTATGACTTCAACCTGTCTATGAGCTTTGTGGGCGATGATCGCGATGTCGACGTGACCACGTTTCTGCCGGCTGGTGACGAACGTCAGACCATTGTTCGTGAAAATATCCTGTCCGGTCAGCTTCAATTTGATGACCAAACCGATCAATCCGGCCGCCGCGGCATGTGGTCGGGCAATCAGGGTCAGGAAATTCGTTATCACTCCCTGATTACGGCGCGCGAGCTGAATTATTCGCTCGATCCGTCCTTGCAGGTGCCGGAATTCCTGCCCGAGCAATATTCTCAATATCTGATCGAGGAAGAGGGGATCCAGGTGGGTCACCCAGAGATTCGCGATCTTTGGTCAACCATTCAGCCGGAAGACAGCCGCCAGCTCGTCCCGGTCCTGAATGCGATTTACAATTATACCTATCAGGAAATCGAAGGGGCCCCATTTAAAGGCTTCACCGATGCGCTGACGGCGCTGCGGCTTGGTCGTGCCAGCTGTAACGGTAAGGGCCGTCTTTTTGTGGCGCTCGCGCGTTCTAACGGCATTCCGGCGCGCCTTGTCGGCGGCGTCATCATGAATCAGGGCTCGAAGAAGACCTCTCACCAATGGCTCGAAGTCCTGATCGAAGGGCGCTGGGTGCCGTTTGATCCGACCAATGGCTATTTCGCGCAACTGCCTGAGAACTATCTGCGTCTTTACACCGGTGACCACGCGCTGTTCCGCCACACGCGCAATATCAATTTCGACTATCGCTTTACGATCAAGCCGTTCAGCCAGTCGCCCGCGCTCTTCGAGTTTGAAGAAAACGAACCAGTCTTGAACCGCTTCAACGCCGCGCGCCTGATGAAACTGACCGGGCTGCCGGAAGAGATGATTGGCGTCTTCTTGATGTTCCCACTTGCCGCGCTCGTAACGATCTTTTTGCGCAGCGTCGTGGGCCTCCAGACCTTTGGTATCTTCATGCCAATGCTGATCGCTGCAGCGTGTGTGAATACCGGGCTTTGGCTCGGTCTCATCACTTTCTCAGGCATCGTCGCGTTTGCGGTCGCGATGCTGGTCTACTTCAATACGTTCAACATATTGAAGATCCCTCGATTATCCGCGGTCATCACCATCTGTACGGTGCTCTTTATCGGCATCCTGCTCTGGTTCGGAAACCGCTCCAGTATCCAGTTTGGCGTGCTCGCGCTGTTCCCGGTCGTGATCATTTCCTTCCTAGCCGAGCGGATCCACAACATGGTCGATGAGAGCGACTGGAAAGGCATGCTGACCACCGGCGCCGGCACGTTGGTGACGATTATTGCCTGCTATATCGTGTTCTCATCTGTGCTGCTTCAGGGCTTGTT
>CAYNUI010000041.1:10276-14012 GCA_964400185.1 uncultured Hyphomonas sp.
TTCCGCGATATGCCCGAGTTTATCCAGACCTTCTCTGATCTCGGCGCCTTCGCCCTGAAGCCCAATCGCGGCTCGCAAGGCAATGGCATTATGATCATTCGCGGCCGAGACGGGAAAGACTTCCTCACCGCGGGCGGCAAGACCAAGACCGCTGAGCAATTGTCTCGTCATGTCGGCGAGATCCTCAACGGCTCTTTCTCGCAAAGCGGCGACGAAGATATCGCTTATGTCGAGCCGCTTCTGAAGCAGGACGGCGATCTCAGCACGCTTTCAGATTACGGTCTGTCCGACATTCGCGTCATTCTGCATGAGCAGCGTCCGATCTCTGCCATGTTGCGCCTGCCAACCAAGAAATCCGGCGGCAAAGCCAATCTCCACCAAGGGGCGATTGGACTGGCGATCGACATCGAGACCGGCAAAGTCACCAATGCGGCCCTAAAAGGCCAAACCACCCCTGAACATCCCGATACGGGTGCTGATTTGATCGGCTTCCAAATTCCGAAATGGCGCGAGATTATCGAGATCTCGAAGGCGTCAGCGGAAGCGATTCCGCTCGGCTATATCGGCGTCGATATCTGTCTGGACGATGATCGCGGACCACTGGTCCTTGAGGTCAATGGCCGTCCGGGAATCGAAATTCAAAATGTTCAGCAAAAAGGTCTGGTTGAAAGCCTGACCGACAAAGGATTTGTCCATGCATGAGCAATCCCGTTTCTTTTCAGCGCCTGCGCTTAGCGCAGCGGCTCTGATTCTCGCCGGTTCAGCATTTGTCGCTGAACTTGTGGTCCGCACGGACATGGATGATGGCATCGTTCGCTCGATCTCATCAGACGACCAAGTGGAGATTGAAAGCGTCGTCGAGACAGATATTGCTGAGGATTTCCAAGAAGATTTGGTGGCGATTGTTCAAGATACATCGCTCTCGCCCCTGACCTCCGACGTTCTGCGTTCGACGCTGTTCTTCCGGTCGGCGCCGCAATCAGAGCGCCCGAAGTACCAGGCCTTTGTTGGGAAAATGCTCGCCAAGCGGAAACGACACGAAGAGGCGCTTGCGATTTTGACCGCGCTTTCGCCGGAGCAGCGCATTGAGCATGGTGCCTCATTCTCTTACGCCCAGTCTTATCGAGGCGCCGGGAATGTCGAGGCGGCCATCAAAGCGTATGCGACGCACATCGCAGCAAACCCAAACCACAATCCGGGTTATGTGAATTACGGCATTCTGCTCGCCGAAACCGAGCGGCATGAAGAAGCGATCCGCGTGTTTGAGCGCTCTGTCGACATCACGAGCAGCTCGCGCAAAGGCAAGTCCTTGTCGCTTCTGGGGCAGTCTCAAGTTGCGCTTGGCCTCTATCCGGAAGCCATCGATGCGTTCGATCTCTCTATTCAATATCGCCCAGACAATGGTCCGACCTGGCGCCGGTTCGCGACCACCAAGGCGCGCTCGGGTGACTATCCGAGCGAAGAGATCGAAGCCGATTATCAGCGCGCGCTCGCTCTCGCCCCAGATGACGCGGACACGATGAAAGAATGGGCCGAGTTTAACTTCTCTTTCGGACGCTTCGAAACAGCGCTCCCATTGTTCCGCACCGCGAGTACGGAAGCCGCGAACGATTTCGACATCCTGTTTTCTCGCGCTGTGAATTTGATGGCGTCCGAGCGTCCGCGCGCGGCCCGTCAGGTCATTCGTAAAATGGCGAATGTAGAAATGTCGACGGAGCAAAACCTTCTGCTCCTCGGCCTACAAGAAGCGAGCGGTGTGATCCGCCCGCCAACTCAAGAAACGCTGGATCAAGTCTGCGCCGCGCGTGAAGCGAAGGAGCGTGTGGCCTATACCTGCATGCTGCTGCAGCTTGAGATGCAAGATATGGAAGCGGCGCTACGCACCATGAGCGAACTACCCGCCACCTCGATCTATGCTCAACCTGCCGAGTTTGCTTTGGCGCGCTATGAGTATCGCCAAGGTGCGGCAGCATCAGCCGCAGAGCGGCTTGAGGTTTTGCTCGCCAAGAACCCGCAAAGCCCACTCTTCTGGCTCTATAAAGCGCGAACGCTTTCAGCGCTGGAGAATGCCGCTGAAGACGCCGATACGGACGTCGAAGTGGAAATCCAGGACGAGGCTGTCACTGCCCAAGTCGCCTTCCAAAAGGCGCTCGAGCTTAACCCTGAGAGCCGGAAGATCACGTTGGAGTTTAGCGACCATCTCGTACAGGCGGAGCTCTATGAGCGGGCCGAGACCCTGCTTACGGGCTTCTTGTTGGCCAAGCCAAACGACGCGACCGTTTTGATGGCGCTCGCCGGCGTTTACGCTGAAGCTGGTAATCCCGAGAAAGCCGAAGAGACGCTGCTCCAATTGATGGAGATGAGCGAAGAAGAGGATGCGGAAACGATCCAAAATTTGGTCGCCGTTCAAGTCTCGCTCGAAAAGTATGAGGATGCGCTCGGGAATGCAGACAATCTACTCGACCAAGATCCTGCGAATGTTCCGGTCCGTCGTCTTCGCGTAGAAGCGCTGACGCAGCTTGGACGAGATGAGGAAGCGGCCGAAGAGTCAGAGCGTATTCAACGTCTGATGCCTTCTACGGACGCCGAGACCCCGTCCACTACGGAAATCGTCTCTGCGTCTGCTGCGCCCTAGAAAGCTTCGGTCGCGACCCGCGTCGCATTCGCCATCAAGGTGAAGGTCAGGTTCTTTGCCGGTAGAGCCGGGAAGACCGATCCGTCGACAACAAAGAGATTGTTATAGTCGTTCGATTGGCAGGTCTCGTTGACGGTGAATTCGTCGCCATTGGCTGAAATGGGTAGCGTTCCGGAATAGTGGACGCTAGCGCCCGGTGTGCGCACCTGGGCCATGCCGGGCACTAAGGGGGCGCCGAGATCGCGCATGAACTTGCTGAGGCGGGACATCGCGGAAGCAATTTGCTCGCTCTGCCCCTCGGGCGACTGATACCGCAAAACCAGACCCGGCCACTCCTGATCACTCTCTGAGTCCAGGGTCAGATAGTTTGTATCGCGCCGCGTATCGTTGAAGTTCAAATTCACAACACCGAGAGAGGACCGAATGGTCGTAAATACTTTGCGTGCAGCTGCCATGCCTAGGGGGATCTGTGCCATGATCGGATGGGCCGATGCCGTCGTCATAGATGTGACTTGGGCGTGGACAAACTCACTTGGGTCTTCGGTCTCCATACCGATCGCGAGCTGATGGTATTGATAGGATTGCGGATCATAGGCGCGGCCAAACATGGACGCGTTGAAGAAGGGCGCGAGGACTTGTTGATTGTCCATCAGTCCCTTTAATCGAATGATCTCACCGTGATTGTGATAATGCGTGCGCAGGAAGATGTTGCTGCTGCTGATCGTTCCGCAGGCGAGAATGTAGGCGTCACCTGAAACAGTTTCGCTCGATCCATTCCTCAGCAGCGTCACGAGCGCGCCGAGGGACTTTCCTTCTCCTTTTATGAAGTGACTGGCGAAGCGACCGGAGAGGTATTCGAAGTTCGGGTGCTTCAGACAAGTCTTGAGCGTAAGTGACGGCGTGTAGAAGGCGCCTGTCGGGCAGCCCCAAAGGCAGCGCCCGCATTCGCTGCATCCGTCCCGGTCATCGAGCGGCGCGGAGAGGGCCGCCTGGCGTGATCGTCCAAGCTTGATGCCGGCATGTTTGGCTTCGAGTTTTGCGCGGCGCGTCTCGTACTTTTCTAGGAGACGGGCATTGCCGGTATTGAGTTTGATCGGCTCG